>NZ_AHVZ01000038.1:0-72032 GCF_000247495.1 Psychrobacter sp. PAMC 21119 | reverse complement strand
ACCTAAAACTGCCGCCTGCAAGCTAGACATTGATACTGCTGTTTGCCAAGCTTACGTCCATTCTTCTTGGTGTGTTTATCACTACAAAAAGGGCAGTTTTTTGATTCATGGCGTTGATTCCTTGGAAATATAGACAGTATATAGCGTTAGACCCTACGTCAGCATGAAAAATGTCCATTACACCAATTATTAAAATAATAGGAGATATACTATGAATACTTCAGATCAAAACAACATGGATCATCAACAGGGCATGAACCCTTATGTAAAGTTCACCCTGATGATTGTGACGTCTACGATTGTGATGTACATCATGATGTATTTCAATACTTATGAATGGGATCATATTTACTTTAGTGAAACCCGAGCTTATATGGCGCTCTACATGGGTGCCGGTATGGCAGTGGTCATGTTGGCATTTATGACCAATATGTATAAGAAGACCAAGGTCAACTTAATGATTTATGGTCTGAGCGTATTGATGTTTGCTGTTGGTATTTGGGGCGTGCGATCACAAGCAACTGTCGATCAAGTCGATTGGATGCAAGCGATGATACCGCATCACTCGATTGCTATTCTTACCAGTAGTCGCGCTGATATTGAAGATCCGCGTGTACAACAGCTCGCTGACGATATTATAAAAGCACAAAAGCGTGAAATCGCTGAGATGAAGCAGTTGATTGAAGAGCTGGAATAATATGATGGTTTACCAGTGAACACTGCGAAAAACGATCACTTTTTTCTGCTTAGACGCTCAATGACCCAGCCTGCTAGTGGGAAGGACACTAGCTGTGTCAACGGAACGAGTATGATCGTTTCAATTAATACCACCACTGGCAGGCTTAATCCTTGAGTCACAGGCTTCAATAACGTTAATACAATTAGGAGTGTTGGATAGAGTCCGACATATCCTACTAATATACGTATAAGTCTATCTTTAGAATTTTTATTCATTATATGATACCGACTGATGATTAGGGTTTGTTAAACATGCAAATGTGGTACTGGCAGTGTCTATTTTTTAGACAATACGCAGTGAAATTTTTGACGCCTAGTTATTCTAGGGTAGACAATTTCGCCATGTATTGGCAAAAAATAGCCCTGCCCTGAAAGGCTGATGCTAAAATCACCTCAAACGTTGTTATAAACCTAGCTAAGGTCTCGACATTATCGTCGGTTTACGCCTAGTTTGATGCGATTTTAGCGATCAGCAGTCCTAATATTTGAATGTTCAACAGACCTTAATATGGCAATATTTTTTATAAGCGGTTTTTACACACTTTTTCATCATTAAGTCATGCTCTATAAGCATGACTGGAATTTTACATGCGAATCATACCGACCAAGATTGCTAACATTATTTATCCAAAAGACTTACCAAATGGCTTATTTACCAGCTTAATTATCGCGTGTCTGCTGTTAGGGTTGGCATCACTGCGTCATGGTACAGATTTTCAAGGCTGGCTAAATGTCATCGAAAACTGGCTGCTTATGCTGTTGATATTTCCGACGGCTACCGCCACCGTTGCCTTGCCGTTTAAATATCGAGATCCGACGTTAGAGTTAAAGCTCATGTATTACCTCGGCATGTTTGTGGCCTTCTTATTTACCATCGCAAAACTACGCTATTGGCGTTAATTGGTTTGCAGCGTCAGCAGGTGAAAGTTGCATTGATATGTAAGACTTGCGTGACAGCCCTTGAATTCTAAGGTCAAAGCGTCCATTGTATGAGTAAGATAGTTTTACCCGCGTTACTGTCAAATGTTAGCTTTATTAAATGAATTATTAGGGTTTCTTTGCAGCGATAAACGGGATAATAAGGATAACGTGAATGCCATACGACATTGATAATGAAATAGAAGTAGACAACGAAAGTACCGATCAATTTGCAGGATTTGCCAAAGAGACCACACTCGAGCTAGTAGAGGCGGATGATGGTCGATTGTTATTGCGTGACGCTGAACAAGATGAAGCGCCGCTGATGACCATTGATTTTTCTGAAAAACTAAAAGAGTTGCTTGGTAGTGATACGCAAGCGATAGGTCAGCACATGATTCATGCGGCGATTCAAGTTATCATGCAAAAGCAGATGAGCCAATGGCATGCGCATGTCTATGATAAAGAGCCAACACACTATAGTTAATCTAATCTGCATAGCTGTTTCTGTATGGCTATTAATAATAGCGAGCAAGTTAGTAAGGCAAGTTAAGCGCAAATAGTCAAAACGTCAGCAATAAAAAAAGGGTATATCAATTGATATACCCTTTTTTTGTTCAAATAACAGCAATTATTTGATTTTAGCTTCTTTAAAGATCACATGCTGGCGTACTTTTGGATCAAACTTTTTGATTTCCATTTTGCCAGGCATAGTGCGCTTGTTTTTGGTAGTGGTGTAGTAATACCCAGTACCAGCAGTTGATACTAACTTAATTTTATCTCTCATGATAGCTTTCCTGTAAATGAGGGGTCTTCAAACGATAGGTACGGATCTAAAAAATTAAATGGCTACAATAAATGTAGCAGAATAGCAGCTTAAGTGACAAAGATAATCGATGTCCTTAAGCTACCAGTCGTCACTTATACTTTTTGACCTTGTGCGCGCATATCTGCTAACACTTTATCGATACCAAGTTTGTCAATGGTGCGCATACCTTTGGTAGACACACGTAGACGTACAAAACGATTTTCAGACTCTACCCAAAAACGATGGTTATGAAGGTTTGGTAGAAAGCGACGACGGGTTTTGTTGTTTGCGTGCGAAACATTATTACCCACCATAGGGCGCTTTCCAGTCACTTGGCAAACTCTAGACATGGCGAACTCCTAATCTATGAGGTATGAGTTTTTCTCATACCAGTCTGGGCAAGTTGCACGTATTTGCGGCATGGACACAGCAAGCGGCAGCTTTGCACCAAACAAAACTATATGAAGGTTGAGCTGATATGACTGTCATCTAAAGGCAAATAACAGGCTAACCAATTCAGAAAATTTTAAAGCCGACATTTATACCATAAAAGTAATGAATACTCAAATATTTTTATGATAATTGTCTGCTTCAACGCGAGCTATTATACCTGAAATGAGGGAACTATGTGATTGATTATTTAACGGTAAAGGTTAATTTTTAGTTGTAAGTTATAACAAAAGTCAGTAAAGTTGCTGTTATAAAATTAATACAATCTGTTAATACAACTGGCTTTAATGTAAATCTATGTATCATTGCCAATCTATCATGATTCTGTGTAATGTTATTTTACTTATTTGCTCGAAAAATTACTGCCGATGCGGAGTTCAAAACATGTCATATAGCTCATTACCCTTTACTTCTAAGCTTTTTCAACTCACGTCTTTGACTTGCGCATTAGCCCTAGCAGGTTGCGGTGGTGGTGGCGATAGTGACACAGTAGATTCTATTGCACCTGCACCTGATTTGGGTGTAACGCAACCTGGGACGGGTGGTGGTACTGACGGTGGCGGTGAGCAAGTCCCAAGTGTTGAACCTGATTTCTTTTTACAAAAACTCAGTACAGCGCCTACTATTATTGAGCTATCCAATGAGCAAACGAACTTTAGTGTCACTGTCAAAGCTGCCGAAGTGAGTTCTGGTGGAGCGATGGCTGGTAAAGCAGTGACCTTGCAAGTAGTCAATTCTGAAACTAATGGTATTACTATCGAAGGCCAGAGTACCCAAACTACTGATAACGATGGTAATGCTATATATACGCTCAAGCTCAACCCACAAGCTGTCGCTGATAAAGATAGGCTAATAGCAGAAGGCTTTACTTTAGTGGCGACTGCCAATAAAGCAGATGGTACAGCTATCGCACCGCAAGAGCTAAAAGTTTCGGTAAGTAGAGAAGGCAGTGGTGATGGTACTCAAGTTATCGAAAGTGAGCTTGATATAAGTACTTCGTTGACTACCAGTTCGGTCTCCAATAACGTCTTAAACGTATATGGTGACACAGCAACCCTTAGTGTGATTGCCAAAAATAGCAAGGGTGCTCGTGTCAAAGATGTAGCGGTTGGCTTGGGTATTGCCAACGTCAAAGGAGTTGCTATCGTTGGTGGTAGTACTACAGTTACTGATGCTAACGGTTTAGCTACTTTTACGATTCAAGTTGATGATAAATTATCAGTCGCTGATCGTACAGCGCTAGTAGGTAAAACCATCGCTTATGCTATCAATATTGCAGAAGAAAATGGCGCTACTAAAGAAACCAAAGGTGAGTTTAAAGCAGCGCTCCCCGTTTCTGATTATGCGTTAACAGTGGCTGGTAGTTCTAGTCGTCTTAGTGCTTATGGTGACAGCCAAACTATTGCTATTACTGCTACTGCCAAAAATGCCAAAGTACCGACAGCTATCAATGGATCAACGGCTACCATCAAACTTAATAATGGATTGACCGGAGTAAGCCTAAGCACTAGTAAAGTGACTTTAGACGCTCAAGGCCAAGCCAATGTGACTTTGAATGTTGATGCTACTGTGAGCGCGGCTGACCGCAAAACTCTTATCAAAGATGGCATTAGTTATACGGTTGTTTTAACTGAGCCTAATCGTTCGTCAACCTCAAAAACAGCTTCTAGCACAGTTTATCTACCTACTGCAGAATATAAAATCAACTTTAATGAAAGCAATAAGAAGGAACTATCAAGCTCAGGTGGTAGTGCCGTTATTAGCTTCCGTGTCAACAATGATCGCGGTGGCATCATTGCAGGTCAGAAAGTTACAGCAAGCTTACCGAAAGGCTTAGCTGATGCTGGTCTACTAACGCTACAGAATAATTCTGAGCAAGTAACAGATAGTAAAGGTGAAGTTAGCTACACAGTAAGAGTGCCTAACAACTTGACAGAAGATCAGAAACTGCAGTTAGAAAAGGCGACAACATTTGCTTTAACAGCAAGCATCATAGAATCTTCAGGAGTACCTAGCTCTGTCAGTAGCGAAAAGATTCGTATTGGTTCAGACATAGGCCAGAGCGATATCCAATTGTCAGTACAAAGCTTGCCTGCAACGGTTAGCGCGCTAGCAGAGCAGTTCAAATTGCAGGTTGCTGGTAAACGTAAGAACGGTAGTGCAGCAGTGGGTCGTACAGTCAAAGTAGTGTTAGATCAAAGTACAAGTACTGGAATTACTATTATCGGTAATGAGCTGATTACTAATAGTAGTGGAATAGCAGAATTTAGTATTGGCATCAGCAAAAGCTTAACGCCAACGCAACGTGAAAATTTGATAAAGTCGGGCATTGGTTATACAGCGGTAATAACGGACGAGGATGGTACTCAGTCTAGGTTGCCAGGAAATATCAAAGTTGAGCAGCCAGTAACCAGCATTCAGTTTGCTTCTATTGCGACACCATCTATCAGTGAGCTAGGTGGTAACGGCAATATCAATGTTAAGCTTACGACTAAAGGTAGCAATGTTAAGCCAGTTTCAGATAAAGAAATTACTATTCAATTGGGAGCCAAGGCACTTAGTTATGGAGTCACTGTCACTCAGTCGGCGATGACTGACTTCAATGGTGATGCCTTATTTGCGGTTAATATACCAAATGATCTAACAGCCGCTGAACGTGCCGACCTTAAAAATACTGGTATTAACTATCAATTGTCTTATGTTGAAAATGGTATTGTCTATAACTCTGCAGCCACAAAAGTCACCATTATCACTCCAGTGGTCACTCTAAATATTCTGAATGCTACCAATAATATTAACAGCCAAGCAGGCTATATCCTCAATAACGTTGGTAGTAATGCTAGCATACAAGCCCAGTTGAATGACCAGTCTTCTGGTGAGCAAATTGCCAATCAGCCTATTAAGTTAGTGTTTAATAATAGTGCATTAGCAGGATTGCTGACGGTCAACGGTCAAATCGGCTCTTCTAATATCACTGCAAATACAAATGAAAATGGTCTCGTTAGCTTCAATGTCGTGGTTTCAAACGATCTGACTGCTGAGCAAAAAGCTGCGCTAAGTACAGAAGTTTTGACAGCGACTTTGACTGAGACACTAACAGGTAAAAAGCAGCAAGTTAATGTCAAAGTCCAGTCTATGGCTTCTGCTATTTCTTTGCTTGTTAATTCATCAAAAGCTCTAAACTTAAACGGTGGTGAAACACAGATTGAAGTAGTGACAAAAGACAAAAAAGGTAACGTAGTTACTGGTCAAAAAGTTTTCCTTGCACTGCCAGCTTCTGTTGCTAGTAAAGGAGTTACCTTGGTATCTGATAGTCAAACGACTGACAGTTCGGGTAAAGCTGTATTCACTATCGCCGTGCCCAATAACTTAACTGAATCACAAAAATCTGCTATCGGTAGTAGCATTAGTATTGCTTTATCTGCTGCTGACATTAACGGCAACATTGTTACTCAAGCCGCCAATGTCACAACTGTGACACCAGATGTAAACGGTACAAAAGAAAGCTTAACTATAGGCGCAAATAAAGTCGTCAATACCAAAGGTGATACTTTTAAAGTATTCGTTCGTTTAGAGAATGAAGATGGCGCTGTCGCCAATCGCGAAGTAAGTTTAAATGTTGATGATCCTTTAAGAACAGGCGTTAGCGTTTCCAATGGTACTGCTAATACTAACAGTGATGGTGTGGCGACATTTAACCTGACACTTGAAGGTGGTGCTAACGTTAATCAAGCGATTTTAGAAGCTGGCATTCGTTTGACGGCGACCACAACGACTGCTGAAAATGTTGAGTTAGAGCAAAACTACATTGTCGCAGTAGATACTGCAACAATTGAGAGCTATCAGCTATTGGCATCATCTGATAAGCCAACATTGACTACAGGCGGCGACCAAACGCAAGCCTCGTTTGTCGTAACAGACAGTCAGGGCGGCATACTCATAGGCGTACCAGTACAGCTAAGTATCGAAAACTTAGAGTCAAGCGGTGCCGCACTGACCACGTCAAGTACGGTTATAAGCGATGAGGCTGGCAGGGTTGATGTCGGTGTATTGTTGGCAGCCAACAGTATCAATGCTCGCCTAAATCACAGTGTCGTTATCAATGCTAAGATCGTCACGCCGCAATATGATGCTAATGGTACTGTCAGTATGCAAGTACGTGAACAAAAATCACTAAGTTTATCTGCAATCGGGACTACGCTCACACTAACGGCATCTGAAACAAATCTAAAAGATAATAGTACGACCACTTTGTCATCTATCTTAACGGATGGAGCAGGGCGCGCGATTGCCAATGCCAAAGTAGAGCTTGTTGATAGCGAAGGTGAAGTCATTGCAGATGATACGACTACTGATACAGATGGTAAAGCCAGCTTTACTGTCAATGAAAGTGACTTGGTTTTTGATAATAACGGTAATTTACGTGTCTTTGTAAGAGCCTCGGGTGAGCGCGCATTAACGATTCAGCGCAGTACCAGTAGTGTTGATTTGGTCAAGGTATCGCAAGCAGGTATTAGCTTCATCAATATCGAAGACGTTTATGATGTCAATGTTGCCCAAAATATCAACATACAAATTCGTACTAACTCTACAGCCGAAGCGACTGCGTTGCTTGGTAAGCGTTTGGAAGTGCAGACGACGATTGGAACATTTGGCAATAATAGTGTCATCTCAACCAAAGCGATAACAGCTGCCAATATTCAAGGTAATATCATTACAGTTCCAGTCGTACTGACATCGACACTTGCTGGTACTGCAGTATTGCAAGCGACAGTGCTTGGCGAGATGAGCAATAGTCAGCTCAAGTATCAAACAACCGTAGATACGCGTTTTAGAGCCACCACGCCAGCTAAGATGTTGTTCCAAGCTGTCAAATCAGTCATCACGCCAGGTAGTAGCACTGAGCTTGTGGCAACGGTCAAAGATAAAAACGATGTGCCTGTTGAAGGGCAAACCGTGGTATTCAGTCGCGATGCTGATTCGTCAGCAGGACGTTTGTCTGCAGCCACTGCCATCACTGATAGCAAAGGTCAGGCACGTGTGGTGTATTTGGCAAACGCCAGCTCACCGATCAATGGGGTGACTATTAACGCTCGTCTACTGAGAGACCCTACCAATATTGGCAGTAAGCCTATCAATATTACCGTCTCAAAAGATGCGGTTTATACGACATTGACGTTCGCTAACAAGATATCCTCTGACGATATTTACTATACCGTACGTGGCTCGATATCGGTTATGGATGGCTCAGGAAAAGCGGTCGCTGACAAAGAGGTATCCATCAAATCTTATGCAGTTGAATATGCACAGGGTCGAGTGTGTCTACTTGATAGCAGTATCTTGTATCAAGAGGCTGATACTGTAGATGTAGATGGCAATGTCAATACGCCAGAACCTAAAACGTTCTCTGAGAAGACATCTGTCCTACTACAGTCTAACTGGATCACAAGTGAGGACAGCCCAGAATATAACTACATCTTAGATAACGATGATGATGTAAACAATAACACTGTACTTGATACTATTAATCCAGTCGCTATCATCGGCGGAACATTCGCTGACGACGGTTACTCGTTTGTGACGGATGAAGAAGGTCGTGCTGATTTCGAGATTCGCTATCCTATCCGCTATTCAAACTGGGTAAAAGTAAGGTTTGATGCCTCAACCTTCCTAAATGGGAGTGAGAATACTCAAAGTTTGAATTACTCGCTACCGTATTTGGAAAGTGATCTAGATATCACTGGCAATACCCTATTCAGTCCTTGGATCGCTGATGCCAGTCCATTCGGTTCAGGCAACGCAACCTGCGTGAATAGCCTAAGTGTCAATATCAACGCTGAAAAAGATACCACGAAAGTTATACTTTCTCCATATCAGCCGAGCTATGCTGTATCGATCAATGGCATTAGCCCAGATGCACAGTCACAGGGTTACAACAGCTATATTGTAGACTTCAATCAAGCGTTTGAATTAGGCGCTACGTTAGGAATCGTTAGTAATGGCGCAGGTTTTACCAAAACCATCAAAGTCGAATAATACTAGCAATGAGTTAATAGGCTGAATGGCCTTATTACCAAAAACCCCTAACCTCGCGTTGGGGGTTTTTACGTTATGAATCTTAATAACTAAAAACAACCAACTCAGTCAGCAAAATATCGTAAAAGCGACTAAAATAGCTGTTTTCTTATACTACGAATAGATTCTAAAACCAGTAGTAAGTTTTGATTAATTTTTTAGATTGGGCGCACTATGTTAAGTAATAAGACATCAGATACCACAATAACAGCTTCATCTTCTAACAATACCTCTGTTAACCCTGCCATTGATACCGCTACTCTTTTGATTAAATGTAAAGATCAAGCCGGTATCGTGCAAGCGGTATCCGAGTTTATTCATCGCTATGGTGGCAACATCATTACTCTTGATCAGTATTCAACTGCTCATGAAGGCGGACAGTATTTTATGCGCTTAGAGTTTGCGCTATCAGGGTTAAGCGACATCATTGATAATTTTGAAGCCAGCTTTGGGCATACGGTTGCCAAGCGTCACAATATGACTTGGCGCTTACACGATAATGCTATTCAAACCAAAGTCGGTATTTTGGTCTCCAAGTTTGATCATGCTTTACTGGATTTATTATGGCGCCACCAGCGTGGATTACTCGATTGCGAGATAACCTCTGTCGTTAGCAACCATGAAGATTTACGCCAAGCAGTAGAAAACTTTGGTATACCCTTTCATTATGTGCCAGTGACCAAGGACAATAAAGCAGAGGCAGAAGAGCAGATTCATGAGCTAATGGCAGGCAATGACTTGCTAGTATTGGCGCGCTATATGCAGATATTGTCGTCTGATTTTGTGAAGCGCTGGCCGATGCAAATTATCAATATTCATCATTCGTTCTTGCCAGCCTTCGTCGGTGCTGACCCGTATCGTCAAGCTTATGATAAAGGCGTCAAGCTTATCGGTGCGACTGCGCATTATGTCACTGCAGAGTTGGATCAAGGGCCTATCATTGAGCAAGATGTGCACCGTGTGACGCATCGTCAAGGTGTGGTAGAGTTGCGGGCTATTGGGCGTGATATCGAGCGCAATGTGTTGGCACGTGCCGTCAACTGGCATGTGCAAAATCGCGTCATTGTGACTGGTAACAAGACAGTGGTTTTTAATTAGAGCGGTTTTAGAGTTAGAAGAAAGCATTAAAAATAGAGTTAATAAAAAGCCGCCAGTAGTATTAAATAATAATATTGGCGGCTCCACTTTTAATCACACTACGGTTTTAAAGCTAAGTTTATAAAAGCATCTCTAACACAAATTTGCTGCCGACGAAGCCAATGGCTAGTAGGATAAAGGCATAAATGGTGATGTTAGCCGCACGTTTACCACGCCAGCCAGCGCGCCAATTACCGAACAGTAGCGCGCCAAATAATAACCAAGATAGCAGGCTAAACACGGTTTTATGCACAATATGCTGTGCCATCAAGTCTTCTACATAAATAAATCCGATGCCCAGAGCAATACTTAGTAGGACGAATCCTACCAACAGCATATCGAACAATAGACTCTCCATACTTTGCAGTGATGGCAATTTATTGACCCAAAAGCGATGGATAGTTTGATGCTTCAGTTCACGGATTTGTAGCCGCAAAAATAGCGCTTGCAGCGCTGCCATCAGCAGCACACAATAGGCGGCCAGTGATAATAAGATATGCGCCTCAAGACCAACGCTAATATCCGTGAGCGGTTGATAAGGAGCGCGGCCTATATAGCCGATCGTCATGCCTATCAGGGCAGTCGGTGCTGCCAAAATTCCGAGGCTAAGAATGGGGCGATAAAGACAGAACAGCACATAAAAGAATAAGAAAAACAGACTGGTCAGGCTAAACACATTAAATAAATTAAAATTTAGCCCGTATAAGGTAACGACGTACGGATAGAGTAGCGTCGCGTGTGCGAGCATGCCGACCAATAGCAAGCCCAAACTGATGCTTTTATGGATAGGTTTATCCTGAATAAGCGCCCAGCCGATGTGGAAGCTGACGATGATATAAGCCATACTAGCAAGTAAGAATGCAAGGTGCACAGGTAAAAAGCCTCATCTCTTTATGAGCGTAAGATAGCCGCTCAATATAATGCTAAAGTGATCGTGTCAGAATGATTAGAATAATCGTCCAATTTATCATAAAATGGCAGCCAATTGAGTGTCATCTTATTTATTCCTCATAAATGCTGAGCGATGGCATGATAAATAAGATCTTGTATCGGTAACTGAAGAGTTTACCCAGCAACTATTTTGCAAAACGTCTATAAGTTTTTAATCACCTTAATGCTATAGTATTGATAATATGCTGTTTTATTTGCTTAAATTGCGACCATTAACGTAAAAACACACCCTAATATTATTTATAAGCCATTGGCATGGTTTACCTAACAATTATTTTAATTGCGAATTATTTTAACTGAGAGTTATTTATGTTTGATACCTTAACAGAACGCTTATCGTCGAGCCTGCGCAATATCGTAGGGACTGGGCAACTGACTGAAGACAATATCAAAGACACGCTGCGTGAAGTACGCATGGCGCTGCTAGAAGCCGACGTGGCGCTACCAGTCACCCGTGACTTTGTAAAGCGCGTCAAAGAGCAAGCGCTTGGCGCAGAAGTGCTCAAAGAGTTGGCACCGGGGCAAGCCTTTGTCAAAATCGTCCACGATGAGCTGACGGAAATGATGGGCAGCGCCAATCAGCAGCTTGAAATGACAGGTAAGCCGCCAGTGGTTTATCTACTAGCCGGTTTGCAAGGGGCGGGTAAAACCACTACTGCCGGTAAATTGGCGAAGTTTTTACAAGAGCGTCATAAGAAAAAGGTGATGCTAGTTTCTGCTGACGTTTACCGTCCGGCAGCGATTGCCCAGCTTGAGCAAGTGGCTGGTCAAGTGAATGCTAAGTTTGTGAATTCAAGTACCGATGAAAACCCCATTGATATCGCACTACGCGCTATCGAAGAAGCCAAGATTCAGTATCAAGATATTCTAATTATTGATACCGCTGGTCGTCTGCATATTGACGACAACATGATGGATGAGATTAAGGCGTTAACGGCAGCGGTCAATCCATCTGAGACCTTATTCGTCGTCGATGCGATGACGGGTCAAGATGCAGCCAATACTGCCAAAGCCTTTAACGATGCTTTGCCATTAACGGGTGTGATCTTAACCAAGACGGACGGCGATGCTCGCGGCGGTGCGGCGCTTTCTGTACGCGCCATTACTGGTAAGCCGATTAAGTTCTTAGGTCGTGGTGAAAAATTAGACGCGTTAGAGCTATTCCATCCTGAACGTATTGCCCAGCGTATTCTTGGTATGGGTGATGTACTGAGTTTGGTTGAAGAAGTCGAGCAGAAAATCGACCGTGACAAAGCCGAAAAAATGGCGAAAAAGATGCAAAAGGGCGGTGATTTCGACCTTGAGGATCTTTTGACCCAGTTTCAGCAAATGAAAAGCATGGGCGGCATGGCAGGTTTCTTAGATAAGATGCCCGGTATGGGCGGCTCAGATATGCAAAAAGCGGTTGAAGATGCCAAGCCAGAAGAAAAAGTACGTGAAATGGAAGCGTTGATTAATTCGATGACACCATTTGAGCGTAAAAACCCTGATAAGATTAATCCGAGCCGTAAGCGCCGTATCGCTGCTGGTTCTGGTCGCGAGATTCAAGACGTCAACCGTTTGCTCAAGCAGCACAAGCAAATGGCAAAAATGATGAAAATGATCTCCAAGCCTGAAGGCATCAGTAAAATGATGAAATCGATGCAAGGATTGATGGGCGGCGGCGGTGCTGGTGGCGGCGGTGGCGGTCCTTTATTTGGTGGCGGTCAACAAGGCGGCGCTAAAGACGTCAACCCACAACAAATGGCCAAACAGATGGGTCTGGATCCAAAAAACATGCCAAGCACCGAAGAGATGCAAAAGCAAATGCAAGAAATGCAACATCAAGCACCAAAGGATTTTAAAAAGCGTTTTTAATTAATATCTGCTCGGATCAATAAGCCGTTTTAATGATAGCCCCATGGCAAAAATAGCCTTGGGGTTTTTTATGTCTACTACATTCTGATGGATTAAGTATGAAAAACGCAGAAAGTCATAAAATTTGCTTATCCTAAATGCTATGATAGGCGCTGTTTTATAATGCTAAGCGAATAGGATGAGGTGAAGATGTTTTTAGCAATGGATACCGTGTTTGATCAGTGCTCGATCGCGATTTTAGATGCCAGTGGTCAAGTGCTATCGAGTCATACGGAGACGGGTAAACGCCAGCAAACCCAACAAATTCTGCCGATGATTGATGCCGCTTTGTCCGAGGCTAAGCTGAACCTTGCTGATTTGCAAGCCTTGATATTTAACCGTGGCCCTGGTGCCTTTAGTGGTATACGGATCAACACGGCAGTGGTACAAGCATTGTCTGTTGCTCATGATATTCCTTGTGTGGGTGTCTCAAGCCTACAAGCGATTGCGCAAGCGGCGTATCAGAAATATGGTGTGACCGACGTGTATAGCGCCCTTGACGCGCGTATGCAGCAAGTTTACTTTGGGCAATATGTTGCAACAGATAATCTGATGCAGGCGGTTAATCAAGAAAATGGTGAAGATACCGAGCAGCTGCTCGATTATGACAGCCAGACAGTGCTTAATATTCCTATCGCTGGCAATGGTGCATCGCTATTAGCATTACATGACGGTCAGATCATTCAGGCAGATATTCACCCTGAGGCTACCGTAATAGGGCAGCTTGGTATTGCTCAGTTCGTGGCGACAGGCGGCACAGAAGCCTCGCAAGCTCTACCAAAGTATCTTCGCAATCAAACTTGGAAAACCCTTAAAGAGCAAGGTAAAGCGTAGTCAATCCCTATTATTTTTAACGCTATGTAAAATATAACAACACACTAAAAACTGTACTAACCAATAGGTCTGTATCTAGGAAAGCCATCGTGGATATCATTTTATTAATTCAAGCTGTCATCATGGGTATCGTTGAAGGTATCACTGAATTTTTACCCATCTCTAGTACTGGCTACTTAATTTTATCAGCGGATTTGATGGGCTTTTGGACCAAAGAAAAAGTCGATTTGTTTGTGGTGGTCGTACAGCTTGGTGCTATCTTAGCCGTCATTTATGATTACTGGGACAGACTCTGGCAAGCGCTCATGGGTCTACTGACCGGTAAAGCAGAAGGTATGAGTAATCCAAGACAGCTTGGATTGAGCTTAATTGTTGCGACTATTCCGGTGATGATCGTTGGCTTTACCTTCGCGGACGAAATCAAAGCCTATTTATTTAATCCTATCGTCGTGGCAATTATGCTGATTATCGGTGGTCTGCTGATATTCTATGTAGAAAATCGTCCCAAAGCGACTATTGCGCAAGAAGCAGAAGACGTTAGTTTAAAAACAGCCTTGATGATTGGTCTGCTGCAATGTCTGGCATTGATACCGGGGACATCACGTTCAGGCGCGACGATTATTGGCGCGCTATGGTTGGGTGTATCGCGTAAGGCTTCCGCTGAGTTTTCCTTCTTTTTAGGTATTCCGGTCATTATCGGTGCGGCATTATTGGATTTGCTCAAGCACCACGATGTGTTGACTAATAGTGAAGACTGGTTGGTTTTAGGCATAGGTACGATCGTATCATTTGTGGTGGCTTTACTTTGTATTCGCCTGCTGGTCGCTTGGGTCAGTCGTCGTGATTTCAAAATATTTGCATGGTTACGTATCATCACTGGCGTCATCGTTTTGGTCGCTGCTTGGGGTTTTGGCTATCAAATGGCTGGCTAGATTTTCACTATATTTTTTAGCCTTAGAAGCAGTAAATAGGGTGGAGCAGTTATGACCGTTTTACACCAAGAGTCTAAAAAAACTAATACCTTTATGCATTGCCAATTTCTCTACGTTAGCGAGTCTCAGCAAGCCCAAGTCGAGCGCATACAAGCGCTGATTGCGGTACATCAACTGTCAATTATTTTAGACGTTGAGCTGTTTACTGATAAGCTCAATCAGAAACGTCGCCAGCAATTAAGCCAGACATCAATTCAACCTATTCTCTTGTTAGATGAGAAAAACAAGCTTTCATGGCTGAGTGATGGATTGAGCGTTGCGCCAGAATGGGATAAATTACAACGCCGTGTAGTGAGTGCGGGGCGTAAGTCTGAGCTATTATTGCAAGCGGCCAAAGTCACATCGAATAGTATAGTCATTGATGCGACGGCTGGTTTTGGTCATGACAGCTTGATATTGGCCAGCACGGGTGCACAGGTCATTATGCTAGAGCAACAGCCTTTAATGGCATTGTTATTGTTAGTAGAACAGCAGCGTATGAGTGGGCTAGCAAATTGGCAAAAGCTGATGAGCCGTTTGCAGATTATCAATAACGATGCGCGCAGTTATTTTGACAGCTTGAATAATGTATCAGCGGCTGATCAGAGTAAGCTGATCGATGTGGTTTATTTGGATCCTATGTTTCCAGAGAATAGCTATCAAGATAGCAAAACAGGTAAAGGCGCTAAAGTAGGCAAGCATATGCAAGCACTACACCAATTAGCGCTCCCGCCCACAGCAGACGAAGAGCTGCAATTGCTACAATCTGCGCAAGCAGTCGTCCATCAAAATGGGCGAAACACACAAGTACAGGGCCGTGTGGTTGTTAAGCGTCCACAACTTGCACCACAACTTGCGCATCAGCCAGCAAGTGAAAGCTGGCATAATGAAGCCGTACGTTTTGATGGCTATTTTGTTTGATGGATTTTTGACGATGACAAGTCTACTTATTTAATAAGCCTAATTGCCACGCGTAGAGATATTACGCTCAGATACTGAATATTTAGAGATGACACTGCAATGACTAACACTCACTCCGCTTTGAGTTTTAAAGAAAAGCTATATGCCTATATGCAGCTGACGCGCTTTGATAAGCCTGTAGGTATTGAGCTGCTACTGTGGCCGACGCTATGGGGTGTACTGTTGGCCGCCATGGGTCAGGCGCAGCAGAACGGAGCGACGGCAGGTCTGCCAAGTCTTAAAATGTTTTTGCTTTTTGCCCTCGGCGCGATTTTTATGCGGGCGGCAGGTTGTGCGATTAATGATTTTGCCGATCGTAAGGTGGATGGTCATGTAACCCGCACCAAAGGACGCCCGCTCGCTGATGGGCGTCTGTCTGCTAAAGAAGCAATCGCTGCTTTTTTAGTATTGGTATTACTCAGTGCCAGTTTGCTATTCTTTTTGCCGATAGCCGTATTTTACTGGTCACTTGGCGCAGTGTTATTGGCATTCATTTATCCATTTATGAAGCGTTTTACCCATTTGCCACAAGTGTTTTTGGCAGCGGCTTTTGGCTGGGCGATACCAATGGCTTACGTAGCGGTACAAGGTGCTCCTGATGTTTGGTGCTGGCTGTTGTTTATCGCCTACATGTGCTGGACAGTGGCTTATGATACTCAGTACGCCATGGCTGACCGCGAGGATGATGTGCAGATTGGGGTCAAATCAACGGCCATATTATTTGGTCGTTATGATGTGATTATCATATCAATACTTCAAATGCTGTTTTTATTGATCATGGGCGCGGTCATGTGGCATTATTTTGCACCGACAACGTTAGGCATAACACCAGTATTTGGGCTCGCGTTAGTGGCGATGATGTTTTCCAAACAAAACAGCGCTTGTGCCAGTCGCAATGCTTTGGCTTGCTTTCAGGCATTTTTAGCCAATATATGGGTGGGACGTTATGTCTTTGCTCTCATAGCAATCGCTTGTATATGGACGACTTTTAATGGATAAGTTTAAGAAGCTCTCAAAGTCAAAAGCGAAAAAGGGCGCTGATACTAATGCACCTGTCATCGATTATCAGGCAAAGCTGGCTGAGCATGGTCTAACACGCGCACAAGTCATCGCGACTGAGCGTAAATTGGCCAAGTTTGCTAATACGATGGATTCGCTCGTACGTGTGCCTTTTACCAAACAAGGAATGGGTGCCGATGCGGCGCTTTCGACCATTCCGCTGGCAGGAGATTTAGCAGGATTGGCATTAACCAGCTATGCCTTTATATTAGGTCGTCAACTGGGTGTGCCTGCGCACAAAATGACGCCAGCTGTCAGATTGGCACTCATCGATATGGTGGTTGGCATCGTACCTGGTATTGGGACGCTACTCGATATCTTTATTCGTCCCAGTCGCAAAACCTTAGGTATCGTGCATGAGCATCTACAGGACGAATACGGCATCACTGAAACCATGCATCTGGATCGACCGTTTTTGCATCAATCACTAGAAGACAAGCAACAGCGCAGTCGCTTTGGTTTTTTTTGGCGCAATCCAGTTGTTGCTTGGTTGTATTTACATATCCCTGATATGCTCGGCGTAATGGTCATTGTGGTGATTGGCTGGGGACTGTGGGCAATGATTAGCTGGCTCGTGAGTCTGTTTGGCAAGACCACTGGTTTTGGCTAGAGGAAAGTAAAAAGACCAAAAAAAGCGGCACACGTTACTATCTAATATTAACGTGCGTCGCCTTTTTTATGACAAATTTTTATAAGTATTCAGTCTCAGATATTACTCAGTGATGACCTCTGCTTCAGCACTGACAGCATCGAAGCTAGTGACTTTATTATTCCGAATAAGATCAATAGTGCCGCCACCCGCATGACTGACCAGCTGAATACTGCCATCGCTTGATCGATAAGTTGGGTTATTGCCTTGACCTTCAGGCGCGCTTAAAATCATTTTTGGTTTGTTCGGTAAGGTGACGATAGCATTGAGCACGCCCGCTGCCGAGGTCTCAAAAACGACAGAGAGTGATTCGCCAGCCGCATTTTTATAACGAACATCAGTGATTTGCGCGCCTTTAATGGCTTGTTCAGGACTGGGCGCTATGCCAGCATTATTCACTGACGGCTCAGTTGCACCAAGGTCATTTTCTAGCTCAGTTAAGCTTACATCTTGTTCTGAATTTACTTCAGGCTTTGCGGTATCCTCACCATTATCAGCGGCCGTATTAACATTAATATTGGTAGTCACGGGTGTGGTTTGTACTGCTACCTCAGCGATTGTCTCGTTATCTGTCTCAGGTTCTGGTGTTTTTTGACAGGCACTCAATAGCAGTGCACTAAAGAGAACAACAGGAATTACTTTATAGTAGGATTTGGATTTTAGTGGGGTTAAAGTAAGGTTGTTCATAATAAGGTGATTATCCAATAAGTGTGCTTTATTTACGCACAGTAAATGGTACGAGTCAGTTTGTATATTAAGTATTGATCATAATAACTAACTTTAGCTCACCACCATACTTTTTAATAAAATATCTATGCTTATTTAAGTAAGTCTCTTACTAATTGTCGAGTATCAATGTGTCGTTAATAAGTATAATGGTCAAAACTGTTTCAAATGGCAAGTTTTTAGAATCGATTAACAAGGCGTCTGGACATATTGATATAGAGTGATACTCAATATGATGAGCTGTTATTATGAATGTTTTATCATAAAACATCGGGTATCTAGTTTGACTTATGAATCGGTATTTGATTTATCAGTAGACATTTTAGCTTACAACATAATACGATTGTGTTATGTTAAAGAAAACGGAGGTCGATAAATGTCGTGCTTCGTTATTAAATGTTAGTCTACATACACTTAGGAATAGTAATGAATAACGACACAACTACTAGAAGTCAGCTAGAAGCTTATAAGCCAACAGCTACTTATGTAGGTATCTCTTGGGGTGCGATGCTAATAGGCGTATTGGCATATTTGATTGGGTTATGGAATGCACAAAGCATGTTGATAAATGAAAAAGGCTACTATCTAGCTGTTTTAGCGCTTGGTTTGTATGCAGCCATTAGTTTACAAAAAACACTTCGTGATCGTGCAGAAGGCATTCCAACGACTAATTTGTATTACATGATAAGTTGGGCTGCTTTGGGATTATCTATTGCCCTCATTGTGATTGGACTCGTAAATGCAGATGGGCTAATATTGAGTGAGAGAGGTTTTTATATGATGGCGTTTACGCTGAGCTTATTTGCAGCCGTCACCATTCAAAAAAACACTCGTGATGAGGAGCAAGTTCGCAAACTGATTACACCTATAACAGGATTTAATGAGAATAGTGAAATAGATATTACTAAAGAAATTAGGAACCACTCTGAGTCTGGAAAATCACTTTTTGGTGCGGTTAAATCTAGAATGGAAAGCGGTGATTAAAACCTTTGACTAAAATTTTCAAGTCAACGGTGTTTGTAAACGCGTACGATTTGGTGACAGGCGCGCAAGCATCGCTGCTGATAAGGGGGTAAAAGCTCCTAACATCATATCTGTCAGCGCTTCAGCACATATTGGTGCAATGGCATACCCTTTAGCACCCATCGCACTCATGACCCACATCCGTTTGCTTTGATCTAATTGTCCAACGATTGGATGATAATCCGGCGTTTGAGTGCGAATACCCGCCCGTCCTTGCCACAAACTGAGATTTGTTGGAATGACAGAGTCCATCTCAGGAATGGCAGTCACTAGTTTATCGCGGCTAATCTGATGCTCTTCCTCGCGAATATCCGTGTCTGTATCATTACGTATAAAGCTCGCGCCTAGTAATAAATACGGCGCACCCACTATCACATTATTTAAAGTTTCATCATCTGTTTGCGCGGTAAATAATGCACAGTAGCCACTATATTTGAGCGGAATTTTGGGTAGGCTTGTGAGCTGTGCGACTGTGGGCGTAAACCAAGAAAGCTGACCGCGAATTTTACGGCAATCAAAAATACGCTTGTCCAGCTCATGACTCTCAAAAGCAGCGCAAATTACCACATTTTCAGCGCTAATGGATATTATCTGTTTATCCTGATTATCGCCTTCGATACAGACACTTTCTTCTGTTTCGCTAATACTCTTAACGTCTAACTGCTGAAAGTGGATGAGCGGATGCGTCAGGATAGTATCCTTTAATGCTTGTGGATTGACCAAGCCAGACTGTGGTAAGTACAAATTCTCTGATAAATCTTGTGCTTTGAGGCCGCTCGCATCTTGCGCCTGTTCGCAGAATAGCGTGGTTGCCATGTCGTCAGGATAATCAGCGATTTGCTCTGTACCGATATTGGCTTTGATTAATAAATCGAGCGCGCCAGTCGGTTCCAGTATCGGTGCTCTGCTGAGCTGCATGGCGGTCTGATTGAGCGCTCGATACAGTCTGCTGCTATAGAGATAACCTATGGTATGCAGATGTTCGTCGACATGATGAATGGGTGTCATCTTGGGAGCGAGCAAGGCGCGCGGGTTACCTGAAGCGCCTGCTAAGGGGGCTGATTTATCTAATAAGGTGACCTGAATACCTCGATTGACCAGCGACCAAGCCATTAATAGCCCAGAGACACCAGCACCAATAACGATGGTATGGGCGGGCAGGTTGCTAGTGGGTTTGGCAGACTCGCTATCGCTATTATCATCGTTTAAATTTATAGTATCTAGCATGATTGCCGTTAGCATTTCATTCTTACGACCAAAGCCTTTCACTTTTTTAATCTGAAAGCCACAGTTTTGCAGCCCACGTTTTACGATACCGGCACAGCTATATGTGGCAGCGGTGGTCGTTGGTCGCGATAAACGCTGCATTTGTGCAAAAATACTATCTGTCCACAAGGTACTATTGCAGGAAGGCGCAAAGCCATCTAAAAACCAAGCATTGACGTAGGGCGCAGGCTTAATAGACGTATCTAAGGCTAATTTGGTTAAGCTATCGGCGGCATCACCCAACCATATATCGACGGTCAGATTGTCCTCAAAGAAGTTTAGACGATGACAGCCAGCGATGAGAGGTGGGTATGCTGTTAGTAGTGGCTCAATGAATTCAGCAAGCTCAGGTGCACGCTGTCCCCATAGGGCAAGGATCTGCGTTAAATCTGCAAGCGGGATGGGATATTTTTCAGTCGTTATAAAATGCAGGCGAGCAGTCGCTAATTGAGGGTACATGTCCCGCAGCTGTCGCCATAGCTGCCAAGTCGCTAAGAGGTTTAACCCAGTACCAAAACCCAGTTCAGCGATCGTAAAGCACTGCTTTTCTACAAGGTTTGCTAGTCGCTCTGGCAGTTGATTGTGCGCTAAAAACACATGACGTGACTCTGCTAAACCATCAGCATTTGAAAAGTAAACATCACCAAACTCGCCCGATACAGGCACTTTATTACCCGTATCATCCATCTGCCAGTGAATCTTGGCAGGGCTAATGACGTTTTGCTGTTCAGCGTTATTTAGTTGAGCGTTAGACATGGCGAAGTTCTTAAGAGCGTTGCTAGCTACAGCCTGACCAAAATAAAATCACTACAGCGTTAACCTCGCTGACCATACTCATGTATGGCTTACACTCGGTTTTTGTTGTGGATATTATTTTAGGTTGACTGTATATGTGAAGAGTCAGAAAAATTGAATTCCATCAAGTGTCGTTAAGCCAAGTGCCGTTAAGTATAGACAGACAATCAAATAACTTTAATCAATAAAAACAGATATTACCAACGTTCGCGGCGTACAAACACCAACCAAGACACAAAAATACCCACCAATAAGCTGATTAACACCGTGAATGCGCCATATAAAAACAGCTGACCTTTACTCTCATAGACCAAAACATTGGCTTGGGTTTGCAAGTCATTGACCTGTCGTTGGAGTTGGGCATTACGACTGAGTAACTCTTGATTGGCGGTATTTAGCGCCTTGTTGGAGGGTTGCAGCTGTGCCGCCAAGGTATTGTTAATATCAAGGCTTGAGTTTGGGGTCGTTACTGGCGCGGTAGCCGCTTGTTCCGCCAACGGATCAGTCGTACCTGTATTCGCACTCGTATTGGTAACGGTGGGGGCAGCGTGCGCTGACATAGCCGCGATTAGCATGACGGCAGCAAGGCTACATTGATAGTGGCGACTTTTTGACAAGGATGCGCACTGATTCACGACTGTGCTACTTTGTCTGATACGCTGTCATCGGGCTTGGGTAAGGTATGGATAAAGGGTCTGATATCGACATGACTGTACACACCGTCACGCAAGTAAGGCTCAGCGTTCGCCCATGTCTGTGCTGCTTCAAGAGAGTCAAAGTCAGCAATGATTAAGCTGCCTGACATCTCGCTTTTACCATGTTCAATAGGTGTCGGACCGGCGATAATTAACCGTTGTTCGCTGTCTAATGCTTGCAGGCGCTCGACGTGCTCTGCACGGGTAGTCTGCCGTTGTGCGCTACTATTAGCAACGTCATGACCAATAATGGCAAATAAAGACATAATAATTCCTTAATAAATAGTAATAATAAATCGTATCATCATTAATGAGTAATCATTATCAATATTAGGATTTTGCAGTAATGAGTTATTATAAGACAGTAAACTTGCATACCGAATGATGAGTGTTGGATCATTCTAGCGGCTACTTATTTAGCAATTACTTACCTAGCGGCTACTTATCTAGCGCTTATTTAGCCGTTTTATCGGTCAGCGCTGGATTGATATGTTTTTTTAGCAGCGCAAACTGAGCGACTACGAACACCAACATAATAGGAATCCAGCCATAAGTTTTGAAGTTGATCCAAGCCTCATCCGACATGGTAAATGCCGTGATATAATGCAGTACACCCATAAAGGCAAAAAACAGCGCCCAAGCGACGGTTAGTTTTTTCCAACCGCTAAGCGTCAAGGTAAAGACTTCTTTCATCGCTAGCTGCATCAACGGCTTATTGATAGCGGCACTGACAAGCAGTGTCAAAGCAAAAATGCCATTAATAATCGGTGATTTCCAACGCAAGTAAATGTCATCGCGTAGCAAAAGCGTACCGCCACAAAATACGATGGTCAATAATAAAACCACCCATTGCTGCTTATCAAATTTGCCTTTTTGGCGGATAAAATGAATGGCGTAGACAACAATAGTGGCAATCAGTAAAGCGCCTGCTGCCGCCAAAATACCTTGGGTACGGGCGACAATAAAAAAAGCGATCAAGGGAACAAAGTCTAATAGGGCTTTCATAGCGTGTGGCATGTCCAACGAAACGTATGGGGTAGTTTACACGTCTACTGCGCCAAAAAAAAGCAATCAACACGATAATCGTTTTATATGACATCCCTTAGCCATTTTTTGGCATTTTATTGATACCATACTCATAAGCGTTATCACATTCAAAACCTTAAGGCCACTTTATATGAAAATCGACTTACATTGTCACAGTACCTGCTCAGATGGCACTTATGCGCCAACGGAAGTAGTGCAACGAGCCCATGCGGCTGGCGTCGATGTATTGGCATTGACAGACCACGATACATTATTGGGTATCGATGACGCGAGAGCCACTGCCACTGCCTGTGGTATGACGCTTATCAATGGTGTTGAAATCAGTTGTGAACATACGCTGAGTGGTGGTTACGGTAAAAATAAATCCACCAACAAGATTATTCATGTGCTGGGACTGGATTTTACCGATCGCGAAAAAATGCATGCAACGCTGCAGCAATTACAGGATAGCCGCGCCACGCGTGGTCAACGAATCACTGAAAAGCTCAGCGAGCTATTAGATATCAACTATGATGAGCTGTGGCAAGCGGTACTGGATAAAGCGAGCGGTAATCCACAAGCAGTTGGGCGTGCACATATCGGTCAAGTGTTGTTTGAGCGCGGTGAAGTGAAAACGGTACAAAAAGCCTTTGATAAATACTTGGCAGACAACAAGCCCGCTTATGTGGCAATCGAAGCCTTGACGATGCAGCATGGGATTGAGCTGATTCACGCGTGCGGCGGCAAAGCAGTACTGGCGCATCCAACGCGTTATCAGCTCTCAGCGACGCGAGTGCGTAAGCTTATCGAAGAATTTGCTCAACTGGGCGGTGACGCTTGTGAGCTGCCTGCGAATAGCGAGCCGATTAGCACTCGTAGAATGGTCGATCGCAGCATAGCCGAGCACGAGCTTGTCACCTCGATAGGGAGCGACTTCCATGGTAGTAATATGCCGTGGCGACGGATAGGGGATGTACCGACGTTGCACCCTGAACAGCAAGGTATTTGGCAGTCTTTTACGGCATTGACTTAGTCCAAAATGAGCTATCACTCAGACCCAATAGATAAGTTAAACTAGCTTTGTTTAATAATGCTTAAATGTTATTTAATATTTTCAAAGGACAACTCTTGATTATATTAAGTCATGAATGATAATAATCGTTAAAATTTGACTCGCAATTATGAAGTAACGCCATGACGCAAAGCCACGCCATAAAACAAGATGCCAGATATTAACGTATAAATCACTTAAACAGATTGATAGTTGAAGGAAAGATTGCCACACTAAATGCGACAGTTTGGGTTTAATATAAGTTATCCCTTTTATTTGGTTTTAGCTCAATCACTTTTACTATCTGCGGTAGCCCAATTATGGCTGTAAAGATATCTCATTTAGGCTATAAAAAACTCTCCCGAGTTATTTTTGAATGGCAGGCGGCCGATAGGGCGTCGCTGCTGGCCTTATTTGTGTTGATAGAAGTGTTTTCCCATTGGCTATGGTGCTTGATGGTCTGGTGGTGTCGAGATGCGCTCCATGATTATGTCAATATCCAACTGTTATATCCACTATGGTTAGGGGTGACGGTAACAGGATTGTTCATTTGGTGGCTGATCGGCTGCTTATCTCATAGTGGAAACAACGGTAAAGACTTGGATAGATGGCAAATAATGTTAATGGTGCCTTATACCATTTATATTGCCGTGATCATCGTGATGATAGGCTACAGCAGTTTGTTTGCAGGGGTATCGCTGGTCGGCGGTGCGATGCTAGGAATGGTGTTGATCAAGCGTCGTTATGCTTGGCGAGTATTTTTGCTGCAAGTTTTTCTGATTTTGTTGGCTATTGTATCGCCTTATCTTGGTATTGATTTGCCTAGCTTGCGTCAGCTAACGGTGATTTATCCCATGCTTGATACTTCAAGTTATTTAAATTATAACGAAGTCATGGCTATCGAAAATGCCATTGCCGCCTCCGCTTTTGAAAGTGCGACATTGGACTGGGACAGCATGAGTGAATTACAGCTCTCTGCAACATTTTTTTGGCGATTAACCCATGTGTTTTTGGCATTGCCCAAAGCGATTTTTATCGTTTATATGTTTCGCACCTTGCTGTTGATATTGGACGACAGCAAAAAAGAAGTGCTGCTACATGCCAATCAAGACGAATTGACCAAGCTGAAAAACCGCCGTTATGGTTTGACGCAAATGAAGCAGGTGCTGAAATCAGTAGAAGACCATCAAGATATCAGCGTTATTTTATTGGATTTGGATTGGTTTAAAGAAGTCAATGACAATTACGGTCATGAGATAGGAGACCGAGTTTTAGTGGAGGTCGCACAGACGCTCTTGCAGTCTTTAACTGATGAAACCATCATTAGTCGCTATGGCGGGGAAGAGTTTTTGATTGTATTGCCAGATACGAATCACGACACGGCTATGATCATTGCTGAACAACTACGGCTAAGCATTGCTAAGCAAAACATCATTGTCGATGACAATATAAGTTTTAATGTGACTACCAGCTTAGGGCTATATACGCTGACGCATGACGAGCGCAATTGCATAAAGCAAGCGTGCAAAACACCCATCCAAAAAGAAGCGTCGCAGTCGCTTGTAATACCGCGGATCATTAAATCGTACAGCAGTAAACGAGCGAATCTTCAAACTCCCACAGCGCAGCTACCGCATGATATTTGCCAGCGCTTAATTTGTATGGCGGACAAGGCTTTATACGAAGCCAAAGGCTGTGGTCGTAATAAAGTGGTGAGTGCCAACGAGATGTTGGCAGCAGAAAATAATAATATTAAGGTGCTCTACGGCACATGACTAGCGACCATAGTCGAAGGACCGCATACGCTTTAGTGTATTAATTGTTTTGTTATGCTTGCCAAAACACTGGTGGCAAAGCTGCCTGTCGTTAAAGTAAAATTTAGTACCAAGATTTGCGTCTCACCTTTATCCTGCCATTCCCAAGACAGCGCTTCAATAGGTAGGCGTAGCGCGCGTCGTTGTGCTTTTACATCACGCTGCTCTAAGCCATTTGCCAAGCGAGCCAATAGCGGTTTTTGCTGAATCAGGTCATTCTCGATATCTGCCGCCACACCGCTGACTTTATCGTTATCCTTACCCCATAGCACAGCAGTGGGATGGATATCACCCGTCTCAAGGCGTGTACGCAACGTATCGTCTATCTCTTCGCTAGTAAATATTGACCCTGAACCATCTAAGTTAAACACTTCGCCTGCCAATCCAGTATTCCAGCTGCCATCACACACTCGTGCTGCCAATATCTCATTGAAAATTAGACTACGTGCAGCAGACAACTCCATGCTGTTTTGCTCTCGTGGTACGCGCTTACTTTTGCTCTTTTTGGATTGTGGTCGGCTTTGTTGCGGTGGACGCGCGAACAGCGATAATGCTTCTCTAATATTATTGCCATTACGTCCGAAGCGTTGAGGACCAAAATAGTTGGGCACGCCAGTTGTGCCGATGTTTGCTAAATGCTGCTCGACACCTTGCTTTGCCAATGCTAATTGCTCAGGTGTTGGCGATATCGTATCAAAATCAGTAAATTGGATATCACGCAAGGTAATGATGAATTGGTTGGCACGATGCGTGCCGCGATTGAGCTTTTTATTGTGCCATTGCTGATCGAGGATAGTGACCGATTCATTGGCTCCGATATCTATCGGTGCAAACTCAACAGTTGGCAACTGCTTTTTAGGTATCCGTAAGCTGAACCACTGCGTTGTCAATGCATGGCGATCTTTCAGACCTGAATAGCCAACATCGCGCAGAGGAATTTCTGCCCACTCTGACAGCAGTTTTGCCAGATATGCGGTGTTCATCCCTGATTTTTGGATATGCAGCCATAAATGCTCACCTTCACCTGTGAATTCGAGCGGCAATAGCTCATTAACGATGAAATCAGTTGCGTTGGCTTTATAGGTTGCTTGCTGTACAGGTGGTTGAATAGGCTGGGGTAACTGCGCAGTATCCGTCGCTGCGGTAATATCGATGCTTGCTATATCAAACTGCTCATTATCTTGAGTACTTTCAAGAGCGGATTGAGGGCTAGTATTAATATCTGTGATGGCATTAGAAGAAGTCATAAAATCGTCTTTTATTTTGAGGATAAATTTTAAAAAGAAGCGTTCAAGATAAGGATTAACCATTAAAGATTACGTTTTGCAACGCAGTAAACATACAAAAAAACAGCGTGTGCGAAAGGGTCTTGCTACTATCAATGCATAGCGTTTTAAAACAGCATTAAAAAAACAGAGAGAAAATAATGTTTTTCGTTGAGACTGACTGATGCGATAGGGTTATTTTCAACACGTTTGATTCAGGAAACCATTATAACTGTTAAGGAAGACTTATGACCAATGCAACGATTTACACAGTGACTATTAATAAGGCCGATATTGCCAGTGGCGGCATGAAATCGTACAAGCAAGATGATGATAGTATCATCTTAATTACCCGCGACGACGATGATTTTCAGGCGTTCGATGGTAAATGCCCGCACGCAGGCGCAGATTTAGGCACAGGCTTGCGTTGTGGCAATCGCGTGGTCTGTCCTTGGCATCATGCGACGTTTGATAGCCGCGATGGGACGCTATTAGAGCCAATAGCGACCGAAGGCCTAACTCAATACAAAGTGACCGATAACGGCGATAGCTTGACGGTGAATACCTCAGCGAAGATAGATAAACAGATTGCCAATGATAAGCTTATCGATACACATACCCTCATCGTGGGCGGCGGTGCGGCTGGTTTTATGACAGCGCATCAACTGCGTAACACTGGCTATGGTGGCAAAATCACCTTGATTAGTGCTGATGACAAAGCCCCTTATAACCGTCCATTATTGTCCAAAGCATTTTTAGCGGGCAATATGCCTGAAGAAAAGCTGCTCCTGGGCGGTGCAGATTGGGCGAGCAAACACGATATTAACTTACTCTTAAATAAAACCGTCAGCGAAGTAATGCCCAATGAACGTACGATTGTCATCAAAGATAAAAATGGTCATAGCGACACACAAACCGCTGATTTCTTAGTGGTCGCAACAGGCGCTGAGCCAAATATTCCACCCTTTAAAGGGACTGAGCTTGATGGCGTTTATACACTGCGCAGTATGGATGATGCCAAATTGATCAAAGCGGCCAGTCACGATCAGCGTGTAGTGATTGTCGGTACTGGCTTTATCGGTATGGAGGTCGCTTCCGCATTGGCACAAGCAGGCACGACGGCTTCTATTACGGTCATCGGACAAGATCATCGGGTGATGGGAAATATTGTCTCCGAAACGGTCAGTAATGCGCTGATTAAGCTGCATGAGGAAAAAGGCATTCAGTTTGTCTTTGATGCCAGTGTGACCGAAATCGTTGAGGTAAAAAAAGCAGATGAGACTAGTGACAGCAATTTTTCGCAAGTTGGCGGTATTAAACTAGCAAATGGTGAGCAAGTTGATGCAGACATCGTGATTTTAGGGACTGGTGTAGCACCACGTACAGAAATGTTCGAAGAAGTAAACGCGCCAGATGGCGTGCAAGTGGATGACCATTTGCAGCTACGCGATGGGGTTTATGCATTGGGCGATATTGCGAAAGCTTCTGGACAAATGGGACGCATGCGTATCGAACATTGGCGGGTGGCCTTACAGCATGGCTTGGTCACTGCTGCCACTATCTTAAACGACCCCAATGTCAACTCACTAGCAGAGCGCATTCCTTTCTTTTGGACGATGCAATATGGTAAGAGCCTACGCTATAGTGGTCATGCCGCGACACCTGATAACAGTATCTTATTCGGTTCACCAGATACGTTAGATTATATCGAATATTACTTTGATGATCATAAGGAAGACACACGTGCTAGTGCGGCTAGCACTTTAGGGCGTGATAAAGAACTGGTTGCTTTTTCTGAGCTACTTCGCCGTGGTCATGCGCCGACGCGTGCACAGATTAACGCTGGATTTAATATTATCGATCAAGCGCAGGCGTTATCGCCCTAGCACTCAAAATGTATACGTATTACTATTAAGGCTGGCCTATTAATTTGGGTCAGCTTTTTTAATACACATAGTCAGTTCAATATAAAAAATATATGACAAATACAAACATCCAGCTGGGATGAGTTTCTCTCGCTTGCTGTGTGCTTTGCATTCCAGAGGCTTCGAAAAATTCATCCCAGCAGTAATGTATTCTTTTTAAAGTAAATCCACTATAGCTAATAAAAGGAAAAATTATAATATGAATAAAAACACTATGAATAAAGATTACTTGAGCAAAGACTCGGTATTTTTGCGTCAGGCGGAAGCAAGTGATATTGGCGCACTGGAGCAGTTATTAAACTGCTGTTATCGGGAAACGGCAGGCTGGACCAATGAGGCAGATTTGGTCGGCGGTATTCGTATCACGCCAGATGAGCTGGCTAATACCATCGCAAATCCCAAACACTATCTGTTTGTGTATCCAAAAACAACCAGTGGTGAAGGTGAGGCAGAAGAAACGGGTGAGCTACTCGGTTGTATCGCGGTCGATATCAAAACCGATGCTAACTCAAATAAAAAAGCTTATATAGGTATGTTTGCAGTACATCCTGTGCTACAAGGGCAGGGCGTTGGCAATGTGATTTTGCAAGCAGCAGAAACCTTCGCTACTCGTCACTTATCGTCAGATGGGCAAGTAGCTGATAAAAACCCTGCGCGTTTGACCATGTCTATCTTGAGCCATCGTCCTGAGCTTTTGGCTTACTATCAGCGCCGCGGCTATCAGTTAAATGGTAATAAAATGCCATTTCCAAACGATGGCAATAATGGCGAGCCAAAACGTGAGGATTTAGAATTATTGGAGTTAGAAAAAATGGTTCATTAAAAAATCTTGAATGTTCAAAGGTTGATTTTATTAACCCCAAAAATGTCCAAAGGTCATAAACAGCCCAACACTTAGCAGTATAAATGCCACGATAATTAAGCGCTTAAACCAGTTAAATGCTGGCAAGCGCGTGGCATTGTCATCAGACATGAGATAAGCAAACAAAAACAACAAGCTTGCTGCCAATGTCATGATCCCAATACCAATCGGTAATATAAATAAGTACACCTGCCACACAGTCATCTCTCAACGGTCAGTATTAATTGCATCATAGCAGTATCGGGATTGTGCTGTCAGTATGAACGTGACTTCACTTAAATTTCCCAGAGCTATTAGAATAGAGGTGATTCAAGTATAGAAAATAGATATTGAATAAAAATAGGCAAATATCGAGAAACTAAGTTGGATTCTAAGATATAATTCTATATAGTTTTAGTAACTTTATAGATACATTAAGAACGAGGGGATTAGTGATAAATAATCAACGAAAATCTCAATTATCAGTAATAGTCATATAGATATCACATGGCTATTACTGATAATTGAGGCACTTGCAAAACCAGTTTTAAGGTTTATCGAGCGAGTGATGAGTTGGTTTTGACTATTGAAACTGAGCCATGTTCCTATAACTTATTCATAATAAAGTCATTGAAATATATTAAATAAAGCCACCCTTATTCTTAGAGAGATAACATGCTAAAAAAAATCGCTTTTCTAACGATTACATCAATACTATTTGCCGGTTGTGCTTCTGTACCCACTGAAAATATCGAAGTATCTAGCGTACTCAAGCAAGTGAAAGCACCTAGTGCCAACAATGCTGGTCTATATATTTATCGTAGCAATAGTTTGGTGGGTGGGGCTTTAAAGAAAGATGTGTGGGTAGATGATGAATGTATTGGTGAAACTGCACGAGGCACTTTCTTCTATCATGAAGTACTAGGCAATATGCCGCACAAAGTTTCTACCGAATCTGAATTTTCTCCTAACGATTTAATGATTGATACTACAGCGGGTAATAACTACTTTGTAAAACAATATATTAAGCCAGGTTTAATTGTTGGTGGTGCGGGTGTTAAACTGGTACCTGAAAGTGAAGGCAGGGAAGCAATCGCTGACCTCAAACTCGGAATAAAAGGGACTTGTAGCAAGTAGTGCAAGTCACTATCTATAAAGAAAGGCTACCTCGTTAAGGGTAGCCTTTTTTAATATATTCCAATCTATCAAACTAACGCATCGTCACAAATTCTTCTGAGCCAGTTGGATGAATGGCAACGGTATTATCAAAGTCCGCTTTAGTCGCGCCCATTTTGATCGCGACCGCAAAGCCTTGAATCATCTCATCGACACCAAAGCCAAGACCGTGTAGACCAATAACTTTTTCATCATCGCCCAAGCACACCAGTTTCATCATACATTTCTGACGATGCTGGGTTACCGCGCTATACATCGAGGTAAATGTTGAGTTATAGCATTTGATATTGTCTTTACCATAGCGCTCAACCGCGTCGATTTCAGACAAGCCAATCGTACCGATAGCAGGGTGGGTGAAGATAACCGTCGGTATCAACGTATAGTCTAAATGCTCATTAGGCTTGTTGTTAAATAGGCGCTCGGACAGACGGCGACCTGCGGCAATCGCCACTGGGGTCAAATCCACACTATCTTCGATAATATCACCGACCGCATAGATATTTGCAACATTGGTGTTTTGGAACTTATCGACTTTGATTTTGCCAATTTCGTTTGTTTCCACACCCGTTACTTGCAGGTTGATATTGTCTGTCGATGGCGCACGACCAATCGCCCAAATCAAGCAATCTGTCGCGTCTAAGCTGCCATTTTCAGTACATAAAGTCAGGCTACCATCTTCATTTTTATGGACTTCCGTGAGCGTGGTATTGGTATGCAATTGAATACCGTCTTGCTCCATCTCTATGAGTAATGCCTCTACCACACTGTGATCAAATGAGCGTAGCGGCGAGTGCTGGCGTACGTATAAATGTACCTCAGCGCCCAAACTGTTTAACACGCCTGCGATCTCGACAGCGATATAGCCTGCGCCCACAATTGCTACGCGTTTTGGCAAATGGTTCAACGCAAAAAACCCATCAGAGTCGATGCCGTATTCTGCGCCTTTAATATCTGGCTGAATCGGGTGACCGCCCGTGGCAATCAAAATATGGTCAGCGGTAATCAGCTCGCCATTCACTTCTACGGTATTGGTATCGACAAATTTGGCAAAGCCTTTGATCACTTCTACACCGTTTTTGGCCAAATTATTATCATAAGAGCGGTGAATATTTTCGATATATTGTTGACGGCTCTGCACCAATTTTTGGAAGTCAAAACCTTTAACATCCACATCAAAGCCATAGTCTGGCGCATATTTATGAATAGCCTCGGCAACTTGCGCGCCATACCACATTACCTTTTTGGGTACACAGCCCAAGTTCACACAAGTACCGCCCAATTGGTTGGCTTCGATAATGGCGCATTTTTTGCCATAGCTCGCCGCACGGTTGATGGAAGCAATGCCACCGCTACCGCCGCCAATGGCGATATAGTCATAATGTTTGGTCATAATGAATCTCTTTATTAAGTTGTTATTGGTGCTATCTTGGACTCTACCGTAATGGGTCTTATCATCCATCTTACAAGTTTTTTGTGGTTAGGGTATGTTAAGTCGCTTCGATGTGGTTAGTATCTCACTAAAAACAGCCTAACATTTAAATGCCTAAACCCGCCTAAACCCGCCTAAACCTATTTAAACAATGGCACGACGTCTATAAAATAGCAGCCCGGGAATGGACAAGCCCAGTACCAATCCTGAAGTCACAAACAATGCCTCAAACAAATACACCATCATTTGGCTAAACAATTCATCTGAAAAACCAAAATAGCCAATCTGTACCATACTCACCATCGCCTTATAAGCAGCGATACCGGGCATCATACAAATGACACTGGGCGAAATTAACGCTTTGGGCGGTAGCGTGTATTTCTTGGAAAAATACACGCCCAAAAAGCTGGCAAGCATCGCCCCAAAAAAGCTAGCAACCACGAGATGCACATGTTGATAAACAAGAGCCGTCTTTAGTCCAAAGCCAAAAGCGGTCATCAGCAAACACGGTAAGATATAGCGTTTGGGGACGCTAAACATCAGCGTCCAACCAAGAGTGATAATACACGACAGCACAACGGTCTCAATGAACCACATCTCAAAACCCCCAGTGCTGTATTTGCATTAAAACCAGTGCCATCACGATGCCAACGCATGCAGACAAGGTGAGCATATAAGTAAAGACCGCACGCCCAACGCCAATATTGACATAGCCTTTTAAGATATCGGATAAAGAATTAATCAAAGGAAAGCTTGGCACCAGTAGCAGCACGCTAGAGGCCACGGCGATATCTGCATTGTTACCAATATCAAAATAATAGGTCGTCGCCCCAATGAGCGAGGCAATAAAGGCCGTCACAATAACGGTGATAAAAGGGTTGAAGTGGTGCTTGGACAGGTAAATACGAGTGAGCATCGCCACCATACCTGCGATGAATGTCACCGCCGTAATCGACCAGCTGCCGCCATTAAGATAAGCAAACGCCGCACATGACGCCCCAACAAATACGCTGACTAGCCATGTTGGATACACTGTTTTATCTAACTCATCAAAGGCAAGAGTAGTGCGGTCAATCAAGTCATTATGATTGACAGTGGTTTCGGTTTTATTGATTATTTGCTGGATCTGCACCAATAAATTAACATTGATGCTCTGATTGATCGTGTCTCTGGTGGTAGTGATACAGCGCTCATCACAGATGGTCGTCAGGGTAATGGCATTAAAGTTCAGCGAACATTCGACGCTGTTCATCCCTAAGGCAAGCCCTAAGCGTTTGGATAAGTCCACCACCACGGCAGACTCAGCGCCATACTGCATAAGGAGTAAGCCGCAGCGCACGCATAGTCGAGTAATGTGCTGCTGCTTTACGTAGCTGATAGAAGTCATGGGCGAGATACGCAGGTTGGTTGGTATTGATACGTTATTATAAAGGGTCTGGATGCTGACGCGCAGACATTATCGGATATTATGTTTGATGCTACTATAAAGTATAAACTTTTTTGGCAAGGAGCATAAAATGCATATCGCTATTTTGACATTGACGTTTTCATTGCCTGGATGCAGCTCGCTAAAAGAAAAGCGCCAACGCATGGGCGGCTTGCATGCGCGCTTTGGCAATACGCCAAGCATCGCGGTATGTGAGAGCGGTGAACGTGATCGGCATGATGCCAGTGAGTGGACGTTTGTGATCGTTGGACTGTCTAAACGTGAGGTTGAGTCGCAATGTAGTCAAATTGAGGAAAAGCTAGAACGTACGGTGGATGCAAGGGTGATGAATATTGAAAGAGAGTTTGTTTAGATAAGGGTCGGTAATCTCTAATCTAGAACAAAAGAGTTGACGACAATGTGGCTGTTTTCTTTTAATGATTTAGCAGTTTGTGATGTGGGCTTAATTTTTGATTGTTCAACCAATACGCAGTGATCATTCATACCTTTGCCAAATTTATAGTTTGGCGGGCATATAATTGCATTTGTTAAGTCTCGAAAGATAACCTGGCCATGTAAATAGACAGGATTTTTGCAATCTTCGATACAGTCTGTATCGTAGTCCGCGCTTATTATTGTGCATTTATCATCAGGACTACAAGTTGTACTGATATTCCAAAATCTAATGATTTTTTGATTTAGTTCCTCATAATCTGTCTGTGAAATCTCATAAATTTGAGCTTCAGTATCCTTGATACCTACAAAATCAGCTATAGGAACCTTAATAGTGTTTGAGCTCAATATCATGATTTCTAATAGAGCTAACACACCAATACTAATATCAATAAAGTAGTTAACAACTTCTTGAGAAGCGACTCTGACACTATTGAAAATGCTATAAGGTATCCAGATTAGTACAATAATAAGATATGCAAAAAAATTCGGAATGCTAGAGTAATTTAATGCATTGATAAGTATTAAAAAAGGTGTAAAAGCGAGAAAAGAAACAAATCCAAACATAAAGCCATTAAATACTATTTTATACCTTTCTTTATTACTTGTTTTCTCCCACGTGTCAAATAATAAAAAAATGAATAAAAGTGAAGATGAAAATATTAAATATACTAAATATTTTGTTTTTATAAGGTTGGATATTTCTGTAGGTATGAGTATAAGTAGTGGTGACGATAGACAAATAGACAGAAATATAATAATTGGTCGCTTATATTTCTGATGAGTTTCTTCATATAGCTCCAATTGTTCAGTATACAATAGTCTTAGAATTGTTGGAGCGATACAAAAAGCGAAAAGGAAGCCAGTCAGAACAGCGAAAATTCCGAACGTTAATGCTGACACAGTGCTATTATCTAGCAAAGCACTGTAAGTTAGGGAAGGGTAGCCAATTTCCAACAGGTAAAACTTAATAAAAAAGCGTGATGAAAGGTAGGCAATTATTGTACTGCCAAGCAAACCACTAAGAATAGCCCAAGATTTCTCTTTTAATAGACCAATTAACTTATTACTCAGTGGGTTAGTAGGTGTTTGGTCTGAATTATCGCTATTCATTAATGACTATCCAATTAACTATTTTTTTTGAAATTTTTATATTTATTTAAGCATATAAGAACTTGCCGATAGGGAAGTATAAATTCTAATATTGTAATTATTGATGATCATTAAGATATTGCTGCATTCTATCGTCAGATTCTCCCTCATGATCATCTTTATATATTCTATGTAACCAATCAGGTATAGGTCGTGCAGTTTTTCTATGAATATAAATAGCTGTTTGTAGTTTACGGCACTCCGATTTAAAGTCACCATTAAGTAAATTATTAGAAGTGGTAGAGTCTATTAAGTTTTCGTTGATTTCTCTTAGTCGATCTATCTCGCTAATTGTCTCTTTATGTTCCACAATAATATTGAAGAAAAAAACGCAAATAGGTAATGATATTAAAACAAAATTTGTAATAAAATTTCTTAGCGTGACATTGTTGAACCAACCCAATATAAATACTATTAAAAGTATAAGAATTAGTAAGATGGTCGATATGACGATAACAATATTTCTTAATGATGTATCCCAACAAAGATTTTGCTGTTGACAAAATGCAATAGCCCTAGGATATTCAAAGCTGGCAGCCTTAGCAGTGTACCAATCTGTAAAACCTGTATAGTTAGGATTACGATTAGCAAACTTGCTGCTTTTCTTAAATATTAGTTCAGTGTTAGGTTTTTTACCAATATTTATATTATCCCAAGGTAAATCAAAAACGTTAGTATCAAACATCTCCTGAACTTTCGCAGCATTTCCTTTCAAGGATTTTAAAATTTGATTAAGGACTAGAATAGAAGTAACGGAAATAAAACCTATGAAAGCCGATATATATGTTGCGTAGTTTTTATCAAAATTTACAAGATTGAATGAAGGATAGTTACTGATTACGAATATTAAGAAAGAAACGATAACTGGAAGTCCAACTCCAATTAAACTGTTTAAAATCATTATAAACTTTATTTCAGTATACAATTGGCTTTGAGCTTGTAACTTTTTGATATTTTCTGGCTCGTTCTGGCGTTCAGATATATTTGTCATACTTATTATCCAGTATAGTCAGGAAAGGTACCACCAAAAAAATCTTGCCACTTTTTGATACTTTCTTTTTGTTTTCCATCAAATTCATATTGTCTAGCCAGTCTAGCCTTTTCCAATGAATTATTCATTCTATTTTGAATCGCTAACTGCTGTTCAAAGCTTAATGCATTGATATTATAGGAAATACCTTTAGGATCGTTGACAGTCATAAAAATGTTGTTCGTTAAATATTCAAGAACTTTTATAATTTCTATGTCTACGAATTCTGAAACATCATTATTTTTTGATAAGTTAATCTCATTTTGATAATAATCACTAATCATTGTTTCGAGTAGGTAAGAGGGTATTGTTACTTGATAGGTACGCTGGTTCCAATACTTTAAAGCTCGTATGACATTTAATATATTTCCGCTACATGCTTGGTTGATTGAGCTTAGTCTTACTCGATCTTTTCTAGGGTCTGTTTTTCTCCAATCGCCGTTTCCATTTGGAATCAAATAATAGTTCCGACCATCAGCTTCTTCTGAAGTCATGAAACATGGTAAAAGGTCAAAATTCCATTCATATGAGGTTAATTTCAAGGTTGCAGCTTCACCTGTTCGCTTGATTTCAGCTTTAGCATATTGGTCTATTTCACCAAGGTTTTTTACAAACTTATTTACTATTCTGGTTGAGCTTAGAGTATTTTCTTTTCCTAAAGTTGTATGTCTAAAATTATTAAGGCGACCATTATAATTGTCTGGGAAATAAATTTTAATGTTATCAACTGTCGATTCAAGATAACTGCAACCATCCGCATTGATACCCATCATTGTGTCAATGTCATCGAGAGGTCTAGTCTTTGTTTTACGTTCGAATGACCCATAATTTAAATTATAGGCTCCATGTAGAAATGGGAATGACGTATCGTTCGTAGGAAAAAGAGCAATTTTACTTAAAAGCCAGTTTCTACTGCTTCGTGCTTTAGCAACTCGTGCTTGGTCTAAATTTACCGTTTCTTTCATAAATTCATTAAATGCTTGAATTACAGTAGTAGCCATGATGCCCTCTTAAGAATAGAATTATATTTAGAATCGTTAGTTTTCTATACATGAAAAATATAAAGTTTTTATTCTGTACTTGTTTTAATATTATAGTCGTCAGCTTTGCTAATAACTTGTTGCTTAAGATTAGCTTTAATTTCGCTAACCATATTCATCACTCTAGCATTAGAAGAGTATTTCAGAACCTTGTTATCCACCATTTTCTCCATCTCTTTAATGACTTTATTAACACTCTCTGAGTCTCGGGAATTAAGTTTGAATGTTCCTAATCCTTCATCAAACTCAGTCATAAACTGTTCTAGTTCAATCAATTCATCTTCTAACGCATTCAAGCATTTAATTTCAAACATTTATTATTCTCTCATAGGAAATTAAATTTTGTTGAGAACCACTTTATAGTAAAAAGATTGTTAGCAGAAGTATTTAACGAAGATAGGCGACACTATTTGACGTGTAGATTCAACTTTAAATTAACTACTAATAATACAATTGCATCCAACAAAAAAGGCCACCCCCTAAAGAGTAGCCTTTTATCAACGATTAACCAGTTTGTATCAGCTTACTTCTTTCATCGCTTGCTCAAGCATCGGCTTCAAGAATATACCCGTGTAGGACTCTTTGACTTCCGCTACTTCTTCAGGCGTACCTTCAGCGATGATCAGTCCACCACCTTTACCACCTTCAGGGCCAAGATCAATCACCCAATCCGCCGTTTTAATGACGTCAAGATTGTGTTCGATGACCACGATGGTATTACCCTTATCACGTAGCGCATGCAAGATATTGAGCAGCTTATCGATATCATGGAAATGCAAGCCAGTGGTTGGCTCATCCAAAATATAGAGCGTCTGTCCCGTATCGCGTTTAGCCAGCTCGCGCGCCAGTTTAACACGCTGCGCTTCACCACCTGATAGCGTGGGTGCAGACTGACCCAAGCGAATATAGCTCAGACCAACATCCATGAGTGCTTGCAGGCGACGATAAATCGCTGGAATGGCTGAGAAGAACTCAGTGGCATCTTCGACTGTCATATCGAGCACATCAGCGATGGTTTTGCCTTTATAGTGAATTTCTAAAGTCTCGCGGTTATAGCGCTTGCCTTCACAAGTATCACACGGCACATACATATCCGGTAAGAAATGCATCTCAACTTTAATAAGACCATCACCTTGACACATCTCACAGCGTCCGCCTTTGACATTGAAGCTAAAGCGACCAGCTTTATAACCACGAGCGCGCGCTTCTTGGGTTTGTGCAAACATTTCACGTACTGGGGTAAACACGCCCGTATACGTCGCTGGGTTTGAGCGCGGCGTACGACCAATCGGGCTTTGATCGATATCGACCATTTTATCCAAATGCTCAAGACCGCTGATGCTGTCATGCTTATCCGCGATGAGCGTCGAAGCATTGTTTAACTGAGTCGCGGCAAGTGGCATCAAAGTACGGTTAATCAAGGTCGATTTACCAGAACCTGAAACACCTGTGATACAGGTCATGATACCGATTGGTAAAGACAAATCAACATCGTGTAAGTTGTTACCAGACGCACCTTTTAGTTCAATGGTCATCGGTACTTTTTTCGGTTTGGCTTTACCTTTTTCCTCAACCTCTATCGTTTTGGCTTTGTGACGAATCGCTGGAATCTCGATTCTTTTCTTACCAGACATATATTGTCCAGTCAGTGATTCTTTATTGGCCATGATGTCATCGACCGTACCTTGAGCGATGATATGACCGCCATGTACGCCTGCACCGACACCGATATCGATAACGTGATCCGCTTGGCGAATGGCGTCTTCATCGTGCTCAACGACCAATACCGTATTACCCAAATCACGCAAGCGCGTTAAGGTTTTTAATAGACGATCATTATCACGTTGATGCAGACCGATTGATGGCTCATCAAGCACATACATCACGCCCATCAGACCTGCGCCAATTTGGCTAGCAAGACGAATACGCTGTGCTTCACCGCCCGATAGCGTTTCAGCAGAGCGGGCAAGGGATAGATAATCAAGTCCGACACTGACGAGGAAGTTTAGACGCTCATTAATCTCTTTAAAGATTTTTTCCGCGACTTCACCTTTATGACCACCAATTTTTAGTGTTTTATAATAATCAGCCGCATCACCGATAGACATTTTGACGATTTCAGCAATGGTGTGCTCATCGACACGGACATTGCGTGAAATCTCATTGAGACGCGCACCATCACAGACGTTACAAGTGGTATCAGCCAAATATTTGGCTAGCTCGTCACGGACGAGATTACTTTGCGTTTTAGCATAACGACGCTCCAGATAAGGCAGTACACCTTCAAATGGTACGGTCTTGTTAGTCTTGCGACCGCGCTCATCGGTAAAGTTAAAGGTCAGCTTTTCTTTACCAGAGCCATTCATAATAAGGTCTTGCTGCGCGTTGGGCAGATCTTGCCACGGTGCATCCATGTCAATTTTAAAGTGCTTGCAGACAGTAGAGAGCAAACCAAAGTAATAAGCGTGACGCTTATCCCAACCATTGATGGCACCTTGATTAAGCGATTTTTCATGATGGGTAATCAGTTTCTCAGCAGAGAAATACTGACGTTTACCAAGACCATCACAGCTTGGGCAAGCACCATACGGATTGTTAAAACTGAACATGCGCGGCTCAAGCTCAGACACGGCACGATCACAAACAGGGCAAGAATGCTTGGCTGACATGACTTGGTTTTCATCGCCGCCTTCTTTTGGATTGCCATCCATAAAGTGTAGCGTCACCAAACCTTGGCCTAAGCGTAGAGCAGTCTCCAAACTTTCAGCGACGCGGTTGCCCAAATCATCACGAACTTTAAAGCGGTCAACCACCACTTCGATGGTGTGTTTTTTCTTCTTATCGAGTGTTGGTAGCTCATCGGTGTCATAAACATCACCGTCGACGCGCACACGGACAAAGCCTTGGCCAATGAGCTGCTCAAGTAAGACCGTATGCTCACCTTTACGCTCACGTATGACGGGTGCCAAAATCATAATCTTGGTGTCATCTGGTAGTGCCATGACTTGATCAACCATCTCAGTCACCGACTGCGCGACCATTGGCTCGCCATGCTCAGGGCAAAACGGCGTACCAATACGCGCATACAGCAGGCGCAGATAGTCATAAATTTCAGTAATCGTACCGACCGTAGAGCGCGGGTTATGGTTGGTTGATTTTTGCTCGATAGCAATCGCAGGGGATAGACCCTCGATACTATCGACGTCAGGCTTCTCCATTTGCGAGAGGAACTGACGCGCATACGCCGACAAGCTCTCGACATAACGACGTTGCCCTTCGGCATACAAGGTATCGAATGCCAATGAAGATTTACCAGAACCTGATAAGCCAGTAATGACCACGAATTTATCTCGTGGAATGTCTAAGTCGACATTTTTTAAATTATGAGTACGTGCGCCGCGTATTGCGATATGGTCATGTGCCATCGGTGATAGGTTTCCTATTTGCTAAAATGGTATTTAAAAAAGATGGTCGTCGTTCAATAATAATATGAGTAACTAATATGAGTAACTAATGACTATGGGTAATTTAAGGTGAGTTTATGGGTTAAACAAAAGCGTGGATAGTTCTCAAATGCATATCGTTTGATAAAAGTTAAGCGTTGTATCGAACAATATGAATAACTGTTTTTATTTTGTGCTTTGTTTTGACTTTAATAAGCAAATCTAAATCAAATCAGTGTTAACTAATAGGGAGGGTTTGTTATAAATTTATCCAAGCTGTATCAGTTCAAGCTGTGTCACTTTAGGATATGCCTTTTTATAAGGACATGCGTCATAAGTGCTGTTTAGGCAACAATGTCTGCGCTGCCTTGCTTTATTGTCATGATGGAGGGATTATTCAAGGTATGGTGACCCATCAGATGCACTTGGTAACAAAATTATGGTGTCACTCCTACAGGTGAGCGCAGGAATGGTCAAAGGAAGCGTAAAAAGACAAAAGTCTCGGCAACCTGATGGCGAATGTCTTATACTAGTGGGCTTAATTTATAGCTAAAGCCTTGATAGAGTCACAATAGTATAAGCAGCGCAGTAGTGATAAATCAGCAATGACGAACCAGTGAGGCAAGTATGAATAGCGTAGAAAAACGGGCAATTCTCGGGGTCGGTGGTATATTTGCCTTGCGGATGATTGGTTTGTTTATGATTGTGCCCGTGTTTTCTGTGTATGGCGACAATTATGCGCATGCGACACCATTTCTAATTGGCTTAGCGGTCGGTATTTATGGGCTAGGGCAGGCGATCTTTCAGATACCGATGAGTCTTGCTGCTGATAAGTTTCCGCGTAAACCGATTATCTTTTTGGGTCTGGTGCTATTTGCTCTTGGCGGTATCATCGCCGCCAATGCCACGGATATTTATGAAGTCATTATCGGTCGGGCGCTGGCAGGTAGTGGCGCGGTCTCTGCGGTATTGATGGCGCTACTCGCTGATGTGACGCGCGAAGAGATGCGCACCAAAGCGATGGCCACGATGGGTTTAACCATTGCGACTTCCATCATGCTTGCTTTTGCTTTCGGTCCGCTATTGGTCGGTTCGCTTGGTATTTCTGGGTTATTTTGGTTGACCTCAGGGTTTGCTATTCTAGCGATGCTGCTGCTTTTTTTCGTACCGACGCCGCTACGAGTGCTCAAGCATAACTTAGATAATAAATCGATTGGTCAGCAGTTAGCGACGGTACTAAAAATCGGCGATTTAAACCGCTTGCATATCGGTATCTTTGCCCTTCATCTGACCATGACGGCGATATTTGTCATATTGCCGCATCAGCTCAATGAGGTGATGGGTCTATCGGTACGTCAGCAGGGTTTGGTTTATTTGCCTTTGCTATTTATCGGTTTTGCCGTCGCGATTCCTTTTATTATCGTTGCCGAAAAGAAACGCAAAATGCGCCAAGTATTCTTGGGTGCGATTGCCTTGATGACCGTCGCCTTAGCAGTGCTAGCATTGGGTAGTCAGGTCGGCGTCGGTATTATTTTAGGATTGCTGCTGTACTTTATGGGCTTTAACTTGCTTGAAGCAACAATTCCTTCGTGGATATCCAAGCGCGCACCAGTCGCCAATAAAGCCACGGCTATGGGGCTGAATTCTTCCAGTCAGTTCTTTGGTGCATTTGTGGGCGGGGCAATGGGTGGCTTGTTACTGAGTCAGCCTAATCTGCTGGCGTGGGGGATATTGGCTATCATTATGGGCATTTCGTTGCTGCTTATTATCCCAATTGCTGATCCACCGTATTTATCAAGTACGACCGTTACGATTCCCAAAAATATCAACATACAAGATTGGTCGCGGCAAGTGCTAGCAGTCGACGGCGTTGATGAACTGGTGGTTATGGCAAAAGAACAAGTGGCTTATTTAAAGCTGGATAAGACCCAGTTGACAGAGGATTCACGGCAGCAGCTATCGAGCTTGGCGCAAAGTCCATTAGATCTTTAATAGATTAACTATGCAACAATCTAAAGGTTATAGAAATAAGCCTAAATGGGCAAAACTGAGTAGACAATAACCGCGTAGACAGACCCTAATAAGTGAAAACTAAAAATTCATCTCTGTTTAAAAGGAATTAATATGAGTCAGTTTAAAATGCTGTTGAATGGTGCTTTTTTTGGTAAAGATGTTGCTCCCCGAGCAATGGTCAAGCTGGCGATAGGTTTTGGGCTATCTGCCACGCTTTTGACCTCTGGCTGCGCCACCCAAAATATTCAGGCTTATCAAAACAGCACACCAACGCTTGATATGCATGAATTTTTCTCCGGTCAGATTGATGGCTGGGGCATGTTTCAAGGTCGCAATGGCGAGGTCAAAAAACGCTTTTACGTCGATATTGATGCCACTCATGAAGGCGATAATGTCATTGTATTGGATGAGAAGTTTGACTGGGCAGATGGCACAAAATCGCAGCGTATATGGCGACTGACCAAGCAAATGGATGGCAGTTGGAAAGGTACGGCAGGCGATGTCATTGGCGAGGCGACAGGGGAAGTGGTTGGCAATACCTTGCATTGGAATTACGTATTAGAGTTGCCCGTTGAAGACAAGACGTACAAAGTGAATTTTGATGATTGGATGTATCTTATTAATGACGATGTCATGCTCAATCGTTCAGTCATGAAAAAGTTTGGTGTAGAGCTGGGTAGCGTCACTCTCAGTATGCATCGTAATAATAAATAATCGTTGGCATTACTGATATTTTATGGTGTTTTTCAGGTCTCTAAGGAGTCCTTTCTATTTATAATCCTCGCTAAGATGTTGATACTTCAAAATAATGAATAGTATTGCACAGAGGGAAGCTGATTTTTAATAGTGATAAAGATAAAGCCTCAACACTGCACGACGTAGCATGTCGTTTGCTGTATACAGTGACTAGATATTTTAAAAGAAAATAGTTAAAGTAAAGCCATATTACTGATAGAATTAATGGTTTATATTAAAGACTCGATTAAAGCTCGTAATTAAATTATTCATAAGTAAGAGGACGGAACTATGCGCGGAGTTAATAAAGTTATCATCATCGGTAACCTTGGAGCAGACCCTGAGGCACGTCAATTTAGTAACGGCGGTAGCGTGACCAATATCTCGGTTGCGACGTCAGAGCAGTGGACAGACAAGCAAAGCGGTGAAAAGAAAGAAGCCACCGAATGGCATCGCATTTCACTCTTTAATCGTCTAGGCGAAATCGCCGCGCAGTATCTGCGTAAAGGCAGTAAGGTCTATATCGAAGGCAGTTTGCGTACCCGCAAATATCAAGATCCCAATGGTCAAGACCGCTATATTACCGAGATTCGCGCTGAGCAAATGCAAATGCTGGATGGCGCAACGGGTGGTCAGGATAATGGCGGCTTCAGTAATAATAACCAAGGTGGCCAAAATCAAGGCTACGGCAACCAAGGCGGTCAAAGTAACCAGAATAATTTTGGTCAGCAAGCAAACAATCAACCTGCTCAGCAAGGTGGTTACAACCAATCTAGCGGTGGTCAAAACAGCTTTAACAATAATCAAGGTGCACCTGCTCAACAGAATCAGTTTAATCAACCTGCTCAAAAGCCTGCACAATCAAAGCCGACAGCAATGCCAGATGGTCCTGTCGATGATGATATTCCATTCTAATTTATACATAATTAAGTAGTGTTGATTAAGCTAGATAGGGCCTATGTAAATAGGCCCTTTTTTTATGGAGGTAATAAAGTAAGCGTAAATAGTTAATGAAGAAAATGCTTATAATTTTTGCAATTACTTTATTGCTTTAGATAATGTTATACAGCATAAAAAAGTGAATTTGAAATACGATAGAGTAAGAAAAACTCCTCATTTCTGTTAGCTATTTATCTTCTTGTTTATCCTATCAGCCATATCTATAAACGAAATTATTCATGGCTATTTTTATATTTTTTTCGCTAGAACTTATTCAAATGACCACTTATATGCTATATGAACCGTTCATTCTATTAGATTTTGCTAATACTAACGCTTCATTAAATGTATTGATATAATCAAAAGTCGCCAATGATTTAGCAAAAATTACACCTTAAATCTTTTAAAAGAAATGGTTTTGAAAGAATTTATAAAAGTTCAAGGTAGGGTGGATTTATAGCCCAAAGTATCAAAAATTATTTAGGCAGCACCGTATTGTGGTCGTGTTTGCTTAAGTATCAGCGTTAGGTTTATCAGATGAATAATAGCGATGTATTTCGAAAAAGCGACTTGGGTCGAGAAGAAATTAAGACGCAAAGTCTAGGTGTGTTGCCGCGAGAGGCGAGAACATTGTTAATCATGATTGATGGCAAAAAGACTTATCAACAATATCTTGATTCGCTTGATAACAGTAAGATGTTCGCTGAGTTTGGCGGGATAGCACCTCTGTTTGAGTTGTTACAAGAGTTTCAGTGTATTGAGTTGATAGCAGATGATAATGCCAGCGTTGCAAGTCAATCGTATGTAACCCCGCAACCAGCGGCACCACGTACTGTCACTGAGCAGCAAGTGGCTGAAATACAGACCACGACGCGAGCAAACGAAGACAGCAAAGCACTTCAGCCCCAATCCATTCAATCGCAAAGCAATAGTGCCGCTGAGTTTGATGCTACCTTCAACGATAAGCCAAAAAAGGCAGTTTCTTTTACTGGCTATTTTAAGCGCAAAGCCGCTGATGTTAACTTTGAGACATTAAAGTCAGAATTGGCGACTTATATCGAAAAAAATGCACCATCTGAAGATGTATGGGGTTACCTGCTAAATCTGGAGCAGTGTACCGATGCCCCGCAATTATTGGCTCTCATACAAAAGATCCAGTGCTCTACCAGTGGTGGTTTATCGCAGGGTGTGGGTGAGTTTTCCAAAAGAATCAAACTCTAAATTTTACTCACTCATCGTAGCGATGCATTTGGCTATTGCTTACAAGAAAATCTAAATAATTTATCGGAGTGCGTTATGGACGTCGCTGAGCTGTCAGAAAAGAACCAGTCAAATATGCTACATGGCGAGCATATTATTACACGTTTGACCTATATTAGCCGTTATAACAAAGACAACCCTAATGGGGAGGTCACGCGTATCCTAGCGCAAGCGCAGCAGAATAATGAGCATAATGGCATTACAGGTGCATTGGTATTCAATCACAATTACTTTCTTCAAAGCATTGAAGGAGCGAGACCTGTCATTAATGAGCTATTACGCAAGCTTGTAAAAGACGAGCGGCATTTTTCCCTACAGATTATTGAATGTCGCGAGATTGAGCAGCGCCACTGGAATAAGTGGTCGATGAAATATCTCATCCCAAGTGATGAGAATAAAGGACTGGCGCTTAAATTTTCGACAAGCACTCAGTTCAATCCTTATCTGATGAGCGCCAACCAAATCATGATGCTGATTGATACATTGTCAGAACTTCAAGAGCAAGAAGAAAAAGAGGCTTCTACCAAGAAGAAGTCTTGGTTTGCTATCAGTTAATTGACGTTTATAAAGGTGCCAACACCCTATCACATTGCATAAGAGACCAGAGATGACATCATCAACTTCAGATGCGCATATTTTAATGAGTATGACGTACGTGAGCCGTGCAAACCCAGATGTATCAGCGAAAGACTTTAATGAGATTTTGCAGCAAGCCCAAGCCAATAATGCGGCAAATGGCATCACGGGTATGTTGACCTTTAATAAAGACTATTTTTTGCAAACGGTTGAAGGACCTAGAGCACAGATTAATCGTTTATTGTACGCTCTCATTGCCGATCAGCGTCATCACGATTTACAGGTGATTGAAACACGCGAGCTCAAGCATAGAAAATGGGCAAAATGGTCAATGAACTATGCTTCTCCAACCGAATCTAACGCCGCGATTTATCTCAAATACTCTACGACAGTTGATTTCAATCCGTATTTATTAAATGCCGAATCCGCTCTTGATTTGATGACTGAGCTTAGTGCACAACGGGCTTAGTCTGTTGAATTAACATCGAATAATAAGCAGTATGGTACTTAAGTAATATGACACTTAAGCAGTTCAAAATAAAAGAGGGACATTAAAAATGGCGTTTTGCTCATATAAATTTTTTTCGCCTTCCTAAGTCGTGTCCTCAATTTGAACAGAAGCGACTATCTGAAGGTTTATTGTTTATAGCATTAATGCGCTTACCTGTATTGAGTGGATTGACTAATGTTGTTTAATTATTGTTTTTTATAATATTGTTATTTATCGGCTTTATCCATAAATTGGCCCAGATAAAGGTTTTTTAAGTGGATAAAAGATACAGTATTAAATTGGGATCATTATTGGTTATCTTGTATGATATAGCCCGATCACTCTAAAATTATTACGATGGTTATTTTGGTGACTGCATTGTCATATAACTCATGATTGGTTTTATTATATTGATATTGTTGCATATTGACTACAAAGTTCATTAATTCCCTATTGTTATGAATACTGTTTTTGTTTATATTGTCCCTACTTATTAATGCCACTGGTAATAGCTTATCAACGTCACTAATAATAACGTTTTGATAAGCAATAAATGAAATTGACTATTAAATTTCGTATTACTACTTGTTATTTGTGAATTGGCACTCTTGAGCGCTTAATAGATAATATTATATTTATTAAGTTTATATCCCTTATATAAAAGTTGAATTTATTATGAACAACAGTACTGCCCTTGATTTAGACAGCTTAAACGTCGATGAGCTACGTGCCATCACTGAAAACGCCCAACAGTTAATTGCTAAAAAGCAACATCAGCGTTTATATGATGCTTATATGCAGTTTGAAAAGATTGCCGAAGAGAGTAATAGCACCATCGAAGAGATTTTAAAGGCTGGTGAGACGTTAGAGAAAAAGCGTAACATCAAATATCGCAACACCGATAATAATGAAGAGACGTGGACGGGTCGCGGTCGCAAGCCACTATGGTTGGTTGATGCGCTAGCAGCAGGTCGTGACATTGAAGATTTCGCTATTTAATCTGTTAAGATTCGAATAGCAATGCTAGGCATTACTTTGTCCTTATGACTTTCATAACGATTGAGTCAAAAGTGCATTAGTAGACAGAAGTCAGTATCTTTATTGCCAATATTTTGGTAAAAAGATACTGGCTTTTTTTCTGTCATCTGTATGCTATTGTTTGTTATGATAATGACGTTTTTACCTTATATAAGAGTTGTGTAACCGTGGCCCAAGTCTCTGCGTCGTCTCATAAGCGTCCCCGTAAGCTGTGGTGGCTATTTGGGTTTATATTATTTGCGCTATTTGCCTTATTGCAAATGCCCGCGTCGTGGCTACTTGAAAAATATGCACCTAATAATCCTTATGTGCAGCACGTGTCGGGCAACTTATGGCAAGGCTCAGCGATTTGGCAACTGCCTTTGTCAGCAACGCCATTGACAGGTGCGGCGAATTGGTCGTGGCAGCCGTGGCAATTATTTTTGGGTAAGTTAGGTGCAGAAGTCGATATCACGACAGAGCAGACCAGATTGAACGGTCAAATAAAGCTGGGCACCAGCGCATGGCAGATTGATGATATGAGCGGCAAGATTGCGCCGGAAACATTGGCCAGTGTGGTCGATTGGCAGCTGCCCAACACACCGATTCAAGTCAATGCTGTATCGTTAAAACGGCAGACCGGTTCGGATAATGACTCCAATAAAAAGTCCTCTGGTTTCAGTGAAGCTGATGGTCAGTTGACTTGGGTTGGCGGTGAAGTAGGTTATCCGAGTGGTGGTAAGGTTTTTTATATCACTATGCCAGCGATGCGTGCCGAGCTTAGTACGGAACAAAAAAATGATAAAAATCTGCTGCACGTCAATTTATTAAATAATCAAGATAAGCGCTTAGGGGATCTGTATGTCGATGGCGATAATATGCTAGATGTTAGCTTGACCCAGCGTTTATTAGAGAATATGCCTGAATACAAAGGACAAGCCCCGCAAGATACGCCCGTTGTCAGTGTGCGCCAGCCATTGTTAGCCGGTTTGGGGGCGCGCTAGATGTCTACTGCTACCTTAAAACCCATCATCAATGTTCTCAATCGCTGCGCTGGTTGGCTGCTACTATTAGCAATTGCTTGGCTGTGCTGGACGGCGGCACGGCTATTGTGGTTGTTGCTAGCTGCGCCTTTGGCACCAGCTTTACCGCTAGCTCCTCTACAAAACGCTAATACATCTGGCGATGATTACAGTGGTCTATTTGCCATTTTTGCTGACCCCGATCCTGTCGCCGCGGCGGTACAGCCACCCCCTAATATTGGCTTAAAAGGGGTTTTGCTAGCCGTGCCAGAGAGCATGTCGTCTGCATTATTAGACGTCAATGGCGAGGTCAAAAACTATCGCATCGGTGACAGTCTAAAAGACAGTGACTATACTCTGATCGCTGTCGACTGGAATGCCGTCATCATCGCCGATGCCCGTGATCAGCAAACGGTCATTAGAATGGCAGAGGCGATGCCACTCGACCAAAGCGATATGCTAGCAGGTGCCGTCAGCAATCAGCGTTTGCCAAACAGCAACGCATTGCCCAGTGCCCCAGTGCCAGCACAAGATAACACTGAGTCCACAGCAGAGACGAATCCTGAGAGCAGTCCGCAATCTGCTATTGATGAAGCCATCACGGCGCTAAAAGAAAATCCAGCCAGTTATCTGAGCAGGATGGGTGTCATGGCCTCAGGCGAAAACTATCAGGTGACGGCAGCGATGCCTTCAAAACTCCGCAATCGTCTAGGATTAGAGCCGGGTGATCAAGTCTTGACCGTTAATGGTCAAAGTGTGGGCAATAATCCTAGCCAAGATGCTGGTATCCTGCAACAAGTACAGCAAGCAGGCGAAGCACAAATAGAAGTCAAACGTGGCGAGCAAGTGATTACGATTCGCCAGCAATTTTAGGCAAGAAATTTTTTAGTAAGCTCTTTCTTATTAGGCTGTTTTAAGTCAATAATGACCATCTGGTTGGGGCTATGGTAGCAACACGCCAGCTGACAATATTCAGTACATACTAAGCGACATCACTGTAGGTAATTATCAATATGGTACGTTCTCATAAATTTTCAGTCACGCCTTTGCACCATACCTTACAGCGCTTGATGCGCCTATGCCGTCCTCTTTGCCTAGCAGTACCGCTATGGGCGGCCAGTACAGGTCTTGTTAGTGCCGAGAGTTGGAAAGTCAACTTGCAAGATGCTGATATCAAAGCCTTTATTAATGAAGTGGCGACCATTACCGATCAAAACTTTGTCCTTGATCCACGTATCAATGGCAATGTGACGGTCATCTCCAATAAGGCTTTGTCTCGTGATGAGATTTATCAGCTGTTTTTGAGTGTGATGCAAGTCAATGGTATTGCCGCGATTGACTCAGGTACAACTGTTAAACTGGTGCCGGATAATGTCGCCAAACAGTCTGGTGTGGCCGTCGATTTGCGCGGCGATAGTGTCGGTGAAGCACTGGCAACTCGGGTCATTTATTTAACCAATACTCAAGCGGCAGAGGTATTGGGAGTCATACGACCACTCATGCCACAGTCTGCCCATGCTGCTGCTGTGCCTGGTGTTAATGCGTTAGTATTGTCGGATCGCGCGGATAGCTTGAATCAATTAACCGCGCTCATCCGCGATTTGGACAGCAACGTTAATGACAGTTTGCAAGTGATACCACTACGACATGTCGATGCAGAGCGCATGATGGAGTTGATCAGTGCTTTGGTGGCAAGTGCCGGTAGTGGGCAAGCACAAGGGGGCAATAATCAGCTGAAAGTCATTGCCGATACGTCCAGTGATAGGCTGCTGGTCAAAGGCAGTCCTGAAATGATCGCCAAAGTACAAGAAATGGTCAATCAGCTGGATACCACACCTACAAGACGCCTGAGTGGGTTACGGGTTTTTCGATTGAAGTATGCCAGTGCTGGTCATATTGCAGATATGCTACGTGGATTGCTAGCCAATCAATCGATTAATAGCGCGGGTGCAACCTCGACATTAGAGTCCGCCTCTTTAAATGATGCAAGTACGACAGGTGCATCGATTAATGGTGCAGCCAGTGATAGCATTGGTAATAGCGGTACAGCATTAGTGCCTGCTAGCAGCGCAAGTGGAACAAGTACGGGAGTGGGCGGTCGGCCGTTCAGTATCATCGCTGATGAAACGCAAAATGCAGTGATCGTCAATGCCGCACCCGAGCTGATGTTTGAGATTGAAGACGCGGTCAGCCAATTAGACAGTCGCCGTGCACAAGTATTGATTCAAGCCGCTATTGTCGAAGTATCAGGTGATGATGCGACCCAGCTGGGTGTGCAGTGGGCGCTGGGTAATGCCAACAGTGGTTATGGGGTAGTAAACTTTAACAATGTTGGTGCTAGTGCGACAACCTTGGCAGGTGCTGCATTAGCAGGTAGCGGTGTCGCGGGTGCAACAGCGCTTAGTCAGGCGGCCAGCTCTATCGTTGGTGCATTGGTTGGGATTGGTGATAGCCGAAAAGACAGTCAGGGTAATACGGAATTTTATGGCGCTATTTTGCAGGCGCTTGATAAATCTACTAGTGCCAATCTATTGTCCATGCCGTCTATTTTGACATTGGATAATGAAAAAGCCAGTATTTTGGTTGGTCAAAACGTGCCTTTTGTGACTGGTTCCTTTACTACCAGTGGCAACAATTCAAACAATCCATTTCAAACGATTGATCGCCAAGATATCGGTATTAATCTCAATGTCATCCCTCACATTGGTGATAATGGCACGGTACGCTTGGAAGTATCACAAGAAGTTTCTAGCATTGCACCTACTAGTAGCGGTGTAAACGGCTTGATCACTAATAAAAGCCTCATTAATACGACGATTCTAGCAGACGATCAGCAAACCATCGCCCTAGGTGGCTTGATGCGTGACAACAGCACCACCAGTCAACAAAAAGTACCAGGTCTGGGTAATGTGCCCTTTATCGGTCGATTGTTCCGTTCTGACAATGACAATACGCAAAAGAGCAACTTGATCATATTTTTACAACCAACCATCTTGCGTGATGGCGGCGCAGTAGCGAGTGTGACTGAACGCAAGTTCAATCAGATGCGTGTACTGCAATTGGTTATTGATAAAAACGGTACGATTAAACAGTTGCCCTTAAGTGGGACAGAAGGCTGGGATGGCAATGTCGATGCAGATTACGAATTGATGCCACTCAATCCGCTCGTGCCTAAGCGCGATCAAACACCAAAAGCTACGTCACAAGGTTTTACTAAAGTAGATAGTCCAAGTAGTGGTATCACGACTTATCCTCTCAAGCGTTAAACACCAGCTCAATCAAGCTATCGTCTCGTACGGTTTTATTGAAAATATGACACCGTACATAAGTTTGCGTATTCATAACACAGATAAACACAGCCATTACTATATCCCAGTATACTAAGTAATTTAAATACACCGAATATTGATAAAATGATGTTTTAGTACACTCTAAAAGACAAACAGGCTGTAAGGGGGTGGAGGTAATGGCGCATCGTATTAGCAAAAAAAAATGGCTTATGTTAGGCGCAGTTGGTACGGCTTTATTACTAATACCGCGTCGTAGCAGCCGCCAAACAGGTAAAATTCGACAAACAGACAGTCACCCACAAAGCGGGATTAAAAAACAAAACGCATCATGATCATTCAGATGTTAAATGTGGATTTTTCTCATGGTGATTTTGCCTATTTAGGCACTTTCGTTCAGATTGAGGACATGCCCTAACAACGATTAAGTTTGGAACCTGTTAATGACTGCTCTTGACTCACCATATATCGCGCCGCATTCATCGTCTGCTTTGCCATTGATTGACACGCATACGCATTTTGATGCGCCAATTTTTGATGCAGATAGAGCAGTGCAAGTCGAGGCCGCTCATGAGCAAGGGGTGCGCCATCTTATGCTGGTGGGCTATTTGTATGAGCATTTCGATCGTCTGTATGAGACTAAACGCCTAATTAATGAAGATTTTCAATCGATTACAGCGCAAGCAACTATAGTGCAATCATCGATAATTAAGGTTGCTAATCAGAACAACTCGTCTCTAGATGCTTATATTGCGCTGGGTTTGCATCCTTTTTATATCAAGCAGCATACAGAAGCACATCTAGATAGTATGGCAAAGATGATCGCTGACGAGCGTCCATTAGCAATCGGTGAGATTGGCTTAGATACTTTTACAGATGAGATGAAACAGCCTAATATGCTAGCTAAGCAAGAGTATTTTTTTAAGGCACAATTGGATATGGCAGTGACCCATCAGCTACCGGTGATGCTGCATATCCGTAAAGCCCATGCTGAAGCGTTAGCCATATTGAAAGCACATGATTATAATGCGCATAATTTGGGCGGGGTCGCGCATAGTTTTAGTGGTGGTGAGCAAGAGGCAAAGGCTTTTGTAAAACTAGGATTTAAGCTCGGCGTTACTGGACAAGTCACCAATCCAAATGCTAAAAAACTGCGTCGCGCGATTCAAGCAGCCGTTGATAGTTATGGTCTTGAGTGCTTGGTCATTGAAACTGACTGTCCGGACATGACACCCATTATGTGTCAGCATTTAAACAATAGTCAGTCAGCGCTTGGGCAAAATTCAGACAATGAAGGGGATGATACTTCCGCTCATAATAGAAATGTTCCCGCCAATTTGCCATGGGTGCTGCTGAGTCTAAGTGAGTTACTCGATGTACCGTCACATCGCCTTGCCGAGCAACTATGGCAAAACAGTTGTGATGCCCTACGTACTGACTGGCAGTATCCTATACCGTCAAAAGGGTAATGGCTACTAACAGTAAAAAGTAACGTGATAGAGAATAAAGTAAAAGTAACTTAAGTTATCACCTTTAAAAAGAGCGTTTAATCTGTTATGAGTGAAGCACAATTATTTGACCAGTCGCTTGCCGATCCTAATACCGTTGGGCTTTCTGTCGTTCATGATGACAGTGATAGCGCTGAAGTAAGCGAGCAATATGAGCGGCGTTTCCAAGGAACGCAAACCCTCTATGGCCGCTCAGCCGTTGATACTTTTGCGGCAGCGCATGTGTATGTGATTGGCGTCGGGGGCGTTGGTTCTTGGGCAGCAGAAGCCTTGGCTCGTACCGCAGTTGGCACTATTACTCTGATTGATTTGGATATATTGGTGGCTTCTAATGTCAATCGGCAATTGCCAGCGTTAGACAGTACCTTTGGGCAAAGCAAAATTGCGGCGATGGGGCAGCGCATTGCTGAGATTAACCCCAAGGTCACCATCAACTTAATTGATGACTTCCTGACAGTCGATAATGTTGCCGCACTCCTGCCGAGCCGTGAAGAAGCAAAGGCTGCCATTGACCAAGGTCATCCTATTGTCGTTTTAGATTGTGTCGATGATATGCAGGCCAAACTTGCTATCGTCCTACATTGTCGTTTCAATAAATTAAAATTGGTCTGTGCAGGCGGTGCGGGTGGTAAGATAGACCCTAGTAAAATTACGGTGAGTGACTTGCGTGATAGCTATCAAGATCCACTACTGGCCAAGCTTCGCAACAAATTACGTCACGAAAAAGGCATTAACAGCGATCTAAAAGAAAAGTTTGCCATCAAGTGCGTTTATTCTACAGAACCACCACGCGTTGACAAAAGCTGTCAAAAGGGCGGTTTACATTGCGGTGGTTATGGTTCAGCAGTAGTGGTGACATCGGTCGTGGCAATGCTGATGGTGAGTGAAGCGTTACAATTGTTGATAAAGCAGACGAACGTCTGATTCTAATGAATGGAGTCCACCTTGACGATACCCAACTCACCTAAGCGCAGCTACCCAGTCGCCGCAGATGAAGTAGATCGTATTAGCAAGCTCAAAAAATATCAGGTGCTCAACAATAATGAGGAGCCTGCTTTTTCTCGTCTGACTGAACTTGCTAAGTTGTTTTTTAACATGCCAGTTGTCACTATTACCTTTATGGACGAGGAGACTCAGTATCTAAAATCTGTGCATGGGCTTGTTGATACATGTACGACGGCGCGTGAAGTGGCTATCTGTAACTATACCTTGCTGTCGGATGGGGTGTTTGTGGTCGCAGATTTGTCAAAAGACAGTCGCTTTGATCAAAACCCATTGGTGACAGAGTCTACCCATCTACGCTTTTATGCGGGTGCGCCCATTATCATGCATGAAGACAATAAGACGTATCGTCTAGGCTCTTTCTGTCTGATGGATACAGAGCCTTATCATGGCTTTGATGCTAAGCAAGAAAAATTATTGGCCCAGTTCGCGATGATGGCTGCCGATGCTTTACAACTACAAGATAAACAACGTGTCGCCAAGCATGCTAATGAGATGAAATCGGACTTTTTGGCCAACATGAGCCATGAAATACGGACACCAATGAATGGCATTATCGGCATGGTAGAGATGCTTAGCGAGACCAAGCTCAGCCAAGAACAACAAGAGTATGTGGACAATATAAAAGTCTCAAATGAGCACTTGCTAGCGATTATCAATGGTATTTTGGATTTATCGAAAGTTGAGTCTGGCAAAATGACCATTGATGCCATCCCGATGAACTTGTCCACCTTATGTAATGAAGTGGTCAGTCTCTTTGCTATTAAAGCTCGACAGCGCGGCTTGATTTTAGACTACCATTATATGGAATCGCTATCGCCTTATGTGCAAGGGGATCCGGTACGTCTCAAACAAATCATGGTCAACCTTGTCAATAATGCCATCAAATTCACCCGTGAAGGTGGGCGAGTGAGTATCGATGTTAAGCACGTGCCCAATTGTTGCTATATCAATGACAAGTCCAAAAATGACAAGTCTAGAAATGATGAATCTGATAATGCTTTGACTGATGAGACCATTAGTGGTGACAGTATTATTGAAGAGAGCACTAGCCAAGAAAACATGACCTTATATATTGAGGTCACCGATACAGGCGTCGGTATCAAGCCTGAATCAGTTGACGCGATATTTGATGCTTACAATCAAGCTGATAAATCGACCCATCGTCTGTATGGTGGTACAGGTCTTGGACTGTCTGTGTGTAAATCTCTGGTGGATTTAATGGGTGGGTGCATTAATGTAGATAGTGTGGTCGGGGTCGGGACTACCTTCACGGTATTGTTGCCGCTACCTACTATCGGTGAGGAGCAGTACGAGAGCTGGCAAGATTCAAACGACTTTACTATGATAGTGCCTACTCAGGAGCGTTCTGGTCATATATTGTTAGTTGAAGATGACAGTGTCAACGCGACGATAGCCAAAAAAGCTCTGAATAATAGTGGTCATACGGTCACGCATGTCACGGATGGGCAGCAAGCGATTGAGACTTTTGCGTTGTACCCTGAGCGTTATGACCTCATTTTGATGGACCATCATATGCCGATTATGGATGGCGTACAGGCAACTATTAAGTTACACGAACTGTATGATCCTCAAGTGCTGCCACCGATTATCGCTTTGACCGCTAATGCAATGGATGGCGAGCGCGAAAAATACCTCAATGTGGGCATGCAGGATTATTGCACCAAGCCCTTTAAACAAGAGCAGCTAAACGCCTTGGTACAATATTGGCTAATGCATAAGCAATCGTCAGCTGATTAAGAGAGTAAGGCAGACCTAATTTGCCAAGATATAGTCAGAGCACTTTTAAACCGCTACGGTGTTACCCATCCTAGATGTACGTAGCGTACTATCTGCGGTTGGTCGCCTTGTGGTGATTCTAAAATTCTTTGACTATAGATCTACTAAATCTCACAAATACATTCTTTATTGTGCTGATTGTTAAAACCGTTTTAGTGCTTGTTTATGATGTTTTTTCGATGACTTTCTGACAAGTAATAAAAAAAGCTTAACCATTTAATAATGGTTAAGCTTTTTTTATGCGTTACTAGGGCGTGTCCTCAATTCAATCGAGCATTCTCTAAATGCGCTAAAAATGGCTAAATTTTGCCAAACATCGTCAAATAGCTTATCAATATCTCAATATTATCTGCGCTATTTTCCTCGTTTGACGGCAATTTATCTCATTTTTATCGCCATTTTTGAAATGAGGACACCCCCTAAATCAAGTCGAGCGATTAGTTAACACGAGTTTGGTAGTCACCAGTACGGGTATCGACACGGACAACTTCACCTTGTTGAACAAACAATGGCACACGCACAACCGCGCCTGTCTCTAACTTAGCAGGTTTGCCGCCACCACCTGAAGTATCACCACGTACGCCAGGATCTGTCTCCGTGATTTGTAACTCAACGAAGTTGGGCGGCGTGATCGACAATGGACTTCCATTAAATAGAGTGATGGTACATATGGCATTGCTGTTCTCTTTTAGCCATTGTACTGAGTCGCCCATTGCTGTTTTGTCAGCTTGGATTTGCTCAAAGCTTTCAGGATGCATAAAATGCCAAAACTCGCCATCGTTGTATAGATAGTTCATTTCAGTGTCCATGACATCAGCCGCCTCTAAGCTATCACCTGACTTGAAAGTTTGCTCCAATACTTTACCACTACGAAGATTGCGCAACTTGACACGGTTAAAGGCTTGACCTTTACCAGGTTTGACAAACTCATTTTCAAGAATGGCACAAGGATTGCCATCGAGCATGACTTTTAGACCGGCTTTAAATTCATTAGTAGAAAAACTTGCCACAAGAAACTCCTAAAGGTTGCGAATATATGATCAGTATTTGGGTGTGGAGATAACTGTGCTAAGCGCTGTCGTCACGCCAACTATTCATGGATGACTGGTATGCTTTGATAGGGTACTCACTAAGGGCGTATAATGACGCCTTTTAGGCACAGGTACTAGGTTGTCATGATAAACCATTTAATCACACAAAAAAACTGGCAAACGCAATTATCCGAAGGCATTACCAGCATTGATGAGCTGCTTAGTATCCTAAAACTAGAATCCTTGCGTGCTGACGTTTATGTGCCTGAGCATTTTGAGCTAAGAGTGCCACGTGCTTTTGTCGCAAAAATGACCGTTGGCGATAGCCATGATCCTTTATTAAAGCAAGTGCTACCTGACCAGCAAGAGCAAGCCACAGTGACGGGCTACGTGGCAGATCCTTTAGCCGAAAACGACCATAACCCGACCAAAGGCTTGTTGCACAAATATCAATCAAGAGTGCTGTTAACGATTACAGGTGCTTGTGCGATTCATTGCCGTTACTGTTTCCGTCAGCATTTTGATTACAGTGCCAATATGCCCACTGCCGATGCCAAACAAAGCATTATCGACTATATTACTGCCCATCCTGAGATCAATGAGGTGATCTTGAGTGGCGGTGATCCTTTAAACGTGACCAATAGACGGTTGTTTGCTTGGTTAGATACCTTGGAAGCCATCCCACAACTGACCACCATACGGCTACATACTCGTTTGCCAATAGTGATTCCAGCACGTTTGGATGCGCCATTATTAGAGAGGCTGGCACAAAGTCGCTGTCATATCGTCATGGTCATTCATTGTAATCATGCTAATGAGATTGATGTGCTCACAGCAGAGTATTTGCAGCGGGCGCGAGCAGCTGGCATGACTTTATTAAATCAGGCCGTACTTTTAAAAGGCATTAATGACAGCGTTGCTGCTCAAATCGCTTTAAGCCAACGCTTATTTGCCGCTGGCGTATTGCCTTATTATCTGCACGTGTTGGATAAAGTGGCAGGAGCTGCGCATTTCGATAGCGACGAGCGGTCAGCAGTCGCGTTTTATTGGTCATTATTGGCAGCACTACCCGGTTATCTGGTACCTAAGCTGGTCAGGGAGCTGCCAGATAGACCGTTTAAGGTGCCGATTGACATTTACAATGGGGCTTAAAAGTTGCATTATGACGAAGCAATATTATTTATGGACAAATAATGACCAATAAGTGCATAAGCAGCTGTTATTACGACCTTCTATCGATAGCTAACGCTTACCCGCTTGCTAATAGTTTGTGCAGCTATCACTGCGTAATGACTAAGGATAGTAATGATAACTTTATCGGATTTTCAAGAGCATCTGGCTTCGACAGAGCCGTTGTTGCCTGCTTCTAGCCACTCGACCAATGGTCAAGAGCAGCATTTGCGCAAGTGGGTGGCACTTTTGCCATCGCAAACAGAAGCGCAGCAAGCGGAGCAATTGGAAAAAGTACTCACAGAGTTGAGAGTGGCTGACGTAGATGATCAGCAACGTTTCAAATTAATTCGTATCGTCCTTGATGCTGCCGATCGACTGATTGCTGCTTTACGTCAGTCTTACGTCCATGAGACGGGGGCGCTGAGTGACGCTCAGTTGGACTGTGTTGCTCAAGTAAAATCTTTATATTATCTTGTTATTTTGGTCTGTGATGGTGTGATACGCCGCGAAATATCATTGTTAGACAGTCAAAAAACGCTGGCAAGTAGCGGCTGGCAGCGCCGTTTTACGGGCGAAAAATCTGCGCCAATAACGTTAGCTATCGTTATTTACCAGACGATGTTAACGTACCAAAAACTATTGATGGAAGAGGCCATTTGTTATCAAAAGCCACCATCATATGTCTGGGCTGCACTGAACCGATTGTATTATCTTGCCTGTCAGCGCTATGCTGCAACGCTTGACTTAAGTGTTTACGTCGTTACCAACCGCGCGGACAGTATACATCGATTGTATTGTCAAATATGTTTGCACAGCTTGCTCAATGTGCGCGGATTGCGTCGTTCTAATATCTTGCTGGTCCATCGCTTATTACCGGAGTGGGCTGAACCAATCGTTGCGACCATAGAGCCGCAAACTGAGACACGCGTCTTTGTCAACTTGCATAGTGAGAATCCACCTACTTATTTGACCGCCCACTCTAGCATCAATCCCTATGAGAGCCAGTACGACTGTCTCTTCATTGAGCTGGCATCAGTGATCGAGCATCTAAAATCACGCCAGCAAGCATTAATCAATGAGGGTAGCGAAGGCGTTGAGTGCTGCTTGCTGAATAAGATAGCAATGGCAATAACCTATCGCTATATGCAGCCGCAATTAACCGTACCGACTAAGTATAGCGCTAAGCAAGATGCCACAATGGTGATTGGATTTAACGACATTCATTATCATGCTAGTCATGCGCAAGGATTGATAAGCTTGATCGGCACCAAAGAGCTGCCGGATGGGGAGCGACCTCGTTATGATACCGTACCAAAAAAACCCGTGAACAGTAACTTATCAATCGTTGAAACTTTTGACAGTAAAAAAGCCCTTTCGCCTTTTCGCACGTTGCAGCTGATGGTAAATCCTGTTGATGTTGATATCCGTCCTACCATTACCGCTCCGCCACCGTTACAAATAATGAGTCTTTCTTTATTGTGCCGTTCTGAGACGACCACCGCTGACTGGTCGATTGGGGTTGTACGCTGGCTCAATCTTGATACTCATAATCCAGAGGTAGAGTGGCAAGTCCTTGGTCACAAGTTAATCACTTGCGGGCTGCGTCTAGAGGATAGGAAGTCACGCAGTCAGCATTTTGTGCCAGCCTTTATTGTTGCTGGCGATGATCAGCTACAGACGACTTGCAGCTTAATAGTGCCGACCTTTCATTTTCAGACCAATGATAGAGTGATCATGCGCTTGCATAATAAACAGAAATTGTTACGTTTATTACATCCCTTATTGGTGACCGATGAGTTTAGCCAGTATGAAGTGGTACAACTGTAGTCTGCGCAAGTATTTACTTGGATAGTGCTATAGGCAGCCTCTCTAAGTCTACTATTTGCCATACTTCAGCATGTCCTAGTTAAGTTAATCTGCAGTCGGTTAAATTATTGTCTATAATGAGAGATGCTGCGACTTACATTTTTATGGTCTAGAAATACCTATCTACCAAGTCAGTCATCCTAGACCGCATTAATAAACCAGTATTTTGAATACCCGCTGAGCCTAATACTTGTAGTGCTTGCTTACTTGCCGTGCTATTTTGATGTTAGGAAAAGCAGCAAGGTATCGAAATTAAGCGATAAAAATAAATACGATCATAAGATTCAAAAGGCCTCCTATGCGTACTCAGTCCGTCTTAAATCTACTAGTTATCGATGCCGATCAGCTCTATGCTGAGCGTCTGGTGGATTTGCTAGATTCTTATTATGACAGCATCAATCTAGGCTTTTTGGATGACAAGGAAGAGTTGCTCAAATCGCTCCGCCAGCCGTGGGATGTCTTAGTTTTTGGCGAAGCCTATGATATGAGCTTTACCGACATGGTGGGCATCGTGCAAGAGCAGAGCATTGATCTGCCGATGATTTGTCTGATGAGCACAGAGACGGCCGTGACTGCTCATAATGAAGACGGTTTGCCTTCTGTAATGAATGGTACGATGGTTAAGGCGCTTAGGGCAGACCAAGAGACAGCAGTGGTGATGGCGATTTGCTTACAGCATGATAATTTGCGTAGCCGCCGCCAGTTAAAAGCTCTGCATCATGTATTGTCTGAAGCAGAGCAGCGCGCTAATATTTTAATCAAAAACTCCAAAAGTGCGGTTGCCTATCTTGACCAAGGTATTCATATCTTTGCCAATGACCCTTATCTTCAGCTATTTGGTTTTGAATCAATGAACGATATCATTGGTGTACCCGTTATTGATTTGATCGCAGGCGGCGACAATGTCAAAGCCTTTAAGCAGTTTTTGCGACAGTTTGATAAGGGTAGCCGTGAAGAGGTCGAGTTCAAATTCGAAAGCCTACGTACGGATGGTAGTACCTTTGAGGCAAAACTACAGCTGGCAGCAGCCACCTTGGATAGTGAGCCGGTTACCCAGATTATTATTCAACAAAACAACAGTAATAGCGCTGAGGTTGCCAAGCGCTTGGCAGAAGCTGAGCGCAAGGACAGCTTGACAGGAATCAACAACCGCCATGGTTTTGAAGAGCAGTTGACGACATTACACCAGCAAGCGCTCGCGGGCGAACTGACTGCTGGGCTAATGTATATTCAGCTCGATAATATTGGTAAAATTAGAAGTAGTTTGGGTTTGCAAGGTGTTGATACGACGGTCAAGCAGGTAGCTTATACCCTAGACGAGCTGGTGCCAGAAGGCTATGTAAGCCGCTTTAGTGACACAGCATTTGCGATACTAGTAGAGAATCAGACAACCGCCGATCTCGAAAAGCTTGCCGAGCATATTGTCTCGCGTATTAGTGGGATGCTCATTGAAGTCGATAAGCGTACGACAAGCACCACCGTTAGTATTGGTATTGTCAAAATCGAAAAAAATACCGCTGAGCCTAAGATTGTATTAGAGCGAGCGATGGATGCCATTGCTCAGATTATGACTGAGACCTCCAATAAAGGTGGCACCTATCATTTGTATGATCCCAGTGAGCATGCCAATAGTGATGACCATGCGCTCGCTGAGTCTCTAGTCGATGCCATTGCCAATAACCGCTTTGAGCTATCGTTTCAGGCGATATACGACATCAATAATGACCGTAGTGACTTTTTTGAAGTCTATCTGCGGCTGCCATTGGCAGATGCTGACAATACCGTATTGACGCCTCAACAATTTATGGCGGTTGCTAAAGCGCATCAATTGCTAGAAAAAATAGATCGTTGGGTACTGATTAATGCCTGTAAAAAGATAAATGACGTCCGTAAGATCCATCCCGAAGCGCGACTATTGATACAATTGACCAGTGCTTCGCTGGTTGATAAAAAGCTGCCAAACGTTGCCAGTCAGCTAATTAATGCCGTTGGCGGTGCTGCAGGAGCATTGACGCTACAATTTAATGAACAAGATATCGCTGATCATTTAACGGTTGCCAAGTCTCAATTTGAAGCACTTGACCAAGTGGGCTGTCAGCTTGGTATTACTAACTTTGGCTCGTCTACTAAGTCTGTTGAGATTGCCAGCGTTGTCCAGCCAGATATCGTACGTTTGGCTCGTAGTTACGTGCAAGATATCGATTCTGCGGATAATTTAGAAGCCGTTAAGTCTCTTATCGTGCGTACTAACGCAGTTAATATTGATGTATTGATGCCTTACATTGAAGAGGCGGCAACCATGTCTGTTGCTTGGAGTGTGGGTGCGCGCTATCTGCAAGGGTATTATTTGGAAGAGCCAAGCAGTACAATAAAAGTGGCTAGTGGCACATAAGAGCACCTAATCTTGTGTGACCATACAGGTATAACCCTAGACGTTTCTTAAGCGTTATTTATTGGTTTAGATGCCGATAAATAACGCTCTATTTTTAAACAGCTATCTATGCGCACCGACCGATTTTGCCTGATTTCGCATCGCATTATTATCGATATCGTCTTATATAGCTGGTGCTCCTCAACTAAAGATTGTCAAAAATGTCTATTATCAGTAAGTCATCATTGAGCGGTATTTTTACTGCTGTTCTACTGCTCACCGCCTGCGGGGAAAGTATACCACCTGATCATCGCGCGCCTGTCACGCTGCCACTATATACTGGAGGTAACGCTGCCAATGGTGCCCTAATTTATAAAGAGGCTTGTGGTCAGTGTCATCAGCTCAATGCCGGTCTCAATAAAAAAGGCCCGCAGTTAATGAATATATATGGTGCGCCCGCCGCAGAGCTAGAAGATTACACCTATAGTGATGGCCTAAAATCATCAGGTTGGATATGGGATGCAAAAACGCTCGATCCTTATATTGCGGATGCGGAAAAAGCCATGCTAGATTCAAAGATGCTATCAAACCCTATGCCTGATGCTAAAGAGCGTGCGGATGTGATCGCTTATCTGTCAACGCTTCGTGCCGCCGCGCCCCTAGTGGAAGATGAGGCAAAGTAATTCCTGATTTATACTCATTATCCAAAAACGAGCCAATAATTACTATGACCCATACAGCCATCGACATGTCCCTTTCCTCTACACGCCAGTCAACGTCAGAGATACTCAGTCAATCTGCGCCTAGTGCTAGCGACTATCGCCATAACCAGCAAAAAATCGCCCAGCTTATGGCACAGTTAAACCAAATTGTGTTGGACAAACCTCAAGCCGTTAAGTTGGCGCTCAGTGGTATATTGGCAGGTGGTCATTTATTACTGCAAGATATACCGGGTATGGGCAAGACGACCTTGGCGCAGGGATTGGCACAGTTATTGGGCTTGAGCTTTAGCCGTGTGCAGTTTACTAACGACATGCTGCCAGCAGATATTTTAGGCATGAGTATCTATGACCAAAGTAAACAGCAGTTTGAGTTTCGCTCTGGGCCTATCTTTACTCAGCTGTTACTGGCAGATGAAATCAATCGCTCCAGCCCCAAGACGCAAAGCGCATTATTAGAAGCGATGGAAGAGCGGCAAGTCACCCAAGATGGGAAAACCTATCCTTTGCCGCAGCCGTTTTTTGTGATTGCAACCCAAAATCCTTTGCAGCAAGCAGGTGTCTATCCACTCCCTGAGTCGCAGCTAGATCGATTCTTACTATGTTTGTCACTCGGTTACCCATCACCTGCGGCAGAGCGTGAGCTCTTAAAAGGTCAGGATCGCCGCGAGCTATTAAAAGAGTTGGATGCCGTGCTAGATACGGACGCTGTTTTAGTAGCCCAGCAAGGGGTCAAGCAAGTTCATGTCGCGGACGTGGTTTTGGATTATCTACAAAGACTGGTGGCAAAAACACGAGCAAGCCAAGAGTATCATGGCTTATCACCGCGTGGTGTGCTGTCACTACAGCGTGCTGCACAAGCTTATGCCTATGTATCGGGGCATATGGAGATGACGCCTGAAGATATTCAAGCGGTGTTCGCTGCGGTCACTGATCATCGTCTCGGTCAGCGTTTTGTGCCCGCGTACGTGACGGGAGGGCAGGCGACACAAACCATCGCGCAACGCATATTGGCAGACGTGGCTGTTATTGTTTAACCGTTTGATTTTTCATAGCGTGCGTTTATGTCCAAAACTGCTATTCAATTGTGAATGAGAGTATTAATTTTATGGTAAGGATAGGGTAGTCATGAGCTTTTTGCCAAAAGCCTTAACCGTACCAGCTACTTCAGCATTAAGCCGTTGGTTTGCCTCGCGTGCGCCTAAAAGTGATAGTGCTACGCTTAATTTGCGTAATGTCTATATCTTTTTTAGCCGTGAAGGTATGCTATTTGCTGTCTTATTGGTCATTACCTTTATTGCTGGCATCAACTATGGCAACAACTTAGTATTGGGCTTATGTTTTTATTTGGTCAGTGTCTGGCTGATCAGCTTTCATGTGACCTTTGCGCATATTTCAGGTCTAAAAGTACAATTAATAGAAGCGACCATGGCAGAAGCGGGTGCGCCTGTTTGGGTGACTTTGCAGCTGCGCAGTGAGAGCCGCCAACCAAGACGGCAGTTGTTATTTGGCTTTGAGCAGGTTGATAAAGAGACGGATAAAAAATCCAGTAAGAAAATCAAACCTAACGTAGATAGTCAAAATTCTGTGCTCGTCACACGGCTACAAGGTGAGCAGATTATTCGTTTGCCAGTACAGACGCATAGTCGTGGGCAGTTTGAATTACCACGATTAAAAATAAAAACCGTTTATCCTTTGGGCATTATGCGGGCATGGTCTTATGTCTATTTTGCGCGTACGGCGTGGGTCTATCCAAAACCTGAAGCATTTGACTGGCAGGCGCAATATGCAGTTGCAAGTCAGGAGGATCTACCAACAGGCGGGCAATATCGGCAAGGTCAAGATGACTTTGAGCGGCTGGATAATTATATCGAAGGTGAGTCGCTGGCACGGGTTTCTTGGGGTCATGTGGCGCGCGGTCAAGGTATGTTTACCAAGCACTTTGCTGATCCAGTCGGTCATGAACAAAGCTTAGATTATGCCGATATGCCAGCGGCGCATCATGAGCAGAGGCTGGCTCAGATGACGTATGGGGCGATGAGGCTGGGTGAGCTGGGTGTGCCGTTTAAGATGTGTTTGCCGAGTGATGCCTCTGCTGCTGCCCCGATGGGAGAAGGTGATAGTTTTGCGCAAGCGTGCTTGCTAAGGTTGGCAAAAACGCCATGACCAATATCTCTAAAATAGATGACTCAAAGAAACCGGTAGAAGTATTTACTGGCTCTTCTAAATCAGACTTTATAAATTCTGCAAGCTTTGAGCAGTTGGCATTGGGTCAAAATATCACTTCTCATACTGAGCAGGCTAGCGATGCTAAATGGACTCGCAAGCTATTTGCCTTGCCAGCGTATTATTGGGTATTAATCGCCCAAATCATCGTCATTTTACCTCATGCCGCGCATTTGCCTTTATGGCTGATTGGCTTTGCTGTGGTTAGTATCGCCGCCCAACTACCACGCATCAAAGCTAAGTTCAAAAAATTACGTCATCTAAAACGTGTCTATCAAGGCATGCAAATGCTCGGCTTCTTGCTGGGTCTTGTCGGTCTATGGCTGACGTACAATACAGCGTTTGGACTAGATATGGGTGTGGCATTTTTAGTGCTATGTCTCATCAGTAAGCTGTGGGAATTGTATAAGCGGCGCGATGCTTATGTGGTCTTAAATTTATCACTGTTTGTGCTTGCCGCGCTGTTTTTGATGGATCAAGGTCTTGTTACGACTTTAGAAGTAATCATCGGTGCTGTCATTATCTTGTTGGCATTTATTGCACTCAATGACGATGGCAATACTCGCGGTGATGGTCGTCTGCGCACTTTGGGTGTATTAGGTCTTGGGGCACTGCCATTATTGGTTGTATTGTTTTTATTCTTCCCGCGCTTACCACCGCTATGGTCAGTGCAGCTATCGGGTCAGCAAGCAACCACTGGCGTCTCTGATAGTATGTCGCCCGGTGACTTTGCTAATTTGGGACAATCGACTGAGCTGGCTTTTCGGGTAGAGTTTGCAGATAAGCGCCCACCGCAGCAGCAACTGTATTGGCGCGGCTTGGTATTTAGCGATTTTGATGGGGTTACATGGCGTCCTAGCCCTCAGCAACAACAATGGCGGCCTGCACCGCAAATGCCTGTTTGGATTGAGAACGCCTTTGCTACTATCCCCGATGAAGTGAAAGTTGCGCCTACTAGCTATGAGGTTATTCTAGAACCCACACAACAAAACTGGCTATTTGGACTCGATTATCCTTTTGCCCAGCGCCAAGACATCAGTATTACTTCAAACTTTACCTTATTAAAAGACCAGCCAGTTACTCAGCAGTTCCGTTATGACGTATTGCAATTTGCACCGATGCGCATTGACCCTGTTCTGTCTGAAGCGTTGCGGCGTCTGAATCTTGCTCTGCCAGCTGATGGCAACCCACAAGCACGCGCACTGGCAAAGCGATTATTTGCGCAATCTGGCTCAGACCCTACACGCTATATAGCGGCTATTGAACGCTGGATTAATCAAACAGAATTTCGTTATACTTTATCGCCACCACGATTAAATAATAACCGTATTGACGAGTTTTTATTTGAGACTAAAGCGGGATTTTGTGAGCATTATTCTTCAAGCTTTACGTTTATGATGCGGGCAGCTGGCATACCTGCACGGGTCGTGGCAGGCTATCAAGGTGGCGAGCTAAGCCGCAGTGGGAATGTTTGGGAAGTTCGGCAGAAAGATGCGCACGCTTGGACGGAAGTTTGGCTTGAGGGTCAAGGCTGGGTACGTGTCGATCCGACAGCTTTTGTTGCGCCTGAGCGCGTCGAGCAAGGGATGGATGCGCTGACGCAGTCGCAGGGAGCGGCGATGTTCGGTGATGGTGCTAGTGCACAAATCAGCTATCAGCAATATCAAATGCTACAAACCTTGCGCCGCCTCTCAGATCAAGCCAGCTACTATTGGCAAAAAGACGTCGTCGGTTACGATCAGGATAAGCAAGCTGATTCGCTACTCAAATGGTTCAACATCCGCTCAGTTATGCAGCAAATTATTTGGTTGGCAGTGAGTGCTATTACCGTCATGGCTATTTTAATCTTTGTCATCTGGCAACGTCGCCGCAAACGCTGGCATCTAGCCGATCTGCCGCTTGCACAGCTATCAAGACGTATTGGTAAAGTGGATAAATCACTGGCTCGTGATGACAGTGAAGGCCAACTGGCATGGCTTGAGCGCGTGGCACTGGCTATTGATTCAAATGCCGAAGGTGGTACTGATAGCCGTTTAACAGACAGCGGTCACTCAGAAATTGTCCAAGCCAAAATCATGCAGATTCAACAAGACTATCGTCAGCTACGCTATGGGCGTCTCAGTGCACTTGAAATCAGTGATAAAGAATATCAAATAGTGCTTAAACAGCTCAAAAAAAATGTCGGTGAGTTATTTTGATGACTGTTTGTGAAAGCGTGGTTTAGCGCATGATAAGATGTTAAGGGTAATAAAGGAGGCGGCTCTATGGCAATATATGTGGATTTTGTGCAGATAGAATTTAAAGGCTATAAATGGTGTCATATGTTGGCTGATACGCTGCAAGAGCTGCATGAATTTGCCTTATTGATAGAAGTAGATCAGCGCTTATTCCACCGTCATGCCAGTTACCCGCATTATGATGTTACGGTACAAATGCGTGCGACAGCGATTGAATATGGCGCTATCCCTGCCGGTCGAAAAAAGATTATCGAATGTGCTAAGAAGTTAAAAATAGAGCTACACGAGCAAATCGCACAGTCTAAGAATGGCTAATAAGTTAATCTTTTAAAGATATAAAAAAGGTGGGTTATGCTTTTGCATCCCACCTTTTTTGTGTTCATATTTCCATCTATAGCTTATTTTGCAATAGCTGCCTTACTGACACCATCAAGCGCTTTTGCGATGTTAGCTATCTCGGTATCACAACCTTTGATGTTATGACGGTCTTTCAAATATTCAGGATTATTGTACGACAACCAGACTTTTTTATCCGCATCTTCACTGATAAGGATTTTTTGTGGTAAGTCGATGGCGACGCTTTGCTCGCAATTCATCAATGGCGTACCCGCTTTTGGGTTACCAAACATAATTACCTGCGTTGGTCTCAATGTTAAATTGGCACCTTGCGCATTTTTTTGATGATCGACGCGCGCAAATACTTTCATGCCTTTACTTTCAATAATCGCTGCCAGCTTATCAGCAGTATCTTGCACGGAATGATTACTTTGCATCGTAACCAAACCCTTTTCAGCATTGATAGCAGTCATCGTTTCTGGCATTGATGGCATTTTATCCGGTGCGTTTAAAATATTTTCAACGCTGGCACACGAGGACATGGCCAAAGCTAAGGCAGTGATAGAGACAATCTTAATCATAAAAATTCCTTTTATTATGGTAATTTATTTAGCGAGTGATGCTTGGTTTTGTTAAGCGATCTTCTTCTAATATTACAGATATTTCTTAATGATAGTGGATAATATTCATTTTAAGTAAAACCGAATTTTAAGTAAAACCGAATAGTGGCTTTATATGTTCATGCTAAATGCTCCGATAGATAATCTACCAGTAATCGAATCTTTGGCGATAAATGACGGTTGTGCGGATAGATAGCCCAGATACTTTCTTCAGGCTCTCTATAGTCATCCAACAAGCTGACCAGCTCACCTGATGCTAAATACTGCTGCACATAATAATCCGGTAGCTGCACGATACCCAAACCTTTTAGCGCAGCATCAACTAGGCTATGACCACTGTTATATTGAACGCTGCCAGAAACACGTAGATTTTTTTCTTTGTCAGTATTTTTTCCAGAATCTATTTTGCTATCTTCTATAAAGTGCCAATAGTCACGTGTGCCTAGCAGACAATTATGTTGACTCAGCTCACTCAAAGAGTGCGGTGTACCGTGTTTCTCAAGATAAGCTGGCGCGGCACAGACGAAATTCGTACGACGGCTGAGTTTTTTTGCCATCATGGTTGAATCGCTTAATTTGCCAATACGAATCGCCAAATCATAGCCACCGTCGATCAAGTCCATTTTTTGATTGCTCAAAAAAGCCGTTACTTCGATATCGCTGTATCGCACCATAAAATCATTGACCAGTGGTAATAATTGCTGCTCGCCATAAGTGACAGGAGCGGTCAGTTTAATCCTGCCTTGTGGCTTTGACTGTAGGTGGCTCACTGCTTGTTCAGCGGCATCCAAGCCATCAAGCACACCGCGGCAATGCTGATAAAACACGCGGCCTTCTTCGGTGAGTGAGACCTTGCGCGTGGTTCGATATAGCAATTTTATATTCAAGCGCTTTTCTAACGCGCTGATCTGCCGACTGACTTGCGCAGTCGAGATGCTCAATTCTTTTGCGGCGCGCGTGAAGCTCTCATATTCTGCCACACAAACGAATTCGCTAATACCATCCCAGCGCATGATTGTTACCACTGTGTAAAAGATATTTGCAAATATAGCATATTGTTATTACCTCAGAAACAACTATAATTATCGACATAGCATGAAATGTTTTACAGACTGCTACAACTGTAGCTTGCCTCTATTAGGCACGCACTATAACCTGAATAGGTCTGCGCTGAATAAGCGATAAAATTAATTAAAAAGAGAGACTCTTATGTCAGATAAATTTATCAAATCGAAAGCCGCCATTGCTTGGGGGCCAAATCAGCCGCTATCTATCGAAGAAGTGGATGTGATGTTGCCGCGCAAAGGTGAAGTGCTAGTGAAAATCATTGCTAGTGGCGTTTGTCATACCGATGCCTTTACCTTATCTGGTGAAGACCCAGAAGGTGTATTCCCAGCGATTTTGGGTCATGAAGGTGGTGGTATTGTTGAGCAAATTGGTGAAGGCGTCACCAGTGTCCAAGTTGGCGACCATGTCATTCCTCTATACACCGCAGAATGTGGTGAATGTAAATTCTGCCTTTCGGGTAAAACCAACCTATGCTCAGCAGTGCGCGAGACTCAAGGTAAAGGTCTTATGCCAGACGGCACAACGCGTTTTTATAAAGATGGTCAGCCAATTTACCATTATATGGGTTGCTCAACTTTTTCTGAATATACGGTCTTGCCAGAGATTTCATTGGCTAAAGTCAATAAAGAAGCGCCATTAGAAGAAGTTTGCTTGTTTGGCTGTGGCGTCACCACTGGTATGGGCGCGGTCATGAACACTGCAAAAGTCGAAGAAGGTGCTACGGTCGCTATCTTTGGCATGGGCGGTATTGGTCTGTCAGCAGTGATTGGTGCTGCGATGGCAAAAGCCAGCCGTATCATTGCGGTTGATATCAACGAGAGCAAATTTGAGCTGGCCAAAAAACTGGGCGCAACTGACTGCATTAATCCAAAAGATTATGACAAACCAATTCAGGAAGTCATCGTTGAGCTAACCGATGGCGGCGTTGATTATTCGTTTGAATGTATCGGTAACGTCGATGTGATGCGTTCCGCGCTAGAGTGCTGCCATAAAGGCTGGGGCGAGTCGGTTATTATCGGCGTGGCTGGTGCAGGTAAAGAAATTTCAACCCGTCCGTTCCAGTTAGTGACTGGTCGAGTCTGGAAAGGTTCAGCATTTGGCGGCGTGAAAGGTCGTACGGAATTGCCAGGTTATGTTGAGCGCTATCTAGCGGGCGAAATCCCACTACAAGACTTCATTACCCATACCATGCCATTAGAAGACATCAACGAAGCGTTTGACTTGATGCATAAAGGGGAGAGTATTCGTACGGTTATTCATTTTTAGAAGTTAATCTTGAAATATAGTCAAAATATTCCAAAAACGCTACGATACTGCTGATATCAGTTTTTTGTAGCCTCTGTCTGCAAAGGCACAGCAAGCAAGAAAAATTGATATCAGTAGTGCGTGATGTATCGATATTACTTTTCACTGACTATATTAGGGCGTGTTGAACATTCACAAATAGGCACTGCTGATTGCGAAAACTGTTCTAGACAAGGCGTAAAACGACGGTAATGCTCATGCCTTAACTAGGTTTACAACGCAGCATAGGGCAGTTTTCGAATCAGCTCGAAGAGACAGGTCATTTTTTGCCATTTCATGGTTAAAAGTAGACGCTTAGAATGACTAAACTTACTGTTTTTAACGTCGAACTGTCTAAAAAATAGTCTCTGTCAGTGCCATGGTCGAATGTTCAACACGCCCTATATAAACTTTAATTTTTTATTACCTT
>NZ_AHVZ01000039.1:0-112924 GCF_000247495.1 Psychrobacter sp. PAMC 21119 | reverse complement strand
TACCCCTTATCGTATCGATCATATTCAGCCGATTTATTATGTCATTGATGATTTGGATACGTTATTCGATATCGTTAACAGCGACATCATGGGAATGGTCAAACAAGCCATGTCACTGGGATTGTTTGAGCCCGCTTATGCGGCAAAAAATGCTTAGGGCGTGTCTTCAATTCACTCGATAGTCATCTGAATGGGCTAAAAATGGCTAAATCTTGCCAAACATCGTCAAATAGCTGGTTAATATCCCGATATTATCTGCACTATTTTTCTTGTTTGACGGCAATTTATCTCATTTTTATCACCATTTTTGAAATGAAGACACGCCCTAGCCTAGCCACAATGACTGTGCCGCCTGTTATTGTCTTTATCTATAAATGTTGGTTAGAGTGAGTAGAGCAGCCTATGAATAATATCGATGTGAATGTTTCAAAGTGGTCAATCGCTAGCCGCTTATTTCACTGGATCAGTGCGGTTTTATTGCTGGTAACGTGGCTCATGATGCTGTTCTACCAAAATCTTAATGACAATCTCTATATTGGGCTACATAAGGCCTTTGGTATAAGCTTGTTATGTTGGATGATAGGGCGAGTTATCAATCGTGTGTTTACCAAAGTGCCACCAGCGTTACCGATGCCTAAGTGGCAGCTGTTGATGTCAAAGTTGTCGCACTTTGCGCTATATGCTTTGCTAATCGCGATGCCATTAGCTGGCCTACTGATGTCGGTCTATGGGGGTCGACGGGTAGATATATTTGGTTTATTTCAGATTCCTGTCTTTGTCACCCCAGACAGAGGTTTAGCGCGTTATTATAATGATTTACACGCTGATATTATCTGGCCCATGATTATTGCCTTTACGGTATTGCATATCGGTGCAGCTTTGTATCATCAGTTTGTCAAAAAAGACAATTTGATCGCACGTATAAAGTAACGACGAATCCAGGAAGTATACGTCCACAAAAAAGCCCTCAGTATTTTACTGAGGGCTTTTTTAGACTAGGGCTTAACTAGAGCGCTTGTTCCATATGCTTTTGAACAGATTACTTTTTATGCTCAGGCAAGTTGATATTCATCTCTAGCACATCTAAGCTGTCTTCAGAACGATGATTGATATTTACATCGTCAATTTGCACGCCATTGACGTACTTATTCACCACTTCTAGTATTTCACGTTTCATTTTTTCGATACGATCCGCTGTTAGGCGGTTGTTTAAGCGATTTTCACTCGCAACGATAACCTTGAGACGCTCAGTGGCTAAATTGGCACTGCCGACATTGCTGCTGTCATCAGTACCAAATAAATTGCTCCAAAATCCTTTTTTCTTACTCATCATTAACCCCCAAACCAGCGCTGTAATAAACTCTTTTTCTTTACGTCAATATGACGTAACGGCCGCTCTTCGCCTAAGAAACGGGCGACAATGTCATCATAACATTGACCAGCGATAGAATCGGTATAATGGATAACTGGCTCACCGTGGTTAGATGCCTCAAGCACTGAATGGCTTTCAGGGATAACGCCGAGTAACGGTACTTTTAAGATATCGTTAGAGATGGTATCGATGTCCATCATCTCATTCGCTGCCGCACGTTCGGCATTGTAGCGAGTGATAACTAAATGCTCACGGATAGAGCCTTGGTTCTCTTCGATCTTTTTGGTGCGGCTTTGTAAGATACCGATAATACGATCCGAGTCACGTACTGAAGAGATCTCAGGGTTGGTCACGATAATTGCTTCATCAGCATGATACATCGCTAACTGAGCACCGCGCTCGATACCAGCAGGAGAATCGCAAATGATATAGTCAAACTGCTTAGACAGTTCAGCCATTACTTCGGACACCCCTTCGTCTGTCAGCGCATCTTTGTCACGCGTCTGACTGGCAGGTAGGATATATAAGTTTTCAAGCTGTTTGTCTTTGACCAGTGCTTGTGACAAGCGCGCGTTACCGCTGATGACGTCTACAAAGTCATAAACAATTCGATTTTCACAGCCCATGATCAAGTCTAGGTTACGTAGACCCACATCAAAATCGATAACAACCGTCTTATAGCCACGCAACGCCAAACCAGCGGCAAAAGAGGCACTAGTGGTGGTTTTGCCCACACCGCCTTTACCTGAAGTGATTACAACAATCTTCGCCACAATGGCACACTCCTATGAATCAATGGGATATCTATTAAATAAAATAGCGCATTCTCTTATGCTTATTATTCACATGTAATATATGCGCTGCGAGCGTAAGCCTAGCATAAATAAACAAAAATTTATAGCAAGTCTGCACTAAAGCGAAAAACAACGATTATCTGCGTTAAGTGCTTCTGCCTATAGGTATTAGCACTGATAGATAGGTTACATAGTGGCAGAGTAAATTATTTGTCTTGAGACAGTTTTGTTAATCAAACTTACTGAAATATTAAGTAAGATATTTAACCGTTATTTTCTTAGCACTACAGCGAATGTCTTTGATGTTTATGTATAAAATTCGACAAATTAGCCGTCTAACTAGGCCTCATCCATCACGGTAAATACCAAACCTTGACCTTCTATAAAGCGTACTTGTACTGGTTTGTCGATTACGTGTTCCGGTAAATTGTCTCGTAGGCAGTAAGTGCCTGCGACTGACACCAATGACGGGTTAAAGACCTGACAAAAAATACGAGCATCTTTGTCGCCTGTTGCTCCTGCGACCAAACGACCTTGGGCGCGGCCATAGACATGCAAGCTGTTGTCGGTAATCGCTTCAGCACCACTGTTGACACTGTTGGTCAAAATCAAATCCCCACCGACGTGGTTAAGGCTCTGTCCTGAACGTAGCATTTGATCATAGATGAGGCTGGTGATATGTTCAGCGCTTACCAAGGTTTCTGCTGGAATATTGGCGATGGTCGTTTCGGTCGCTGTTTCAAGTGCGGGTTCAGACGCTGCAGCTACGTCATTCGTGCTGGTCGACTCTGTACTTTTGGCTTCTGATGCTTTACTGACCTGAGCAGTGGGTTTTTTACTGGGTAGAATACGCTCGATACGTTTGCCGTCGGCAGGAAATATCGCCAATCGCTGTTCACGTGCTTGTGTATCCAACACACCTGTCACGACACCGATAGGTTGCAATCCCCATGACCATAACAGCTCTACCAATGCAGACAGATCTTGTTCGACCTCGCTATCAATGAGGATAGGGATATTGCTGGATTTGTTGCTAAGCGTTTCAGCAAGCTGAGCCTCGATAGCGCTCAAGTCATCCGTACTGAACTGTAAGCGCGAAAAGGTGAGCATCTTGCCGTAAAAGGCGAGAGCAGGCGTAGCACTCGGGGTTGGGCTGCTGTTGTCGTTATTTAAAATCGTCATAAGATTGATCCTCAAAAAATATCGTATGGCTGCATGCGTACTATATTTATTATTATTTAGTGGTTATTTACTTAGGTGCTGGTTATTTATCAGCCATTTTTAGCAAAAATGTTATAAGTTAAGCATATCTTGGTGCTTCCATTGCTGCACTTTTATTTGTGCTTCAAATGCTGTCAAACTGTCTTCAATAATGCTAGAAATCAAAGTATCCAGCGCGGTGTTGTTGGTATCGATTTGTGCCACACCGCTGGCAATAGCGACCATCAATGCGTCGAGACGTTCTGCATCGAGTAGCCGCTCGTTTAAAGCAATGACCACATTTTCGCCAATATTGTGTCCCACATGCTGCAATTGCGACTCAATCAAGCCACCAGCGATGGGTATCATGCGCAAGTAGCGACGTAACTCTGGCGTATTGGCCAAACCTTCTTTGATCGCTTCGCCCATCGCACCAGCTATCATGTTATTGCCTCCTGGTGAGGCCGTCAGCGCTTGCAGTTTTGGCGCCAGCTCTGTGCGTAGTAGCGAAAGTAATGCTGTTTCAATCTCATGACGGTTGCGAGCAATCGTTGATTCGATCAATGATTTGTGCGTTTTGGTGTCGGTAAGCTGCACACGAAAATTATCGATTGCAGTCAAAATGACACGATCTGACAACTCTTCTAGTAGCAGATCAATATAGAATTTGATGCGGTCAATCCACGACTGCGGTAGTACTTGATAGCCAAGCTGATATAGTCGGCGGCCGATAACCACTACTCGAAATAACCGTAGCGCGCGTAGCTGCGGAAAACAGCCCAATACCTCATACCAGTGGACAAACGGAAAAAAGAACCAGCGATAATACACCTTTTCTTTAATGGCAATTGCCCAGCGTAATAATAGCTCGACGACTAAGAATATGGTGAAAAATCCACCCGCCGTACGCAACGGATCATGCAAAGTGCCTTGATACCAGTTAAGCGCATCACTCAGTGTCAGCCACCCTGCAACATTGCTACTAAAGTTACTCATCAAGATGGCATCTATGCTAATCAATAAGAGATCAATACTAATAGCAACAATCATCAAAATGTCATAAGTCAGCTTAAAGCGACTTGGTTTGGGACGATTTGACTGTGGTGACTGCTCGCTTGAGGGTTGCGTGCTCGGAGATTGACTGCTTGCTAAGTTTGATGACTCATTTGGCATTGCTGCGGTTAGTGGCGAGCTTTTAGTAGGAGAGGCGGGCACAGTCATACCTTTTAGTAAGAAATGGCATAAGAAATAATGTCGTCAGTAGACAGGGTCAGTGATGATATTACAACTGAATAAGCGAGCGTTTTAATGACTATTCACATTATCAATGAATGCCATCAAAAAACAACCCATCAACCATTATAATTTGGTATTTTATATCAATTGAGTAAAACCTGATATTAGGGCGTGTCCTCAATCTGAACAGTAAACTGTAAACGGGCTAAAAATGGCTAAATATTTGCCAAACTGCGTCAAGTAGTACAGATAATATCTCGATATTATCTGTACTACTTTCCTTGTTTAGCTGCCATTTATCTCATTTTTATCGCCATTTTCAAAACGAGGACACGTCCTAGCCAGCTTTTAGTATTTATATTGCAGCATAAAAAGTATAGCAACATTGTGATTTGCAGATTTACTGAGGAAAATAGTTTATCGTTCAGTCTATTTGCTCTGCGGGTTATCTGCAAAGTCAGCAAGCATGGTAGTAATAAGGCCATCTTTTTGACACCATATCTGTTCAACCCAATCGAACATTTTAGCTTTTATTGCCTCATCCTCTTCATAGCCACCATTTTTGATACCAGCAAACAGTTCGTCAGGTATCTTAATATACTGAACGTCAACGCCCAAGCGTCTGATATTGCCTTTCCATAGATCACCATAGGTTGGTACGCCATCCGGATAAACAATGGTCATATCCAAAATACCATCGATGTCATCCCCTAAGGCATTGATAGCCAGCGCCAAGCCACCCGCACGCGGTTTCAGTAAATGCGTATAAGGTGCATTTTGTTTGTCATGTTTTTCTTGGGTAAAGCGCGTGCCTTCTAAATAGTTTAATAAGGTGAACGGTTTGTCTTTTAATAACGCGCAGGCACGCTTGGCCTCTTCAATGTCTTTGCCCTTTAATGCAGGGTTTTTGGCAACCTTTTCTTTAGGATGGCGGCGCATCATTGGGAAGTCTAAAAAATAAAAGGCTTGACCAACGATTGGGATATAAATCAGCTCAAACTTGGTAAAAAATCGGGTGAGGGGCAGGCGCTGTTCACCAATGTATTGCACGATACTGGTATCGACCCATGACTGATGATTGCTAACCAGTAGGTATTTACCGGCCATATGGACGTCATCGGGTAAGTTGATACGCCAATCTTTACGTGGCAACATATTATCGATCAAGGCGTTGTTACTACTAATCCAGTGGGCAGCAATTTTTATCACGGTTTTATCCGCAATGGGTGCTCCAGTAATCATCTTGGTCGCGCCCATTAGCCATAGCGGGATACTATAACCAAAGCTATTGGCCGCGATGACACTGGCTGCTGTAGTCAGCGAAACCGCCTTGCCCAATTTTGGGGCGCGTTGATGTATTCTTTGAATAGTAGAGGTCAGGCGCATGTTTAATCCCTGTCTATCGATATTGTTGATATATAAATACTCCATTTCTGAAGTCGTTATTTCCAAAATTTTTGGCGTTTTATAGGGTTGAAATCGCGCTATATGTTTAGTGGTGTTATTAGCGCTGCTTCACGGTCGACTTTATTGCATGATTTTAACAGAAATTATTCATAGTGTACGACTGTAAACGTGACTTGCCATGTCTGGCCTAGCAGACATGGATAATACAAAGGAGAAGGGTGCGAACCCTCCTGCACTTCTCATACATAGTTGTGACAAAATATTACACATAAATAGATGGTAATTGCCATAATAATGATGAACGCAAGATAAGCACCTAAATAAGATTCGTAAATAATCTTTATAAAAAGCACAGCTTAGCAAAGCACAATTTTAATTTAATTCTTAAGAGGAAATATTATGCGTAACACATTAATGATTGCCGCAGTCGCATCTGGTTTAGCACTTAGTGGTTGTGCTACTGATCCAAACACTGGACAACAACGTTTGAACAAAACTGCTATCGGTACATTGGCAGGTGCTTTAGGTGGTGCAACCATCTCTAAAGCAACTGGTGGCGACAAAACTGGCCGCGATGCAGCTATTGGTGCCGCATTGGGCGCTGGTGTTGGTTATTACATGGAGCGTCAAGCTAAGCAGCTTGAGCAACAAATGGCTGGTACAGGCGTAACGGTTGAGCAAAACCCAACGACTGGTAACATTGACTTAGTTATGCCAGGCAGCATCACCTTCTCATTTGATGATGCTACCTTGAGCTCATCGTTCAAGCCAACACTTGATAAACTTGCTTCAACGATGAACCAGTACAACAAAACATCAGTTAACATTGCTGGTCATACCGATAGTAAAGGCTCAGCATCATATAACATGGGTCTATCACGTGATCGTGCTTACTCAGTGGCTAACTACCTAACTGCTCGTGGTGTTGCTTCTAACCGTGTCAACGTTGTTGCTTATGGCGAATCACGTCCAGTAGCTGACAACAACACTGATTATGGTCGTCAGCAAAACCGCCGTGTTGAGCTAACGATTAACTCGCCACAAAGCGTAAACTAATAAATGGTTTGATCACCATTAATTTTAGTCGCTTACAGTAAGAATAGTGCAAAAAAGGTCAGCAATACGCTGGCCTTTTTTTGGGCTTAGAATTTAATAAGCCAGCTTCTGATCAACGGTAAGACCCAATCCTTAAATTATATTTGATAATAGTTATCAATAACATTATAATTCGCAAATATTTGAATATTTCAGCAATAGTGATGACAGTGTTTAGCAGCTATGACCCTATACATCAGTCATTTACTGTACTTGCCTTTTTTTATAATGTATCTCATCGAGGATGTGTATGAATATGACCACAGTGACGAGCCGTAAAATTTTACCGACTACTTTAGCCGCTGCGCTTGCAGGGATACTGATGGTATCGGGTTGTACTAAGCAAGCCAATGACGCCACTGATGCACAAACAGAGGTACAAAATACAGACGCTGCCAATAATAAAACCACATCAGGCGCAGAGCAAGCCAATATCGACCGCTTGGCACTTAGCTATGTAAATATGGCTCATGCTGCCTATAAAGATTCATTAGATACCGCAAAGACCTTGCAGACAGCAGTGAATGCTTATGTAGATGCGCCAACTGAAGCGAACCTTGAGGCGGCAAAAGCTGCCTATAAAGCGGCGCGTCAGCCTTACTCACAGACTGAAGTGTTCCGTTTTGATGAAGCATTTGTGAGCGCTGATGACCAGCGTGAGATTGGTAGCGTCGATGGCTGGGAAGGACAGGTCAATGCATGGCCGCTCGATGAAGCGCTCATTGATTACGTCAGCGACGATTACGAAGGTGAATATAACAGTCAAGACAATATCATCAATAGTGATAGCATTGCCGTCGGTAGCATTAAGCAAGATACCAGCACGATTACACCGCAACTATTAGCAGACATGAATGAAATCGGTGGTAGTGAAGCCAACGTGACGACCGGCTATCATGCGATTGAGTTTATGCTATGGGGACAAGATACCAATGGCGTCGGTGAAGGTGCAGGCAACCGTCCGATCAGCGATTACAATACCACCGATGGCAAATGTACTAGTGGTGAAAGCGCCAATACCGATGCAAGCATTTGTGAGCGTCGTGGCGAATTCTTAAAGGCCGCTGCGCAGTTATTGGTTGATGATTTGACCGCGATGGAAGCCCAGTGGCAGCCTGACAGTGAGCATACCTTACGCAGCGATATGATAGCGCGTAAAGATAACAATGGCCTGCGCCAGATTATGTATCAGATGGGCAGCTTGGCATTTGGCGAGCTGGCCTCTCAGCGTATGCAGGTCGCTTTCGTCACAGGATCTACCGAAGACGAACACGAATGCTTTAGTGACTTGACCCATCTTAGCTACGCCAATAATGCTCGCGGTATTCAGAATGTCTTTAATGGCAGCTACAAAACCCTCGCGGATAAAACCGTTGGTGGCTATGGCGTGAAGAACTACCTGATTGATACGGGTCATCAGGATGTTGCTGATAAGCTGGCTGCTGACTTTAGTAAAGTAGAAAGTGATTTTAATATCATCGTTGAAAAAGGCGAAAAAGAAGGTATTAAGATTGATCAAATGATCGCGACCGTTGGCCAAGCAAGTAAACAAGGTATCTCTGCTGAAGAGCAAAATGCTCGTCGTGGTTGGATCGAGACTGCTATTACCAGCTTGCAGGAATTGACGACTGGTATCGAAAGCGCGGCAAAAGCGGCTGGTATTGATAATCTAGATGCTGATGCGGGTTCATAGTTTTAAGCTAGGCTGTTTATACGTTTACTAGGGCGTGTCTTCATTTCAAAAATGGTGATAAAAATGAGATAAATTGCCGTCAAACAAGAAAAATAGTGCAGATAATATCGGGATATTAACCAGCTATTTGACGATGTTTGGCAAGATTTAGCCATTTTTAGCCCATTCAGATGATTATCGAGTGAATTGAAGACACGCCCTAGCGTCAGTTGTATTCATTTATAATGCCTGATAAGTCGCTATAAGTGAATGAGAATTATTTTCATAAGAAAGTAATTTATGTATAATACACACGTTGTCAATCTCGGTTGGCAATGTGTTTTTTTATGCCCTATTAAAATAGCGCTACCAGCCAGCCTTTTTACAGTTGTACCCTGTTGACTGTAACGACATATTGTTATGGTGCGCGATTTTGATGGTTCTATACTAGCGCTAAGGCAATGCTTATGAACGCCATTTCTGCCACGAAAGACAAACTATCTATGTCTCTTCATACCTCTTTATTGTCTAAAAATACATCATTAAAGCTTGCGCTTAGTGCTCTCTGCATACTGTCACTTACAGCTTGTCAGCCCACTGACAGCTCATCCGCTAATAAGAATGACGTCAATGCTGACAAGCAGGATCAGGATAAAGCCTTGTCTGCTGAACGCAGTCAAAATATCGAAGCGCTGGCTGGGGTGCCCATGCAGCAGCTTGCCTCCTTTGACCCGCAAGAGATTAAACAAGGCGGTGATAGCGGTATTAGTATTACCAGTGCTGAGAGTTACTCAAAACCTTCATCAAATCTCACTGCCTTACGCAAAGGTTCTTTTTTCATTGGTAATGCGTTCTTTCAACAACCGTGGGTGATTGCCCCTGCTAGCACGGACAGCCGTGACGGTCTTGGCGCGTTATTCAATGTCGCCGCCTGCCAATCATGCCATGTCAAAGATGGTCGTGGTCACGCGCCGATGAGCAGCAAGGACGATGCTGATAGTTTATTAATACGTCTGTCTATGCCAGCGACAACGGATGAGCAGCGTCAGCAATTGCAGGATTCCCTGATCGAAAAAGTAGTGCATCCTATGTATGGCGGTCAGCTACAAGATCGCGGTATTCAGGGTGTACCAGCCGAAGCGCGAATTGCGGTACAGTGGACCGATATGCCAGTTACCTTTGCCGATGGTTATGTTGAAACCCTACGTGCGCCTAGCTTTAAGTTGACCAAACCCGGCTATGGGGCGTTTGATAATGAAATGATGGTATCACCGCGAGTGGCTTTACCAATGATTGGGCTTGGGCTCTTAGAACAAATACCTGACGATGATATTAAAAAACAAGCGGTCAATAACAATAGTACTAGCGACATCAGTGGCAAGTTTAACTGGGTGATGGACCCGCAAACTGGCAAGCATGCGCTTGGTCGTTTTGGTTGGAAAGCTGGTCAAACCAAGCTGATTACACAAAACCAAAGTGCCTTTAATGAGGATATGGGGCTGACCTCAAACATTCGTCCTCATGAGTCCTGCATGCCGAGCCAAACCGCTTGTATTAACGCGACTACTGGCGCTGATGAGCAAGGTAATGGTAAGCCGCTCGTCGAAGTGAATGATGAAATAGCCAAGTTTGTAGAATTTTATACGCGGAATTTAGCCGTGCCCCATCGTCGCAATGCCAACGATAAGCTGGTACTGGCTGGTAAAAAACATTTTTATGATATGGGTTGTCAAAGTTGCCATACGCCAAGATATCAGTTGCCAAAAACCGATGACGATCATCTTGAGCAGCATGGACAAGTCATTTATCCTTATACGGATTTGCTGCTGCATGATATGGGTGATGCGCTTGCCGATCGCACGATAGCGGGCAAACTACCAGCAAAAGATGCGCAAGTTGAGTTTTTGGCCAACTCATACGAGTGGCGTACTCCTGCATTGTGGGGAATTGGTCTGGCTCAAACCGTCGATCCACAAGCGACCTTTTTACATGATGGTCGCGCGCGCACGCTGATGGAAGCAGTGCTATGGCATGGCGGTGAAGCAGAAAGGCAACGCCAAAAAGTGTTGAAATTAGATAAGCAAGGACGCGCTGAATTAAACGCCTTCTTAAAATCATTATAAAAATGATATAAATTATTACTTATCCCATTACCGAGAAACTTATGAAAATAAATCCTGCATTAGCAATGGCGTTATCGGCACTGAGTGCTGGATTACTCATCAGTTGTGTCAAGCCTGCCGATGAGAATAAAACAGCAGAGGTGGATAGCCAAGCCGTCGCGCAAGATAGTGCCACTTCAAACAGTACGGCCGCCGATAGCGCGAATGACGAACAGATAGTCGCCATAGATATCAGCGCGGAGACCGAAAAGACCTATCTGACGCATGTGGCTGAAGACATTGTCATTCCAGCTTATGCGGATGCGGCGAAGCAAAGTGGTTTGTTACATGATTTGGCGCAGAAGCATTGTCAGCAAGCGCCTGTCAGCGGTGATGAGTTACAAGCGTTACGTGCTCAGTGGCTGGTACTGGCACAAGCATGGGCGAGTGCTGAGATGATCAACTTCGGTCCTGCGACTGCTAGTATGAGCAACTTGTACATCAATTATTACCCTGACGAGCGCGGTCTGGTGCACAGTGGTGTTGCAGAGCTAATCGCGGCCAATCCAAAACTAACCCCAGAGCAGCTCGCTAACGAGAGCGCTATTGTGCAAGGTGTACCAGGTCTGGAAGAGGCGCTATTTGCCAATGACAGCTTGAATGCTGCTCAATGTGCTTATGTGGTCAGCGCCAGCGCGGCACTAAGCACGCGATTAAAAGACATCGAAAGTAACTGGCAGCAGAACGCCACGACTTTACTGGCGATTGATAAAACGGCTGATAGCGATCAAGGTTTGAACCAGTGGTTTAACGCTTTATTGTCATTGATTGAGACGATGAAGACCAATGCTATTGATGAACCATTAGGTCTCACAGGCAAAGCCAAGGGACATCTGCCTGCTGCTACTGCTGGACAAAGCCGCGCTATTATCAATGCTAAGTTGGCTACCTTGAATAAAACGCTGACTGACCCGGTATTGACGGCCATTCTTGGTAGCAATGATGAGAATGCTATTGCGGCCAGTCTATCAAGCGAGCTGGCTGATACGACCACGCTATTGGCGCAGATGCCAGAGGATTTAGCGACTGCCGATAAAGCCAAGCAGCAAGAATTGTTTGATCATTTTACGACCATTACCCGTCTGCTGAAACGCCAATTGATTCCGACCCTCGGCATCCGTGTTGGCTTTAACAGCAACGATGGCGATTAAGTCATGCAAATCTCTGAAGCCAATACCGCTGCCATAGCCAAATCTCATAGCGCGTCATCTAAAGCAGCGCCTAAACCGGCAAACAAGCGCTCAAATCATGAGCAGCTGGTGACTTCGGCCTTGACTACGCTTGGTAGCGTATTGGGAACGGTGGCACTGATTGGTATACATCATCACTATCGCAAGCAGCATCAGCCTGAAGCAAAGTTGCAAGATTATGTGTCGGGTGTGCGTGCTCAGCTGCATACATTGCAAGCATCGCCCAAGCCACAGCTAACCCGTTTTCGCTACGCCTATCAGCAAGCATCTGCTGCGTGGCAACGGGCTTATCATGATGATATCGATGATAAAAATTATGATAGTAAAAATACCGTCACTGACCTGACGGCAATACATAGCACCATTATGTTGGCGCGTCCAGTATGCTGGGTCAGTGGCGTGGCATCCATGCCAAAAAACCTATCATTGATAAATAACGATGACAGTAATGATGACAATAATGATGAAACTGGTTTTGGGGTGGTCGGCATTGATGCAGACCGACAAATCGTTTGGCAAACGACCATGCCTGAGCGTGTCCATGATATCGTTGTCCAGCCAATCGTTAATATTCAAAACAATCAAAACAATCAAAACAGATTAAATGCTCATAACTGTCAACGCGATGTCGTGGTGTTGGGTCGCCGCCCCAGTGAAAGTTTTTGGGTATTAGACACAGCGACAGGACAGGTAAAGTTTGCTATAAAAGCGACTACTAATCGCCATTTTTATGGGCATGCTTGTTACAGTTTAGATGGCTCAAAGCTATACGTCACTGAGAATGATACGATAAGCTTGGCGGGTAAAATTGGTATCTACGATGCTCATGATAACTATAATAAAATAGCCGAATTTGACTCGCACGGTATTGGGCCACATGAGTTGATCATGCATCCAGATGGCGAGACACTGGTCATCGCTAACGGCGGTATCAAAACCGAACAAGCCTCTCGTGAAGAGCTGAATCTCGATACCATGCGTCCATCGTTGACTTATTTGAGTCGTCATGATGGGACGCTGCTTGAGCAAATTATCCCTGAACACAATCAGATGAGTGTGCGTCATTTGGCCATACATGACGATGGCACGGTGATGATTGGTATTCAATTCCAAGGTGAAAAACATACCAATGTGCCGTTAGTGCTGACCCATCATCGCGGTGATTCTGACTTTAAACCATTGGTTATGCCCAATAATCACTGGCAATGCTTCCATCAATACATTGCCAGTGTCGCGGTTGATAGTGAGCGCAATCTGTTATGTGTGACCACACCAATTGGCGGTTGTGCAGCGATTTATGATTTAAACACACGCATGCTGATTGATGCTGTGCGTTTGCCGGATTGTGCAGGCGCTTCGCTAATAGCTGGTCAGGTCACTGGTCAAACTAAAAATAATCATGGAGCGTCAGGCTTTATCGTCAGCGATGGGCACGGGAAGCTGACAAGATTGAGGGTGAATACCCTACCAGTAGAAACATCGGATGTAGCAGAATCAAATTCAAAGCATACTGCCGACATTATGGTGCAGGACAGTCAAATACATAATATGTCTTTTGACAATCATTTGCAGGCAGTTTTAGCATAAGCGGTGTAAGGGAGAAACCATAATGCCGCAACAGAGTACGTCTCTAGTGTTAGATACGGCCAAACACCAGCTGGCACAAGCGGGTATTGCGCTGCACGTGAGTAAAAAGCGCGTCAAAAATATCAATTTTCGCTTAAAGCCTTATGCGCTCATGGTCTCTGTACCGATGTCTATCAGCGCCAGCCAAATCGCTCAGTCTGTCGACAAGCGCGTATCATGGGCGCTAGACAACCATCCGCAAGTGTTAGCGCGTTATCATCACAAGCAAACCCCGAAACCCAAAGCGTCAACCTCGGATAGTTCCGTCCTCTTATGGGGCATCGAACAATCATTGAGGCTAAATCACGATGAAAAAATCGCTTATTATCGGCAACAACTTACTGAAGTAAATCCAGCACTATTTGCCAAGTGGCAACCGATAGTCGGTGCTACTGCTAATGAAGTTCGACTGAAAAAAATGCATACGCGCTGGGGCAGTTGCAATACTCGTGCGCGTCGAATTTGGTTATCCGTATATCTTCCTGCTTATCCGATTGAATGCACCGAATACGTCATTGTCCATGAGCTGTGTCATTTGCATCATGCCAATCACAGCAAGGCATTTTGGCAAACGGTAGCGGCAGCGATGCCAGATTATCAGCAGTGGCACGATATGCTAGCGGGCAAGTCGGGTCAGCTGGATTAAGCGCCTCACACAAATCCTATAAAGGCATTCGTTAACCCTAATATACCTGCTATGATAAGCGCTCACGTCGCAGTATACAGCGTATCATTCAAATAATAGAATGATAGGTATATTGTAGATGCATGGTATATACAGGGATGTCATATGGACAACGTCAATCAAGCCGAATTTTGGCAGCAGCGTTATGAGACTGGTAGCATACAGTGGGATATGGGACAGGTGTCACCACCGCTAAAAGCTTACATCGATCAACTGCCTGCGTCTGCTAAAGATCAGGCTATTCTAGTGCCAGGGGCAGGAAATGCCTATGAGGTTGGCTATCTACACGAGCAGGGTTTTACCAATGTCACATTGGTTGATTTTGCGCCTGCACCGATTGATGCATTTGCAGAGCGCTATCCTGATTTCCCAGCGGCGCACCTGATTTGTGCAGATTTTTTTAATTTATCACCTGAGCAGCATCAATTTGATTGGGTGCTTGAGCAGACGTTTTTTTGTGCGATAAATCCGTCACGTCGTGATGAATATGTCGAGCAGATGGCAGCCTTATTAAAGCCGCAAGGCAAACTGGTTGGCCTGCTTTTCAATGTGGATTTTGGCCGTGATGAACCACCTTTTGGTGGCACAAAAGATGAATATCAGCAGCGTTTTGAGCAGTATTTTGATATAGAGATGATGGAAGCCAGCTATAACTCGCATTCTGCACGTCAAGGCAGTGAGTTATTCATCAAGCTGCAAGCGAAGTAAGCTCACGCTTGATATTATCTCGCGCTTGCCATTCTAATCGTTCAAAGTAATAATCGGTCAGATACAGTTTTGGATGCGCCAACAATCCTTTTAACACCGCTGTCCGTCCGATACAGTAATCGGTAACTGGCACATGTGCATACTCTTTACGTACCGCAGATGCGTACGGTTCATATTCAGACCATGCAGCACCCAAAACGCTCAAATCCATATCTAACAGATAAGCCGCATCGCTGCGTTTATTATCATCGGTTAACTCATCAAGTTGATGGGTAGCTGTCATCATGATAAGTGCATAGATATATTGGCATTGTTCCGCGCTCAAATATTTCTGTAACGCTTCCACCGCATAGTCTGCACTTTTAAGCTCATTATCTGCCCATGTTGGCTCGTATATCACATCGTGATAATACAGCGCTAAAGCGATGATATGCGGCTCATAAAGGTTGTGCTTAGCTTGCTCAAACTGCGCAAACAACTGCTTAAGGTGGTGCAGGGTGTGATAAGCGCGATGGGCTTCGTTATAACGGGTAGTGACAGCTTGCCAAAGCGCCTCTACCTCTACTCGATCAATACTATTAGCGATGGCAGACAAGTGCATGGCGAAATGCTGACCAAGGTCGGACGTTACGTGCGAAACATCGTTCATATATATTCTACAATGCCTAGTTTATGATTGTTCTAACGGTCAAATCAGTCCTTATGAGCTGCATCTTCAAAGGCTTGTTTAAACACCTTGCCCAATAGATTTACATCGTCGACACGGGCATAATTCAAGCGGGTGACAAAGGCGATATGGCGATGTGGGCCTGTTTCTGCCAATGGCACCGCGACCGCATTTTGGTTTTGCAGATGCAATTGATCCAGCGCCATCTCAGGTACTAAAGTTGTGCCCATATTAGCGAGTGCCATCTGAATGAGCGTGTTTAAGCTAGCGTCAGAAAAGCTCGATTTCATTTGCGCCCGATCAAAATGACAAACCGATAGCGTCTGATCGGTCAGGCAATGTCCTTCACCCAGCAGCATGAGATTGGCAGTAGCGAGATCCTCAGAATCAATGGTGTCAAGCTTGGCATGGACATCGCCTTTTGGGAATACTGCGAAGAAGTCTTCACTCCAAAACTCAAAACTGTGCAATCCGTCTACGGCATAGGGTAGTGCAATGATGGCCGTGTCAATATGACCGTAACGCACTTGCTCAAGCAAGCGTTCGGTTTGTTGCTCGACGATGGTCATGCGAAATTCTGGATAATTGGCTCGCAGTGCAGGCAGTACCTTTGGTAGTAGATAAGGAGCAATCGTTGGAATGATACCTACGGTCATCGGGTAGGCAAGCGGCGTTTGATGACTGTGCGCACGGGTGGTCAAGTCGCTCACTTCAGAAAACACACGCTGCGCCCGCGTCAGGATATCTTGCCCAATAGGGGTGATAAGCACTTGTTTGTTATTACGCTCAAAAATCTGTGTGTCTAGTTGCTTTTCTAATTCTGCGATACCTAAGCTCAGCGCAGACTGCGAAATATTACAATCTTCTGCTGCCCGTTTGAAATGGCGGTGTTTAGCGACTGCTAAAGCAAATTCAAGTTGACGTAAGGTAATCATAAGACCTCTTTTTTGGTTGTTTTTCACGCAAATGACGATACTTATGCATCTTAGTCATTATCGAGATTTACCGATAGCACACTGATGACATGAAGTAGATAGAATAGTTTAACAAGTTTAATAAAACAAAACATCAGATTAAAAACTTTTAACTGGATTAACCATAGAATTCGCGTATAGTTTGTCAGGTAGCCCAGATAGTTCAAGGCTTAACAGAAACAATCAAATAAATAAGCACCATTAAATTAATCACACTTAATCAAAAAAGGAGCCAATCATGGCGTCTATTATCAATCAAGAAATCCCAGAATTTTCAGCAGATGCATATGTAAACGGTGAGTTCAAAACCATCACTTCAGAAGATGTAAAAGGTAACTGGGCAATTTTTCTATTTTACCCAGCTGACTTTACTTTTGTTTGCCCAACTGAGCTTGAAGACATGGCAAACCATTACGAAGAGCTACAAGGTTTGGGCGTAGAAGTATACTCAGTATCGACTGACACTCATTTCACGCATAAAGCATGGCATGATTCTTCAGACGCAATTGGTAAAGTAAACTATCCAATGATCGGCGATCCTACTGGTAAAATCACTCGTGGTTTTAACGTGATGATCGAAGAAGCAGGTCTAGCTGAGCGCGGTACATTCTTAATCGATCCAGACGGTTTGATTCAGGTTGCTGAGATTCATGCTGGCGGTATTGGCCGTAGCGCAAAAGACATGCTGCGTAAAGTAAAAGCGGCACAATATGTCCGTGAAAACGATGGTGAAGTTTGTCCAGCAGCTTGGGAACAAGGCGGCGATACATTGAAGCCAAGTCTTGACCTAGTCGGTAAAATTTAGGTTAGTAAAACCTAAGTAGTTATCCAACTATTTAGCGATAGGTAGCGCTGTTTTTATTATTTTCTAATTTGAACCAGTGCTATAAATAAAGACCCCATCAGCCTACGTTGATGGGGTCTTTTTATATCTTAAGCTAAAGTTTTATTAGTGTTATTTATCGGTTATAAATGAGCGATTACGCTTGAGATTGCATTTTATTCTTATCTATAGTTTTGTAAATCTCATCTTTGAGCTGTAGCTTGCGCCGCTTCATTTGTTCAATTTCTTCATCGCGGCTGGCGTGTTTGACCACGTCATTCTCAAGCTTATTGATTTGTCTGTCCAGCGTAGTATGTTCATCAAAGATACTCGCAAAGTGCGCATCTTTTTGCTTGAGCTCATCGATGATGTCGCTGTGATCTTGCCATTTATCAGTCATGGTCATGTTGTCATCCTTGTTATTTAGCGTGTGCTTAGCATAAGCAGTGACGCGTTGTGGTTAAGACAGATTATGATTGTGAGACTTGTTGATTATAAAATTAAGATTTATAAAACTAAATGTAAGAAATTCTTAGCAGTAATTTTGGGGTGTATCCTCGATTTGAACGAAAGTGCTCAGATAGGATAAAAATTAGGACACGCCCCTAATAAATGAAGCGTTAAGCGTGAGATTGCGTTTTGTTTTTATCAATTATCTTATAAATTTCATCTTTAAGGTGTAGTTTTCGACGCTTCATCTGTTCTATTTCATCATCACAGCTGCTATGTTTTATCAAATCCTTTTCGAGATAATTGATCTTCTCATCCAGCTGAGTATGCTCAGCAAAAATACTCGCAAAATGGCTGTCTTTTTGCTTAAGTTCAGCGATAATTTCTTTGTTATCTAGCCTTGTATCAGTCTTTCTCATCTGTTCATCCTTGTTATGAGGCGCAAGCTAACGGTCAGCATCAGCGCATTGTCGTTAAGATTTATGATTGTGAGACTTGATTATTACTCAACCAAACCGCTATTACGCTCAATAGTGATAAGGCTTAATACAAGCAGAAATAGCCTTTGATAAGCACGCATAAAAGCCAGTCTTCCGCTAGGAAACAGGAATTATTCCTATTGCTCTTATTCGATTGTAGCGAAAAAATCATCTTGATACTATGATAATAATCCTCTTATAAGTTTAAATTTAATTATAAATTCCAATTAATGATTGGTTTTATAAAACATAAGGTTTGGGTTTCTCAGCTTGCTCAAATCTATGAAACCTATGATAATAGGGACATCAAAAGGCAAAAGCCTTATCCAAATAACACTTTAAACGATATTACTTACTACAGATTTTCCATCTTTAAACGTGCAACCGCTTAGTTGCCGTTACATATTAAATAATAATGAGGAACAAACATGATAGATCAAAGTTTATTAGATGCCATCAAGAGCTATAGCGAAAACATGACTCGTCCAATTACCTTTGTCTTAGGCAATGGTACGCATGAAAAGCGGGCAGAGTTGATTGACTTTTTGACCAAAATCGCTGGTACGACTGACAAAATCAATTTTGATGCAGAAGCGATTGATGAGAGCTTGCCTAGTGCGATTAGTTTTAAAGTCGTCAGCCATGCTGATGACGCGTTGACTGACACTGGTATCGTCTTTAGCGGTATTCCTGGTGGTCATGAGTTTACGTCATTAATTTTGGCAATCTTGCAAGCGGGTGGTCATACGCTAAAACTAGACGAAGGTATTCAAAAGTTAGTCAAACGTTTTAATAAGCCCTTACAGTTCCAGACCTATGTGTCATTGTCTTGCCACAGTTGCCCAGAAGTCGTGCAAGCGTTGAACCAATTTGCGCTATTAAACGATGACATCAGCAATGAAATGATTGATGGTGCATTATTCCAAGAGCAAGTAGAAGCGAATAACATCCAAGGAGTTCCAGCGGTATTTTTAAACGGTAAGCCGTTTGCTAATGGACTAATTGATACGGCTAAGTTGATCGGAAAATTGCAAGAGCAGTTCCCTGACTTATTGTCAGAAGTGGAAGACGACGCTGAGCAATTAGAACAACAGGATGTCACTATCATTGGTGCTGGTCCTGCTGGGGTCGCTGCTGCCATTTATACCGCGCGTAAAGGTCTAAAAGTGACCATGGTCGCTGATCGTATCGGCGGACAGGTCAAAGATACGCAAGATATCGAAAACTTGATTTCTGTACCATTGACGACAGGTACACATCTATCAGCAGACTTCGTCAAACATTTAGGCGAATACAACATCACGCTAAAAGAGCACGTCAGCGTTAAAAAAATCGGCGAGACTGTCGATGAAAACTATAGTATTCATCTAAATACGGGTGAGACTTTTGAGACGCGCAGTATTATCTTGGCGACGGGTGCTCAATGGCGCAAGCTTGGTGTACCAGGTGAAGAAGAAAATATTGGTAAAGGTGTGGCTTTCTGTGCCCACTGTGACGGCCCGTTCTTTAAAGGTAAAGAAATCTCTGTCATCGGTGGCGGTAACTCTGGTGTCGAAGCGGCGTTAGACCTTGCCGGTATCGTGAAGCATGTAACCGTGCTTGAGTTCGCTGATGAGCTAAAAGCGGATCAGGTATTGATCAACAAAGCCAAAGAGAGATCAAACATCGAGTTCATCACTGGGGCGGCGACCAAAGAGATTAAGGCCACTGATGGTAAAGTCAGCTCCATCGTCTTTGAAGATCGCAAAACAGGTGAAACTCATGAGCGTGATTTGTCCGGTGTCTTTGTACAGATTGGCTTAGTACCTAATACTGGATTTATCAAAGGCTTCGTTGATTTAAACCGCTTTGGTGAAATTGAGATTGATGAGCGCTGCCGTACGGATCGCAAAGGTATCTTTGCTTGTGGTGACGTCACGACTGTGCCATTTAAGCAGATTAACATCGCGATGGGTGAGGGTTCAAAAGCCGCATTGTCAGCGTTTGAATACTTGGTTATGCAGTAAGTTTGAAGTTAGTTTGAATTTGAAAAGCCACCTCTTTTGAGGTGGTTTTTTTGTGCTATCGTATAAATACGTTTATATAGAACAAATCCTAATATTTAGAAAATGATCATTTAAGTAAAACAATAAAGCGATTTTTCTCAGAAAATATCAGCATTTACGTTACAAATTTGACATTTGTATTACAAAATCGTGTTGTTGATGCAATAATGAGCTCAATACAACCTATCATATTATCATGAACTATAAGGAAAATAGGCATGGAATATATTGAAGCTTTTTTTGCCTTAGTCGGGGATCTAACGTGGGGCTGGGCACTTATCCCTATGTTAGTTATTTTTGGTTTATTATTTACCATCGTGGGTAGATTTGCCCAGTTTAGATATTTTAAACGTATGTTCCGTGTATTTAAAACGGATGAGGTAGGAGACGACGGAATTTCTGCCCGTCAGGCGTTGCTCGTTTCTATCGGTGGACGTGTTGGCGGCGGTAACATTGCTGGCGTTGCTGTTGCAATCTCTTTAGGGGGTCCGGGAGCGGTATTCTGGATGTGGGTTGTGGCCCTTATCGGTATGATGACCAGTATTGTTGAGTGTAGTTTGGCTCAGCTTTACAAGCGTAGAGATACTGATGGTAACTTTCGCGGCGGCCCTGCAACCTATATCCTGCATGGTTTAGGTAAAGATTATCGTTGGCTCGCCGTCATTTATGCGATCTCGCTACTACTGTCTTTTTCTATCGGGTTTGTGGCGTTCCAAGGCAATACGGTAGCAGGTTCTGCGCTTGAAAGTTTCGGCATTGATCGTTGGATATCAGGTGCGGTACTGGTGGTTGCGGGCGGGTTTATCGTCTTTGGCGGTATCCAGCGCATTGCAAAGGTCGCCGACGTTGTCATTCCTGTGATGGCATTAATCTACATTGGTATGGCGCTGATTGTCATCGTGCTCAATATCACCGAATTGCCTGCATTGATGGCGATGATTGTTAAAAATGCGTTTGGTATTGAATCTGTCGTGGGCGGTGGTATTGGTGTGGCGATTGAGCAAGGCATGAAGCGCGGCTTATTCTCGAATGAGGCTGGTCTGGGTTCTGCACCTAATATCGCTGCTACTGCTTATGCCACGCATCCAGTCAGCCAAGGTATCTCACAGTCACTGTCAGTGTTTATTGATACGATCGTCGTGTGTAGTGCTACGGCATTCATGATTTTGCTGAGCGGTGTTTATCAACCAGGTGCTGAAGTCGATGGTATTGTACTGGCACAGCAAGCACTCACCGCTCAGCTTGGGGATTGGGCGCAGTATATCCTGACCATATCGATATTGTTATTTGCCTTAAGCTCTATCATGTATAACTATTATATGGGTGAAAATGCCATTAACTTTTTGGTCAAAAAGAATATCAAAATGGCGACTCTGATTTTGCGAATTGTTGTGATTGCGGTATTATTCTTGGGCGCAGTGGCTCCTGCAGCAACCGCAGTGTTCTTCTTTGCGGACCCGTTGATGGGCGTGCTAGCACTAGCAAACTTATTGGCCTTGATTATGTTATTTCCACGAGCCAAGCGTCTACTTGACGACTTTGCTGGTCAATTAAAAGCAGGGGTTAAAGAGCCGTTATTCGATGCACAAGAGTATGAAAAGTTGGACCTCGATCTGAGCGCATGGGGTAAAAAAGCGGTAAAAGAAGCGTTAGACCAAAAACAGTAGTATGCATACGCTTGATTCTTTATAAGAAAACCACTCTAGCTAAGCTAAAGTGGTTTTTTTATGCAAGATACTATTTATTTGCCAACACGCCAACTACCGAGAGTATCTCACCTGCTTCATCTTCTTTGATTACGCGTGTCTCTTTTAAAGCTGAATCGATCCAAGCTTGTATATGAGGATTGTTCAACATCGTCTCACAGTACTGTTTAGTCGTCGGCTTTAATTCTATGCTGGAGGCATCAGCATAGGTTTGCAAGCGTAGCACTACTGGCGCAAAAAAAGCATCGGCAGCCGTGAATTGCCCAAAAAGGTAGCTGTCTTTTGAGCGATTTTTTAAACAATCCGCAAAAATCTCTTCTATACGAGCAATATCAGTTAAGCAGGCATTGCTTGGTTGTATCTTAGCAGTCGCTCTGATATTCATCGGCATCTCATTACGAATACCCGTTAGACCAGAATGCATCTCAGCGACGATGCTTTGGCAGTAGGCGCTATTTATTCTGTTGCTAGTAATGCGGTTAGTCTCAGACTTACTCAGTCCTGTCCAAACATCTATGTCGGTAAAATAATCATTGATATGCATGGCAATCGCTAAGGTATCCCAAACCGTAACCTTGTCATCATTTTCACCATAAACCAAAACGGGCACTTTGCCTGTTGGCGCATGCTCATCGAGAATGGCTGTTGCTGAGGGATGAAACAATTCGATAAGCTGCTCATTGAAGTCAACACCGAAAGCTTTGAGTAATAGCCAAGCTCGCAATGACCACGATGAATAGTTTTTATTGCCGATGATGAGAAGTGGTTTTTGCATCATAAAGTCCTATTAAGGTATATTGGTAGAATTTCATTATGTCTTCAATATTAAAAATTAACCAGTCTATAGTTTAGTAATATGCAAAAAAATGCCCATCCAAATTTTGGACGGGCATTTTTTTAAGTAGTGGCACGTTTGTTTAGGTCAATATCAATCGTCTAACAAGTCCATGCGCTTAGCGGCTTCATAAATACCCGTTGAGCGGTTACCCGTACGGCAAAATATTAACACTGGCTGCTCGGCTTGATTAAAGAAGTCAGCAAATTCCTCGACGTGGTTTTGATTGAGCTCACTACCAGCAAATGAGACTTCTTTATAAGCAAGTCCTGCTTCTTTAGCAGCTGCTTCGATATCAGCGCTGGTAGGTTGTCCAGGCTCTTCGCCATCAGGACGATTATTGATAATGGTTTTGAAGCCGTTTTCGGCAAGCATAGGGACTTGATCAGGGGTAATTTGTCCCGTAATACTGATTTCGTGGCTCATAAGAGCTCCTTTTATTGTTTATATGAAAGAGTGAGATATTTGTTATGGAAATACAGCATCTAAGCCTAGGCTTATTGCAGTCATTTCTAAAGAGAAGGTGTGTAAGCGTTATAGCCGTTTTATAGCAGCCCTTGCATCAACGCGCTTTGATAAAGGAGTTTGGCGCGAGCACCAGTACCACAAAACATCAATATGGGTTTGGGCATTGAGTGATAAAAGACGGCAAACTGTTCTACGGTCAGCATACTTAGGCGCTCATCATCAAAGGGTAGGTGATGATACGTCAGATTTGCCTGCTTCGTTGCAGTCGCCAAGTCACAGCTATTAGGCTGTGTCTCGATCTCAGCATCTGGGCGTATATTGAGCACTGAGCGATAGCCCAGCTCAGCAATCTTGACACATTGGCTTGGGTATATTTGCTTATAAATCGTTAAATCATCGGTCATAAAAAGGGTCATTTACGTTTATTAAAAAATGTTAAAAACACTAAAGCGTCGATTTGACGTCTAAATGTTGTCTTATTTCAGTTCGGCTTGATTTAGCTTGTTTAGATTGAGTGCAGCCATACAACAAGCTAGCATACTATACTCTCTATCATAACGATATTTTGTTGCAGACATCAATAGTGATTGTATGGTTGACGAAAATATTAGGGCGTATTTATATTTGCTTTAGGTCATTAACGGCATCCATAGTACTGAGGTACACCTGTCCTGATAGCTCAGCAACCAGCGGAGTGTGCTCGATGACATCCATGACTGGGCCTTTAATAAAGCTAAAGTGTAAATGCTTGTTTTGCAGAGCCAGCTCTTGATTTAAGGTGCTGAGCATTTCCTGCGCGGTCAGATCAATGTGATTGACCGCGGCCATAATGAGAATCAGCTCATGCGCTTCGGGATATTGTTGTAAGGCATTTAAGATGCGCCGATGTACCGATTCGCTATTACCAAAAAACAGACTCTCATCGATACGTAACATCAATAAATTATGAAAAGTGACGACATCGTGACGATTGATATTGCGAAAGTGTCCTGTCCCAGCCAATTGTCCGACGATAGCGACGTGTGGTTGACTCGATTGCCAGATGAGACTGGCAAATGACACCATGAGACCGATGACCAGTCCGGTATTTAGCCCAAATATTAGTACCCCTACAAACGCTGCGATAAAGCTTGCGCCGTCTAAGCGATCCCGTTGCCAAGCGGACTTTAAGGTCGCAATATCGATCAAGCCAATGATGGATGCCATGATGGTTGCGCCAAGTAAGGCGTAAGGCAACGGCGCAAGTGCACTATTAAAGGCGATTAGTGCGGCAATCATCACCAGCACCGTCATCAGGCTGGCGAGTGGAGTTTTGGCACCTGAGTCGACGTTGATTGCCGTCCGTGAAAACCCGCCTGCCACGGCAAAGCTCTGAAACAATCCACCAGAAAGATTGGCGAGTCCAAGCCCTGTCAGCTCACGATTGGCATCAAACTTCTCACCGCGCAGTCGCGCATAGGTGCTGGCGACGGAACTGCTGGAGACAAAGATGATAAGCGCCATCAATCCTGCGGTTGGTAACAGTTTGAGCGCTTCTTGGATGTCTGGTATATGGGGCAGTGTGAAACGTGGTAACCCTTGCGGAATATTACCGATAGTCGCCACGCCACGCGCGTCCCAATGCAGTGCCATACTGAGTAAAATGGCAATGCCGAGCAAAATAAGGGGAAACAAGCGTTCTGCCCATTTGGCAGATGAGGATGACAGCCACGTTCGCCACACCCATTTGCTACTGTAGCGATTTGCGACCAAGAGCGCAAAAGCGATCACGCCAATCAACAAGGTCAACGGATGTAGCTGGCGCGCATGTAACTGCATGGTCGATAAATAACCGATTAGGCTGCTGCCCGCGATCGGGATATCCGTTAAGTATTTGAGCTGACTGACAAAAATGAGAACCGCCGCACCGCTCACAAATCCTGCCGATACGCCGCGACTGATAAACTGCATGATCCAGCCAAGCTTGAGCCGTCCTGCGATCCAAAGCAGTGACCCCACCATCAGTGCCAACAGACTTGCCATTAGGGCATACTGCTCAGTTCCTTGCTCAGCGTAAGGCAACAAACTACTGGCAGTCATAATAGCGGTGATGGCCACCGGTCCGACCGCTTGTACATTGCTAGAACCAAGCCAAGCATAGACGATGACAGGCACAATCGCAGCGTACAGACCATAGACGGGCGGCAAGCCTGCAAGTACAGCGTAGCCTAGGCTTTGCGGTATCACCAGTACGCCCACCACCAGCCCAGCGATGACGTCAGTTGGCAAGGCAGCCAGCTGATACTGGCGCAGCCAAGTGGGAATGAGGCGAGCAGCGATAGAGGTCATATCAATACGTCATCACAATAAATAAAGTTAAAAACAGCTAAAAACTCAATAACCAGTTAGGCATCTGTTTTGGCACAAAAGCGTTGATAAAGTAGCTCTAAGACTGCTAAGGCATCGTCACTGGCGATGCTATAGTAAATTTGCTTACCGTCGCGCCGTGTCGCGACCAGCTCATCCTTGCGCAATATGCCTAACTGCTGCGATAAGCTTGGCTGTCCAACACCGACCAAGCCCTCAAGCTCACCAACGCAATACTCACCTTGAGTCAATTGACAGAGAAGGAGTAAGCGATCAGGATGCGAGAGTGACTTTAGTAATTGGCTGGCTTGTAGCGATGCTTGTTGCATCTGTTTGGCCAGATCTAGCGGTACAGAGTCTGCGTTATTGACTGACATAGGGTCGGCCTTACTGTCAGTAGAGGTAGCCAATGCTGAGGTAGAAGTTGTCAGAGTGAGCTCCTTATATAAAACCAGGATAAAGGTCGCGTGGTTTTTATAAAAGTGATGAGTGATTACCGTTAATTATCAATGATATCGCAGCTTACATCAAGTTATATTTATTTACATTATATAATTTGATAAATTGTATAGTGATTGCTATATTGGTATTAACGTTAAGAAAGCATGTTAAAAAGGCATGCTAAAAATTTGACCGCTGATGTTGTCGGCGGCGTTGATATTAACTGCAATAATTTATAAACATTCAATATGCATCAGGGCGTGTCTTCATTTCAAAAATGGTGATAAAAATGAGATAAATTGCCGTCAAACAAGAAAAAGAGTGCAGATAATATCGGGATATTAACCAGCTATTTGACGATGTTTGGCAAGATTTAGCCATTTTTAGCCCATTCAGATGACTATCGAGTGAATTGAAGACACGCCCTAGTTTTTGAATTAAATATTGTGTATGACGATCCATTATACTTAAAGAATGGTTCGAAGGTTAAAACAATCCTATAAAAGCAAAGAGGCAGCTATGCAAGTTCATTCTTTTTTAGATAGCGATACAGAAACTTATACTCACGTTATCGCTGATACCGAACAGAAACTGTGCGCCATTGTCGATCCCGTACTGAACTTTGATGCCAAGTCAGGCAGAACGAGTACCAGTAGTGTGGATGAAGTGATTGAGTTCGTACGTGAGCAAGGCTGGGCGCTTAAATATATTATCGAGACGCATGCACATGCAGACCATCTATCTGCTGCTATTCATGTAAAAGAAAGTCTTGGTGGACAATTAGTAATTGGTCAGCATATTACCGAAGTACAAAAAATCTTTAAGCAAATCTTTAACTTTGACACCAGTTTTCGTACCGATGCCAGTCAGTTTGATATTTTGACCGACGAGGGTGAAACACTAGCGCTTGGCGGTATCACCATTACAGCCATGTATGTGCCCGGTCACACACGTGCTGATATGGCTTATCTGGCGACTGACGATGAAAAGACAGTGGTATTCGTTGGAGATACCTTGTTCGCGCCTGATGTCGGTACAGCACGCTGCGACTTTCCCGGCGGCGATGCCAAAACGCTCTATCAGTCTATTCAAAAGCTGTTGGCGCTTCCTGAAGATACAGTCATGTATCTGTGCCATGATTATCCAGGTGAAGGCCGTAAGCACTGTCCAACGGCGACTGTGGCTGCACAAAAACTAGAAAACATCCATGTTAAAGACAGTATAAATGAAGCCGAGTTTGTGCAGATGCGTGAGCGCCGCGATGCGACTTTGGGTATGCCACGGCTTATCATTCCTGCCGTGCAAATTAATATTGATGCAGGACATTTCCCCGAGCCAGAAGACAATGGTACTCGTTATTTGAAAGTGCCGATTAATGTCCTTGGTGAATAAACTATAGTGAGTGAAAAGTAATATTGATATAAGCAATACCGTCGCGTTTTTAGAATATTTTGACTATAAAATATTTTGACTATAAATAGTGCAATAAGTGATAACTGCCATCTTATGCCTTACTATGCAAGTATCGTATGATTTATATCTATAAACATGATTATCAGATAGATTATTTACTGTATAGAAGATTGGTATAGTCAGGTCAATATAAAAAAGAGACAGCGTGACTGGTATAAATTTTTCGTAGCCTCTGTCTGCGTAGGCACAGCAAGCAAGAAAAGTTTGTGCCAGTCACGCATCATAATGTCATGTACCCATTTTATTTAGTATCAACTATATCAATATCTGCAAGCGCTAAATATGGCAATAACTGGAGAGACTAATGAACCCTTATGAGCGCTATGCATTGCCCAAGCTGATAGATGTTGCTTGTAGTACAGGTAACGTGATGAAAGCACGTTCTAAAATTGTTCCTCAGGCGTTAGGCGAGGTATTAGAAATTGGGATTGGCAGTGGTCTTAATTTGCAATTTTATGATGCCAAAAAGGTTTCTTCTGTTATTGGTATCGACCCAGCGGCTCAGATGCAGACATTAGCACGCAAGCGCGCCGCTGACATTAGTATTCCAGTTGAAGTGATAGCCGTTGATGTCCAAGGCATTCATGCGGATACGGACCAATTTGATACGATTGTGATGACCTTTACCCTATGTAGTATTGATGAGCCAATAGCTGCACTTCGAGAAATGGCGCGCGTGTTAAAACCTAGCGGTCGCTTGTTGTTTTGTGAGCATGGCTTAGCGCCAGATTTTTCTGTTGAGCGATGGCAGCATCGACTGACGCCTTTTTGGAAACCGATGGCGGGTGGTTGTCATCTAGATCGTGACATTCCAGCGCTGATTAGAGAAGGTGGTTTTGTCATTGACGAGCTGAGCGAAGAGTATTTGCCCGGCCCAAGACCGATGAGCTATGTATATAGTGGCGTGGCACAGCAAGTGGCGTAGAGAATCAATATAATTGACTGTGCTAAAATTACTCGTAAAACCAATTCAAATAGCTTTTAGTTAAAAATACCTAAGTCGAATTTTCGAGACCATAAAATAATTAAAATAGGAATCATATGATGAGTGAGCAAAGTTTTCATCTGGTCTGCCCACACTGCCAAGCAACCAACCGTGTACCTGCTGCACGGCTAAGCGCTGCACCGAAATGCGGTAAATGTAGTCAGCCATTATTGACAGCAAGTCCGTGTGAGCTGAACGCGCAAACAGCCAATAAAGTTATTCAAAAAAACGAGGTACTGACCATCGTTGATTTTTGGGCGAGCTGGTGTCAGCCTTGTATTATGATGGCACCAGAGTTCAAAGTCGCTGCTGGTCAGCTGCCGCAAGTGGTCTTTGCCAAAGTGCAAACGGATAAATATGAGCAGGCGGCCGCTCCCTATAATATTCGCAGTTTACCAACGATGGTGGCCTTCAAAAATGGCAAAGAGGTCGCGCGTCAGTCAGGTGCGCTACCTAGCAATCAAATCGTCCAATGGGTGCAAAGCTTACGCTGATCGCTCAATTGATTATGTTTGTTAGGTAGGATAAAAGTCGTTAAAAAAGCCAATATGCAGATCGCGTATTGGCTTTTTCATTGTGTGGTCGCGCTATCTTAATCATTTAGACAGCTTTTGCTTAATGTTACTCACCATAAATCTTAACACCATTGGCAAAGCTACAACGTTGAATACGCGCCGATTGGACAATCGCATCACGCTCGCCATAAAGCCGTGATAACTTGGCATCGCGGGCTTTGGTATTGTTACTTTTGCCAACACCAAAGCTGATATTCGGTGAGATGCCCCAGCGGCCTGCAGAAACCCCAACACCCACACCCGAAGCGGACAAGGTTGATTGCTCATTACGAGTGGCGTCAACATAGCGATTGACACGGACGTACTCTTGGCTCAGTGCTTGGCAGTCATAGCTCTGATAAGTGCTTGGCGGCACATATTGCGGCGTGATATTGCCAGTAGAAGCGCAGCCTGAGAGACCCAACATGCCGGCTGATGCCAATAGTGTCGCTATAGTAAAAGTTTTCATAATGGCTCCATAGGGCTAAGTAAGGGTATGTGGCGTTGTCGCGATTTTAAATAAAATTATCGTGATTGCTTTGCTTATAGTCATCTGCTTGCAAACCTCTATTCTTAATAACGAGCATGCAAGGCATTGTATTTATTTAAGATAGCAAAAATACTGGAATTAAGATATTAAAAATACACGCCCTAGTAGCCATTCATGCCGCAATCTTTCTATCTAAGCTCAGTCAGATACAGAGTGGCGATTAAAACAAATTATCAGGTTTGCTAAAGGCCAGTAACACAATACCAATATAAGCCACGGCAGCGATAAGAATGCCAGTTTTGGTTTGACCGGGTGTCGCGTGAGTTTGAAAGGCTTTTATACTGGCACTAATAGCTGCCACGAGTAAGATTATTTTGGCGAATACCCATTGTACAGGCGCATTGGCATTCATCAGTTGCATCAGTATTATAGCCCCTGAGAGGATGAGCAGCGCATAGAGTATATGGGTGGCTATTTTGACCACGCGCGGCGCTCGTATATTGGCACTTAATGCGAGATAGCTTTGGTATAAAAATAGCACAATCACCAATACTGCCATAAGCATATGTAAATGTTTCATTGGATGTCATTTCCTTTAACGGGGCAATTTGCAAGTCTGTAAAAAGTCACGCGATGTACGGTTTTTAAATGGCTACCACACCGTGAGCAAAGTATTTTTATGATTGTCATTTAACTAAAACTTCGTTAGCTAAAGTACATCTAAGCTTTATTTTGTCCGGCACATAACGGGCTATCAGGGCTTTGACCTTGCCATTCGATTGGCGTAAAAGCATGAATCGCTAAGGCATGTACCTGACCACCCTGAGAGGTCAATAAAGCATTAACCAAGCCATATACCAGCTGATGACGCGCTACTAAGCGCTTGCCTTCAAAAGCGTCACTCACGATAGTCAGTTTAAAATGGCTTTCTTTACCATCGAAGTAACCAGAATGATTCATCGATTCATTAATCAATTCGATATGTTGTGGTTGTAATGCCTGTAGCTCATGTTGGAGCGCATCAGCAGTGGGTGAGTGGGTACTCATAAGAATCCTTTGTTTTGTGGTGCTTAGCAAGCTTTGAAGCAATATTTGAGACCGTGTTGTGACCATTATAACAGACGCTGACAACTGTACAGAAAGCTATTGGATAGACCATAGCACATGCGACAGTTTTAAGATAATACAGCCAGCTTCTGTGCCAAAAATACAAAAAAGCAGAGCGCAACCCATGGGTTATACTCTGCTTTTAGTAAGCGATAAAATGCTACTTAAGAGTGAATGGCCAGCAATACACGATTAGCGACGTGATTTTTGGTACAGCGGCATCACTTTAGGCATCAATGCTTGCAGTTGGCTAATGCGATTGCTACTGGTTGGGTGAGTACTTAAGAACTGTGGTGGCTCACCTTGGCTGGCGCGCTGCATTTTTTGCCATAAGCTGATAGCCGCTTGAGGATTGTAGCCTGCGCGTGCCATTAGCTCGAGACCGATTTGGTCGGCTTCAGCTTCTTGGGTGCGACTGTGTGGACGACTCAAACCTAAATCTCCAGCAACGTTCGCTAGATCAGCCTGACCTTGTGATAGACCAAAGATACTTGCTGCAACACCGATACCGGTCTGAGTGGCATACTCGCGTGAGAGACGCTCACGTGAGTGCTCACGCAGGGCATGAGACATCTCGTGCCCCATAATCGCGGCAATCTCATCATCCGTGAGGTTTAAGCGATCAATAATGCCCGAGTAAAACATAATTTTGCCACCCGGCATAACAAAGGCGTTCAGCTCGTTGGATCTAATGGTATGTACTTCCCATTTCCACTTAGCTGCATCAGGGCGATATACGCCTACTTGGCCGATAAGGCGGTTAGAGATATTTTTTAAACGATTGAGCTGAGCTTTATTGGTGTCGAGCACACCGCGTTTGCTTGCTTCTTGCAAGTTTTTATTATAGCTTTGCGCTGATAGCTGCTGTACTTGCTCGCTAGAAACCAAGAGTAGCTGTTGACGATCGACGCCGACCGCGCCACTGTTGGTGGTGCTGGTGCAGCCAGTTAAAGTAAGTGCCGACAATGACGCGGCCACCACGGTGGTGGTAAGCAATTTTCTCATGATAAACATCCTCGCTGTAAATGATAAAAAGTAAAGTTAAACAAAGTTAGTAGTAGTGGAGTAGGCCGGTAACAGCAGAGCGGATAGAAGGGCAGTTTATTATTGAAGTTTTACTACCGTCTACCAATCTACTTAATCACTAAAATTTTACCTGAATGGTAACAAGCCATAAGTATAATAATGTTAACAGCCTAAAACCAAGGCAGAAAAAGTAACAATACAGCGTATGATTGTAAGTGGAATCAATATTAACGAGAATAGCGTAACTTTTATTCCTCTATCGTCATAAAGCAGTACGACGTTGCACTACGAATAATGGTTAGTTAATGGTCATATTCAGAATTGATGAAATAGTCAGGAATAATAGAAGAGATTTCCCTATTATTTTATAAAATAGTTTTAAACGCTGCAATGACTGTATTGATTGCAATATCAATCATTTATGATAAATATGCTCTCGAATAAAAATTAAAAGTGGCAATGTTGGTGAAAAATATGAAAAAACCTGTTGACACACGCAGGATATTTGCTAGAATAGCCAGCCTATCGAGACGTAGTAGTTAACAAGTTGTTAGCGATATTACGAATTGATTTAAGCGGGAATAGCTCAGTGGTAGAGCATAACCTTGCCAAGGTTGGGGTCGAGAGTTCGAATCTCTTTTCCCGCTCCAAATATGGCTCGTTTAGAGCACTAAAGCCTCACTTCATTGTGGGGCTTTTTTTATGGGTGAAATTTGAGAGTGCCGTCATTGAGTACACCAAACCATAAGCATATCAAACTATCTTAAAAATAAGAGGCTGGGCAATCCATCATCGACTGGAAAGACGGTCATAAGCGTTTTACGGTCATAAGCGTTTTGGTGAGGTTGATTCTAAACTAAAATGCTTATTTGCCCGAGTTACCCGAGAACGGCCTAACAGCTTTAAAAATTTTATTGTGTAATAAAACTTTCATAATGTATTTAATTATTAAGTTTTTATTACAAAATAAGTGTGAGTTTAGCCCATTTTTTCTTATAATAAATCACATTGAAAAATTAAAATTTTTGAAGGGATTCATGAGCCATGTTTATTGAACCTCTATGCTCATTATATTAAACACGTACTAATAATTTGGAGCACTATCCTATGTCAAATACGTCGAATACGTCAGATCTACAAGCATTGCAGCAATTGGCTGAAAAACGTCGTTCTATTTATGCATTGAATGATCAGTTACCAGTTGCAAAGGAAGAGGTGGTTAAATTGGTTGAGCATGCTATTTTGCATACGCCATCATCATTTAACTCACAATCGACGCGCATCGTCGTGTTGTTTGGTGACGATCATCAAAAGCTCTGGGATATGACCGAAGAAGCATTACGTGGTATCGTTGGTGACGAAGAGAAGTTTACGCCAACCAAGCAAAAAATCGATGGCTTCAAAGCAGGCGCAGGTACGATTCTATTTTTTGAAGATCAAAAAGTAGTGAGAGCCTTACAAGAAGGAGCGCCATTATATGCTGACAAATTCCCTGTTTGGGCAGAGCACACCAATGCTATGCATCAGTATGTAATCTGGACAGGGCTTGCTAGCATTAATGTTGGCGCTAACTTACAGCATTACAATCCAGTGATTGACCATAAAGTTGCGAGCACTTGGAGTATTGATGCTGATTGGGATCTGACTGCACAAATGGTATTCGGTGGTATCGAGCAGCCAGCAGGTGATAAAGAGTTTATGCCTGTTGAAGAGCGCATGAAAGTATTTGGTTAAACCATTGCGTTTATCTATCATAGTCAGAGCACTTTTAAACCGCTACGGTGTTACCCATCCTAGATGTACTCAGTGTACGATCTGAGGTCGGTCGCCTTGTAGCGATTCTAAAATTCCTTGACTATATTTAGCGAGATAAACATAAAAAAGCGCCGTCCAGCAATGTTGTTGGACGGCGCTTTTTTATTTCAAAGTATAAGTCAGTCGTTGTATAAATAATTGAATGCGCTAAATGATGACACGCCCTAGTTACGTCGCATAAGACTGTTGGCGACCCAAGCTGGACCAATTAATAAAAACTGTAAGTCTTTAAGAAATGACGGTTTTTTGCCTTCGACTTTATGACCAATAAACTGGGCAATCCAAGCTACAACAAAAACAGCTGCCCAAACCTTGAAACTTAAAGGTAATAAGGTCATCACTGATAGACAAATGAGAATAAAAATCCCCATTGCCAAAAATAATGGCGTCGAGAGTTTCATATAGAATAAGAGTACTAAGGCACTAAGTACCAAAGTAAACCAGACCGACAGTGACATACCCATTCCTAATAAACTAACAAAAATAGTGGGGACGCACAGCCAATGGATTTTTTTGTTGATTAGGTTTTGATGACTGACCGAATACTCACTGAGCCATTGCTCAAGAGTACGCTTAGACATCTTTTGTTGACGATTGCGAGACATACTAACCTCCGTGTTAGTAAATGAATGACTGGTAGTAGCTCAATGCGTGAGTCTACTGACGACTACCAGTTGTAGCACTAATTTGTGCAATCTACCATATTATCTGGTAAACCGCACAGTCAAAATCGATTATGCCAACGATGCCAAATGGGTTCATTTTGAGCCAATATGTTTTATGCGGATAGTTGCTCGCTGCGATACCATTCATATAGGCCAACGAAAGAATTTACTTGGTAAACCATGGTCTGAATAGCAAAAATATAATTGCCCGACATGAGATTTACGATCAGCCAGACAAAGTTGACGATAATCCATAACCACCAGCTAAAAGAATAACGCAGAATCATCGCGGCTTGCGCAGTAATAGACAGTACAAAAGCAATAACGTTAATCCAAAAGAAGGAGATGAAACCTAAAAATAGACTGCTATCGTCTTCTATGACCGCGTAGCCGTAGTTGGCCAATAAGTCGTTGACGGTAGGGAAGAGTACCAAGCCGATAACAATAAATACGGCGGTAATTAACCAAACCGCTTTGCTAGCAGACTTCGGTATCATATCGCCATCAGGGTCAGTGTGCTTTGACCAATAAAAAATACCGTAGACATGGGTAAAAAAATTAAATAATGGTGCCAGCATCAAGCCGACTGCGCCGGAAGTGGCTTGTACCACGACTTCGCCAGCGGTAGCACCCATCCCAAAGCCATTGCCCATGACGTTTTTTCGGAATGACAGCGACACCACGCATATCAGACCGATAAATGAGACAGCCAAATAAAACCAATCAAGCGTGGTGTGGTCTGTGGTGAGCCAAAAACCTGCTGATAACGCAATAACGCCACAAATGAACCAAGTTATGATCCATTGCAGCGCCCATTTTCCAGTAATATTGTCTAATAGCTGAATACGCATAACTGTTTTTTCCTAAAATGAATATGGCTATCAAGAAGGTGCTGATAAAAGACACTGACAGCCGCAATATTATTATAAATTCATGAATTTTGGGTATGTTTTTTATTCTAAGAGTTTTTACCATAAACATACTGATCGATAAGCAGTAACGCTTGCTGGTAGCGTGCATCGTAATCAGGCTGATCAACCATATACGGCTTAATATCATGACGGGCAAAAATGTCGACGAGGCGCTGCTCAAAGCGTCCACGCGCCTCAGGCGTACCTAATGAGCGCATACCGTCATCCACCCATGGAGTATTATTGTCCAGCATAATCGTATGGTCTACGCGAAACTCATCAATACAAGCAGCGACAAAAGGATGCGTGCGACCCTCATATTCTTCACAGAATGCTTGAGTGGTCACAAAGTCAGTATCAATAATGGTGACAGGCGCGGTCGCTCTAGCTGCTGCTTCTCGTATCGCCTGAGCGTGATGAAGCGCAATGGGTGCATAATCACTGTATTGTAGCCCGATCTCGCTCCCACCCAAATCCGTACCGACATATAGCCGCCCCATTTCTAATGCAAAGCTAGCGCCATAGTAGTTGGCAAGCTTGTGCACCAGTGTCGTCTTGCCTGAGCTTTCACCACCAACGATGGCAACGGTCTTGGTATAGTCCCCACGTGCTTGTGGATGCAGCGCTGACCAGTGCGCTACGGGATCACGGGCGATGGCATAAGAATCAAACTCAGGCTGTAGCGGGGTAGTGACGACTGGCATCGATAACTGCTCATAAACATCACTCTGAGCCAATGGATGGTTTTCTGCGACAAACAATACTGCCTCTGCGGGCAAGTTGAGCGCTTCCGTCAAACGTTGTAATTTGGCATTACTGGCGGCAATATCGATTGTCACATCAACGAAGCCATCATGTAGAGGCAGCTCAATCTCATGAGTGGTATGAATACGAACAAAAGGCAAGTCTGCACAAGCCATCTGCAACCAACGCGCTTTGTCTTGTAAGGTGATACTAAAATCGGCATGCGGTGATGGGTGTGCCATGATGACGATATGCAAGGTCTTTGCTTGTCCTGCCGCTGCCAATATGCTGCGCATCTGCCCCAAATGGAGCGGCTCAAAATGCCCAATCATTAAACCCGTCTCGTACATAGCTATCCTTATCTGTATCCGCATTATGTTGAACCGACTATATAAAGGTTTGTCCAGACTTACAGGTAGGTTATTGTAAACAGCCGTTCTATGCTCAGAAAAATACCGTAAATCTACCAAATTTACTCTGTATAACTTAATATTTCCCTCGCTTTTATGGGCATGTTAACCATTTGTCATAATTTATTGGAATATCAAAAGGTTAGAGTCACTGTAGTAAAGCCGTAAGGTTGTAGAAATAAACTGCGCTCTGAAACATTTTGAAATATATATTTAAAATCAGGGGTTTACGAGGCCTTATGACAGGTTAGGGCAAGTTTAGGTAGCATAAACTCACAAAGTACGTCTACATACTCAACAGATTAACTTCTAAACATTGCTATAATTATTCATAAGTTGAGAACGCTAAGCATTTTTAAGAATAAGCATCTTCAATGGTAAATATTTTTAGTAGTAGGTGTTCTTAATAGTAAGTGTTTATATAAAATCAAAAGTAAGCAAAAGAAAAACTATATTAAAGAGGTATTTGATTTGGCTAAATTAGCAAAATTACATCGCTCACAGAATAATCGCATGATAGCAGGTGTGATGGGCGGCATCGCAGAGTATGTCGGCTGGTCACCTACTTGGGTAAGAGTGTTATTTGTAATTATTTCATCATTAAGTGCAGCAGTACCAGGCATATTAATCTATATCATTTTATGGATAATCATGCCCAAAGCAACAAATGAATCGTATCAGTAAACCAGTTCTAAGATCTAAAGCTATACTTTGCAAGTGAAAGTTTAACTAAAAAATAAAAAGCCTGATCAATCAGGATACCAAAGACATACTTTTCCTCCTGCCCAAATGTTCACGCATTTGGGTATTTTTTTGTCATTTATGCTTCCCTTTATGGTTTCGTCAATGAAGCTTCTAGTGCTCAATGAGCAAATATGCACCATTTTTAGGGTGTCTCTTTGATTGCTTGATAAATTTAGTTGATGTAAATATGGATAAAATAGTCATTTTTTAGTAAGGTGAGCAGACAAATAGAGTCGTTGCCGAGTAGGCTGTACGAGTGCTATCAACGTTTTGTTCAATAGACCCTAATACTAATTCCACAGTGGCTTTATTATGATGCCCCAAACTATGACAACTCAAACTATGACAACTGAAGCGAAAAACTCTCAACCGATGACTTTTCAGGATTTAATCCTAACCTTGCAGAACTATTGGGCTGACAAGGGCTGTGTGATATTGCAGCCTCATGATATGGAAGTTGGCGCAGGTACTTTCCATACGGCGACATTTTTGCGTTCGTTAGGTCCTGAGCGCTGGAATGCCGCTTATGTGCAGCCGTCACGTCGCCCAACCGACGGACGCTATGGCGATAACCCAAACCGCTTGCAGCATTATTATCAATTTCAAGTAGTATTAAAGCCGAATCCACCTAATATCCAAGAGCTATATTTAGACTCGCTAAGAGCTATTGGTATCGATCCGTTGGTGCATGATGTGCGTTTCGTTGAAGACAACTGGGAGTCACCAACGCTAGGTGCGTGGGGACTTGGTTGGGAGATTTGGCTAAACGGTATGGAAGTGACGCAGTTTACTTACTTCCAGCAAGTAGGCGGTCTCGAATGTTTCCCAGTCACTGGCGAGATTACTTATGGTCTTGAGCGTTTGGCGATGTATGTGCAAGGCGTCGACAGCGTTTATGATTTGGTCTGGGCAGATGGCGAGTTTGGCCGTGTCACTTATGGCGATGTCTTTCATCAAAATGAAGTTGAGCAGTCTACCTATAACTTTGAGCACGCCGATGTGCCAATGATGGGTCAGATGTTTGATTTTTATGAGCAGCAAGCGGATAAATTGGTTACCGAGGGTTTGCCACTACCAGCCTATGAGATGGTGTTAAAAGCCTCACATGCCTTTAACTTACTCGATGCTCGCGGTGCGATTTCCGTAACTGAGCGTCAGCGTTTTATCTTACGCGTGCGTACGCTTGCTCGTAAAGTTGCCATTGGTTATGTTGAAGCACGTGCCAAGCTTGGTTTCCCATTAGCAGATGAGGCACATCGTCAGGCAGCGCTCGATAAGTATTTGCCAAAAGAAGAAGCCGTTGAAAATACAGATGACAATCAAACTACTACTAATAATAAATAGGAGCATCCCATGAGTACTATTCTATTTGAACTGGGGTGTGAAGAATTACCTCCAAAAAGCCTAAAGCCACTACGTGACGCGCTACAAGCAAGTGTCACTGAACAATTGACTGAAGCAGGTATCAGCTTCGATGGTATCAAAGCCTTTGCCGCGCCGCGCCGTTTGGCGCTTCAAATTCAGGGTATTAGCGATAAGCAGCCAGATCGCAGCGAGCAAAAACGTGGTCCTGCGATTAAAGCAGCATTCGATGCAGAGGGCAATCCGACGCGCGCAGCGATGGGCTTTGCCAAAGGCTTGGGTACTGAGGCCAGTGAGCTGATAACGATTAACACCGATAAAGGTGATTATGTCGGTTATGAGCAAACTATTCAGGGTCAAGCAACGACTGAATTGCTGCCCGCTATTTTCCAAACAGCGCTTGATAACTTACCTGTTGCTAAGCGTATGCGCTCAGGCGCTAGCCGTAATGAATTCGTTCGTCCAGTACAATGGGCCGTATTAATGCAAGATAGTACTGTCATTGACACTACTATCCAAGGTCATCAGACAGGAACACAAACCCGTGGTCATCGCTTCCACAGCCCTGACTACCATAACATTGCTCATGCCAATGACTATGAAGAATTACTAAGTGGTTTAAAAGTGGTTGCTGATTTTGATAAGCGTCAAATGCTGATTAAAAATCAAGTCAAAGCATTGGCAGATGAAGTTAACTCTGATGCCATTGTGCCGCAAGCGTTGCTAGACGAAGTGACGGCATTGGTTGATTTTCCGATTGCCTTACGAGCAAGCTTTGAAGCGCGCTTCTTACAAGTGCCACAAGAAGCACTCATCTCTACTATGCAAGCGGATCAAAAGTATTTTTGCCTGACAGATAAAACTGGCAAGTTGCAGCCGTACTTTATTTTTATTACCAATATTGAATCAAAAGACCCGAATCAAATTATTGAAGGTAATGAGAAAGTCGTGCGTCCACGTTTGGCTGATGCAGAGTTTTTCTTCTTACAAGACCAAAAGCAGCCATTATTTGCACTAACAGAAAGCCTAAAAACTCGCGTCTTCCAAGACAAATTGGGTACGATTTGGGAAAAATCTGAGCGCATTGCCAAGCTTGCTGCATTTATCGCCGCCTTAATGCAACAACAAGGTAGTGAGATTAGTATCGATGAAACGGTACGTGCAGGTATTTTGTCCAAAGCAGATTTGGCAAGCTCATTGGTTGGCGAGTATCCTGAATTACAAGGTATCGCTGGTACTTATTATGCACGTTTGAATGATGAGCCAGAAGCCGTAGCGGCCAGTTTAGAAGAACAGTATTTGCCTAAGTTTAGCGGTGACGTTTTACCACAGACGCCGATTGGTATCTGCTTAGCGTTAGCAGATCGTTTAGATACGCTCGTCGGTATTTTTGCGATTGACCAAGCACCAACGGGTTCAAAAGATCCGTTTAGCTTACGTCGCTCAGCGATTGGGATTCTGCGTATTTTGATTGAGAAGCAGCTACCGATTAACTTGGTAGCGCTGGTTGAGCAAGCCATCAAAGGCTATAGCACGAGCGATGGTAGCAAGATTGCCAAAATGGGCGACACCTTTACTCAAGTCATGGCGTTCTTAAACTCGCGCTATCGTGCGATGTATACGGAGCAGGGCGTTAGCGTCGATACGATTCAGGCAGTGCAAGCGATTAACCCGCATATGCCGCTTGATTTTGATCAGCGTATTCGTGCCGTACAAGCATTTAGTGAATTGTCACAAGCTTCAATGTTGGCTGATTCAAACAAGCGTGTTGCCAATATTTTAGCCAAGTCAGAGGTAAGCGTCGCTGATAATGTCGATGAAGCGTTATTATCTGAACCTGCTGAGCAAAGTCTATATGCGAGTGTGCAGCAAGCACAAACAGCGGTGCAACCATTGCTTGAGCAGGCTGACTATACGCAAGTATTGCAAACGCTAGCCAGTTTAGACGAGCCGTTGACGCAATTCTTTGACAATGTCATGGTCAACAGTGAAGATACTGCACTAAAGAACAACCGCTTAGCGTTGCTTAAGCAAGTTCGCGCATTGTTCTTAACCGTGGCTGATATTAGTGAGCTGCAACTGTAATTTTACTGAAACCTGATTGTTGGTTTCGATGCAAAAAAACTGGCTGAACGTGGCCAGTTTTTTTGTTCTAGCACCGCAATCAGTGAGTACGATTATCTAATGAGCAATTCAGTGAAATCAGTAATTGAACGGTAAAGGTATTGTATTGTCACTATTATTGACGGTAAAATTTATACTATTAGGGTGTGTTGAATAATTATTAGCTGAGCCATCTTAATCATTTCTCACGTTTACCCCTCATTCAAGGAGCAATGCTGTGTTCGCTGCTATTATGATGATAATTATTATCTGGATTGTGATGTGGGGCTTTTACAAGTTTATGTACCCGCGCGCACCCAGAAGCATGATGCCAAAAGATGGCGATGTGACCACACCGCGTCACTGCAACTTCTGTGGTAACAGTTTGGCTGAATACCGCGGTGTTCTAGAGACCAAGCCGAGCTTGGTGGCAAGTAGCGATGGCAATGCTGAAGCTGAGATTAAAGGCAGTCAGGAGTTATTCTTTTGCAACTATGAACATCAAGCGGATTTTCATGCTGGAAGAACTTATAATCCTAATGCATAAGTAAGTAATTCGGCTGTGGATTAGATATAAAAAAGCGCTTGGCTCACCAGAGCTAAGCGCTTATTGCTTAGTAGCGTACTACTGGCTTATAAGATAGAGTGTGCATCCTTCATGATTTTATTGAGTAATGCTTCGGATTGCTTATCTCCTTGAACACGATCTTCATCACTTCTTTGATGCGCATGAATTTTCTCGTATAAATTCAGACAGCACAGTACCAATAAGCTCTCTTGGCTCAGGCTCGGCGCGTCGCGTTTTAGGTCGAGCGCATAGTTATTGATATAAGAGACGGCTGAATGTAGTTCTTCTTGCTCGTGTACTGGGCAATAGATGGGATAGGTGACCCCAGCAATTGCAATATCTACTTTTTTAATCTGCGGCTCAGGAGTGCTATTCGTTTTAGGTGCAGATTTAGCAGCGACGCTCTGTGAAGCCGAATTATTTGAGGCTGAAGCATTTGGCACGGCTTTTTGGGATTTAAGGCCGTTGATTGGCCGTTGGTTGTTTTGTGATTGATTGTTTGGCGCTTGCTTATCTAAAGGGATAGTCTGGTCATCAGTCATGATAAATCCTACAATATATGTCATTAAAGTGAGTGATATAAGAGCTTACACGTGTGAGTCTGTTGGCTTAGTCAATGCTGTATTTTTAATAATTAAGGTAATTGATAACTAAGGTACTTGGTAAACGTGGCTTTTATCGATAAGAATGCTATTTGAAGGCAATGATATTCGTCAATTATGTCCTCGTGCTGCTATTTATGAACCTTCTGCTTGGTCGATACGGGTTAAGCGTTTTAACACCACTTGCGTACGCTCAGCGGCCAGTTGATTCTTCTTTTGCAAGTCATTATTTTGCTGTTTGATATCGCTATACTGCTGCTTTAATTCATTATTATGCTGTAGCAGCTCGCTGTTTTCTTGTTGTAATTGGCTGATTTGCTTTTGCAGTTTATCTTGCTCTTCACCGATCATATGGTGCGCTTCTGCCAGATTTTGATAGCGGTCATCGAGGTCGTTCAGCTTCTTTTTGGCGCCATCGCGCTCTGTATAACTGCTATCGAGCTTGGCCTGAAGTGTGGTAAGTTCTTTTGGATCGGTAGCGGGGTGTTTTTTGAGGCTGCTAAGTTCAGCACTGACAAGCTGATACTGTTTTTTGATGTCGAGTATCATTTTTTCTAATATTCTAAGTTGATCATACATAGTCAGTTTTTATCCTTAACAAGTAAGCGTGAATGAATTTTGTTCTCTGCGTTTAATAATGCCATAGGTGACCGCATAATATCTATATCAACAAAGTAATTGTATGCCGCTTTGTTTCATAACTTCTATTAGCCGCCGCCTCGTTAATGATATCGCGCGGCGTCTGTTTCTATTTAATACTACTAATCAATCACTAGGACATCTATTATGAATGATAATATCTCTGGCTGGAATACATGGCTGACTGCATTTGATGATTGGACTGATGTGTCTATCAGTGAGGTACACGGCTTGATGACAGGGCTGATGACCGCCTGCGATGCACCTGATGAAAAGGTATGGGCGAAGGTGTTTGAAGAGCTGAGCTTCGCCGCTTTACCAGAGCCTGCATTGACTTTGTTGACAGAAGAGGCTGAAGATATAGTGTTCCAGCTCAAAGACAAAGACGATGCCTACTCTTATACGCCATTAGTCCCAGATGATGAACATGATTTATACGAGCGCGTGATGGCACTGAAACAGTGGGCAAATGGCTTTATGACCGGCTTTGGCATTACTGATTGCCGTCTGAGTAGCGAAGAAAACGAGATGCTATCGGATTTGGCTAAAATCGGTGGTATTCGATTAGAAGACGATGAAGACTTTGAAGGTGGCGAAGAGTCTTACCTGCATATCTATGAATTTGCGCGTATGGTACCAGTGAGCTTTGCCACTCGCCAGCGCAAGCCTGTCAAAGACATCGCCTTGATTTCTGGACTTGCCATTAATGCCAAAACCACCAAAGAGCTGCAAGCTGAAGGTAAGGTGTCAAAACCAATGCCGCCAGTTGTTGATATTATGAACCAACACAATCCCTCATAATACGAGTATCACGTATCATAATAAGGATGTTTTATGACTATACAGAATAGTAACGATGATGCCAGTCAAATATTGGCTGATGCTCATTATCCCACCCAAAGTATCGATTGGCTAACGCGCTTAATTGGCTTTGATACGGTCAGTCGTCATTCTAATTTAGCTTTGATTGAAGACGTAAAAGCTTACTGCGAGCAATTGGGTTTGAGCGTCGATTTGACCTTTAATGAAGCCAAAAATAAGGCCAATTTATTCGTCACTGTGCCAGCAGGGGCAAATGCTGACGACGTCAATCATGGTCTCGTGCTATCTGGTCATACCGATGTGGTGCCAGTCGACGGTCAAGACTGGACGTCTGAGCCTTTCACAGCAACCATTCGTGGTGACAAGCTTTATGGTCGCGGCGCTTGTGATATGAAAGGCTTTATCGCTTGTGCGCTGACGATGTTGCCACAAGCGGTAAAACTATCTAATGCAGGCCAGCTGCGTCGCCCATTGCATTTGGCATTATCATTCGATGAAGAGATTGGCTGTCTAGGCGCGCCACTGATATTGGCAGATTTAAAGGCGCGCGGTATAACCCCTGACTATTGTATCGTTGGTGAGCCAACTAATATGGCTATGGTGGTGGCACATAAAGGTATTGCGGTTTATCGTTGCCGTGTGCATGGTAAGTCAGCGCATTCTTCATTGATTGCACAAGGGGTCAATGCCATTAGCTATGCCAGCAGATTGGTGGGCTATGTCGATACGCTTGCCGAAGAGCTAAGTGCTCGTAACGGTGCTCTTGAAGATGGGGACGAGGTATTCACTGTGCCTTATTCAACGTTGTCAGTAGGTACCATCCATGGCGGTACGGCCACCAATATCGTGCCCAATCTGTGTGAATTTACCTTTGATTATCGTAATCTGCCGCATATGACGCAAGACGATGTACTGGAACCTATTCAAGCCAAGATTGCGGAATTAAATGCGCAAATGCAAGCCCGCGCGCCAGAGACTGGCATTGAGCTGATGCAAGAAGAAAGCGTACCGGCAATGACTGATAATGATAGTGCTGAACTACAATCATTGATCGCTGCATTGACAGGGGATGATGAGCGTCATAAAGTGGCTTACGCGACTGAAGGCGGTCAATTTACCAATGCAGGTATTCCAACAATCATCTGTGGACCTGGTAGTATTGAACAAGCTCATAAGGCGGATGAATACGTTGAACTTAACGAAATTGTACGTTGTGATGGGTTTTTGCAGAAGCTGTTAAATAGTTGTGCGGTTAATTGATAGATTAGACTGCCAAAATTTTTTGATATGAATGAGCATAAAATAAAACACACCGTCTATATGGCGGTGTTTATTTTTTGCCTCTTTTTCATGTTTTAAGTTTATTTCAAATAAAAGAGTAGGGGTTGGTTGATGTCTTGGCACCTGTTTGCGGTATTTTTTGCGAGTACGTTTTTTATCTCAGCGACCCCAGGTCCCAATATGCTGCTAGCATTCCAGTATGGTATGAACTACGGCGTGAAGCGCACATTGTGGACGCTGGCAGGTTTAAGCCTTGGATTGTTTGTGCTACTGCTTTCGACATTGCTTGGCCTCGATGTGATCAGTCGCCAGTCACCTTGGTTGCTGACGATCATCAAAGCCGTTGGCGCGGCATACTTGATTTATCTGGGTATTAGCTCATGGCGTGATGCTGGCAATGGTAGCTTGATGAGTGATGCTCGTGAAATGAGCGAAGAAGTCGCGGCTGACTATCCTTCTTCTGATAGTGAAGATACAGTTGGTACACCGCAGCCGCGCTCACTCTCCAGTGCTGCTGCTAAAGCTGCCCCAAGTAATATGACCTTATTCCGTACTGGCGTCTGGGTATCGTTGTCCAATCCAAAAGCCATTTTGTTCTTTGCGGCATTCTTCCCCAAGTTTATTAATTTTAGTGCGCCATTATGGCCGCAATATATCTTATTGACCATCGGCTTGTTTTTGAGCGAAACGATTTGGCAGATTATTTATACGTTGGGCGGCAAAAAACTGGCAAGCTGGCTCGATGTGGGTGATCGCTTGGCTTGGCTCAATCGTGGTTGTGGAGTGATATTTATAATAATTGCTGCTGCTTTATTGGCTGAAGTTATAAATAGTTTTATGGTTTAAAAGTCTTTGTCAGTTATTTGAAAGGCATGGTGCTTGTATACTACAGCTCCTTATTAAAAATTGATAATTAGAAAGATTTTATATAAAGAATGTCTCTGACAAAACTAAAATTGCAATACAGTTTTTTACGCTTCTAAAGGTTCAAATAACTAATCTATAGGGATTCACACCAAGAAAGTATCTATCTTAAGTCGATGGGTTATGTTTTATCGGTACTGTCTACATGAGCTTGAAAAAACAACTCAGTCTAAGGCTAATACTCTATGTATAATCGTAAAATAAAATTAGCATTGAGTAGTATATCGATAAATGTCCAGTTATTATGGGTTGTTTTTTTGACTTAGATTAATAAATGGAGAAAGTCATGAGTGATAGTCTTGATGCTAACCAATCTATCGGTTTTAAGACACCGATAGACTTTGAGATACCAGAAGAGTTAAAGGGTAAAAACCTTTGCAAAATACGCACAGTAACTACATTTATAAATTTGAATGCGGACATGACAACATGGCATGCTGCGCTAGAAGAGGCTATCAAGCACTGTGAAAAAATAGTTGCAGGTTTAGGCAATGAAGGCTATAGCGTGCAATCCATTCGTATAGTGACCAATCCATTCGGCCAGTATTTGGATATTTCAAACGTTTCAACTGCTGCCACTGGATTGGCTGCCATCACTGATATTTTAGCGACGCTCAGTAAAAGTAAAAATGGTCTGCGAGTTCGCTTTGCCATAGGAGAAGCTAAGACAGCGCATGAGATTAGCCTTTTGCCTGAGCTTATCGCTCAATATGGAGATTTGTGCAACGCTTGTGTGAATATAACGGCTAATGAGATCGGTGTTTTAGATAATGCATTGATTGAAAAATGTGCTCTAGCGATACAAAGTATTGCTGAACTCACACCTAGAGGGGAAGGTAATTTTAACTTTACGGTAAATTTCAACTGTGATGAATTTATTCCTTATTTTCCAGCGAGCTATCATAGCGGTAAGACTGATAAAGGCTTTGTTGTTGGTCTTGAAACGCCTGATTTATTGGTAAAAACCTTACAACACATTCGTGAGAAATCTGTCTTCAACTCTGCTACTTATCAACAACGTCAACGCCTTGTCTTTGATGCTTTGAGCTTATCGTTACAGCATCATATCGATAATATAGATAGTTGCGTGAAGCAACTTAATTCAGCATCAGGCTGGACTTATCTAGGGATGGATACCTCACCTGCACCTTCTAAAGACTGTCACTCGATGGTTGACGTCTACAAGCTGCTTGGCGTTCCTTATTTTGGCGCCTCGGGCACGGTTGAGATATCAGCTTTATTAACGAAAGTTTTTAAATCTATTACAGATATTGATATCATTGGGTTTTCAGGATTGATGTTGGCGGTCACTGAGGACAAGGGATTGGCGCAAGCCACCATAGATAATGAGTTTGACATACCTCTGCTATTAACCAATAGCGCAGTCTGCGGAATAGGGCTTGATACTGTCCCTATTCCGGGGGACACATCTACGGACAAGCTATGTGCTTTGATGCGAGATACTGGCACTATGGCTTATCGGTTAAATAAACCTTTGACAGTTAGAGTCTTCCCCGTCCCAGGGCTTGTGGCTGGTGATATAACCAAGTTTGAGAGTAGCGACTTGTGTAATTGTGCTGTATTAGCCGTGCATTGAATTTAAGAGCTAGTCCTTATGAGTTATAGTATATATCTATCTCGCTGAATTAGGAGGTTACGTTTTACCGGTATTCTCTATATGAGCTTGAAAAACTAAACTCACCTACAAAGCCATATAGAAAAAGCCGTTCGCTATTATAGTGAACGGCTTTTTTATTCAAGCTTATAACTTAACCATTGTTGCCTTAACCGCTATGCCAATACTTCGATTAGTTCACCTTTCACCATGTGCGGGCTGACGAAATCAGTAATACGTACGCTCACGAGTTTACCCAACATCTCATCCATTGTATCAACGTCATATGGGAACATAACCGTACGGGTGTTATCCGCAGTGCCGATTAAGCAATCAGGATGGCGATTGGCAACTTGTTCAACCAAGACGCGAGTCGTAGTACCAACCATTTCATGCGTTTTAGCCAGCGTTGAATCAATGATGACTTTTTGGAATTCAGCTAAGCGTTCTTTTTTAGTTTTGAAGCTTACATCATCTGGCAACTCAGCGGCTGGCGTGCCTGGGCGCTTAGAGTAAATAAAGCTGTAAGAGTGATCGAAGTTTAATTCCTTTGCCAAGTTCAACGTATCTTGGAAGTCTTGTTCGGTCTCACCAGGGAAGCCAATGATAAAGTCGCTAGATAAGTGAATATCAGGACGAATGGCTTTAAGCTTATTAATCTGATTGATATACACATCGATCGTATGGTTGCGCTTCATTGCCGCCAAGATAGCGTTTGAGCCACTCTGAACAGGTAGATGTAAGTGCGATACTAGCTCTGGCAATTGTGCATAGGCGTCAATGATGTCATCAGTGAACTCAAGCGGATGGCTAGTCGTATAGCGAATACGCTCGACACCATCGACATGCGAGACATAATGCAACAGCTCAGCGAAACGGCAAATGCTGCCATCGTCTTTTTCGCCACGATAGCCGTTGACGTTTTGGCCGAGTAGGTTTATTTCACGTACCCCTTGTTCGGCAAGGCTATCAATCTCAGCCAATACGTCATCGAGTGGACGTGACAATTCTTCACCGCGGGTATAAGGTACGACGCAAAATGAGCAATACTTTGAGCAACCTTCCATGATAGAGACAAACGCTTTAAAGCCTTCTACTCTTGGCTCAGGCAAAAAATCAAACTTTTCAATACTCGGGAATGACACATCAATCGTACCAATACGGTTTTTAGGAGCGATGTCACGCTGCTCGTTTGACTGATCATATAGCTCCGGCAGGCGATGCAAAGTTTGCGGTCCAAACACCATGTCGACGTAAGGCGCACGCTTTTGAATGTTATCGCCTTCTTGCGAAGCCACACAACCACCGACACCAATGACGAGGTCAGGGCGTTTTTCTTTTAGTTTACGCCAGCGACCCAATTCTGAAAATACTTTTTCTTGTGCTTTTTCACGAATGGAGCAAGTGTTCATTAGTAGTACATCGGCTTCATCGATGTCATGAGTCACTTCCATACCATGAGAATCGCCTAGCACGTCTAGCATTTTGCCAGAGTCATAGACATTCATCTGACAGCCTTGGGTGGTGACAAAGACCTTTTTGGTCACTGCTTTTTCGACGGGCGCTTGGGCTGAACTTGGCTCTTTGAGTGCAGTGACAGCAGGCGCAGTAGCAGTTGTCTCAGCAACAGCAGCGTCATTGATGCGGGGATTGAATACAGTAACACTCATAAGGATAAGTCCATGATTGACCAAAAATATAGCGGGGTAGCCGATTAACAGGTGGCATATTTTATCACAACCCTCTGCCAATGTGAAAAATTAGCACAGGCTATTGGTCATCAATATGATAAACAATTCATAGCAGTATCAATTATTTACTAGAATTAGCAGCGCTTTTGACAAAAACTGCGACTAGACACCATTTCTATGTTACACCGTACTGTCCTATTTATTAACAAAAGGTAAAGGAGATAGTTGAAAGTACAATGAATATAGTATGATGAGTACTATAACCTTGGCGATACTTAGCGAATCGCTATTCCCTTATTTGTAGAGATATCATAAAGAGAGTCAGTATGACAAAGTTGCGTGTTGCTCATAGCATCAAGGATGAAAAGTCTACCAGTAAAAAGCACGCGTCCAAGCGGCTCACAGCCGGTACGCTACGGATGAGCGCGCTGAGTGTAGCGGCAGCAGTGAGTGCGCTAGGCATATCGCAAGTCGCTTGTGCAGAGCTGACATGGGGTGATAACGAGAGCTATCAGCCAGAAAGTAATTATCAACAAGACAGCAGTGTTGACTCATTTACAGCCGCTGCTATCGCAGCAGATCGCGGTGATGTCAGTGCGCTTTATAATTACGAACAAATGATGAGCGGCGGTTTGTTTGCGATGTATCCCATTTATTGGCGGATGAATCTAGACCTTAACTCACAAAGTTCAGCGGCTGTAGCGCAGTTTGTACGTCAGTATCCTGATACTGTCATGGCTGAGAAGTTGGTTGCGGATTTTGCTGAGACCAAAGCGGGGTCAAACGACTATGCCTCAGTCAGACAAGTGGCGAACTTGATTACCAATGCCGATGCCAGCGAGCGCTGTGCCGTTGCGCTTGGGTTTAATAATGGCGGTGATACCATACGCGCCATGGCCGCCAAGTCTGATGTATGGCTGACCACCCAAAAACAGCCTGCCTTGTGTGATCAGCTAGCGATGGAGATGAATAATAACGCGCTGATTAGTAATCAAGATCGTGCTGCTCGTCTGAAACGTATGCTTCGTAAAGGCAAAACTGGCGATATTATGGCGTTGTCATCACGCTTAGGCACGCCCATTGCTTATTCTGCTTTGAGTGAGATTCAGCTAAATCCTTCATCATTCTTTACCAGTTTTGGTCGTGAGCCTGCCAGTCAGACCAATCAGTATCTCTATCTGTATGCGATAGGCCGTATCGCTGACAAGTCTTATCGTGAGGCAGCATTGCAGTTAGATTTTGATATCAAACAAGACAATCAGCGCTCAGTCAAACTATTGAATGATGAAACCCGTCGCTATGCTTATCGTACCATTGGGGTACAGCGTATGAATCATAATACTGACGATGGTTTTAACGCTGAAGCAGTTGATTGGTTCCGCAACAGTTTAGATGACGATTTTAACTTCGAGGAAGCTGAAGACTATGCCATGGCAGCGATTCGCTTTGGTCGTTGGGACGATGTGGTCGAAGCCATCTCAAAAATGGATGGTGAAACTCAAAAAGGCAATCAGTGGCAGTATTGGCTGGCTCGTGCTTATGAGCAATCAGGCAATAGCAGTAAGAGTAATACCGCTAAGAAAATGTATCAAAACCTAGCAAAAAGTAACGATTACTATGGTCTGATGGCAAAAGACAGAATCGGTCAGCGTTTTGACGCCAGTCGCTTAGGCGGTAGCAACTTACCTAATGTTAGTACTGCCGATCGTGCCCGCGTCATGCAAGATGGAAACTTTGCTCGTGCCTTTGCTTTATATAACGCTGATGCCAGCCGCGCTTATGCCAACCGTGAGTGGAACTGGGCAGTCAAGCAAGCGCGTGACAATCGTGATGACAATCTAATCATCGCCGCTGCTAGCTTGGCACATGACATGGGCTGGCTCGATCGGGCGATTTATGCCGTTGACAATACGGACAGAGTCGACAGCTTGGCATTGTCGCATCCGATGCCGCACCAAGATGCCGTCGTTCGCTACAGCCAATCGGCGGGGATTGATCCGGCATGGGCTTATGGCATCATGCGTCAAGAGAGTCGATTTGTAGCCTCAGCGCGCTCAGGTGTTGGTGCTAGTGGGTTGATGCAAGTGATGCCTGACACAGCAAAATATATCGCCCGTAATTTAGGTGAGACTTATAGCGCTAGCCGTGCCAACAGTGGTGATACCAATATCCGTTATGGTACTTGGTATATGGGGGATATTTTGGGCAAACTAAATTATCAGCCAGTATTGGCAACGGCGGGCTATAATGCTGGCCCTAATAATGCCAAGCGCTGGCAGCCGGTCTATGGTTCGTTAGCCGCTGATCAATACGTGGAGTCAATCGCTTTTCCTGAAACGCGCAATTATGTGAAACACGTAATGGAGAACGCTACGATTTATAGTAGCTTATTGGGTCGTAGTCAGCCGATTAGTCAACGTATGGGTACGGTGCCAGCTGCATTTTAGGTTATTCATTTAGTAAAAAAGAAACCATTGACGATAGACTGTTAATGGTTTTTTTTATATCTATTTTTCGGCATTCATTTTTATTTGAATCAATGGGTTATTATTCTGCTATATAGAGGTTTGTATTCTCTCTGATTTCTGTCTTGTTTTTAATACTTAAGCGATGTTTACGTTTCTGCTATAGATTAAAAAACGCATTTTGCTACCATTGCTTTAATTGTTGTCTGTATTTTTTTTGGTTTATTTTAAGCTTGGTTCAATGAATATTTATACTTTGAGCACCTTTATTTAAGCTTGCCCACTCTTTTATCGTTGCTAGATACCTAACTACTTATGATCAAAAAATATTTCAATTTGCCTATGTTATTGCAAGCCAATCGTCAGCTGTCGAATCAGACGCGGGTGGACACTCTGTCGGAATCAGTCACGATAAAGTTATCTACGAAGCTAAATGATAGTGCGATACGTAAAAAGGATGCGATAGGCAAAGAATATAAGGATAAAGGGTATACGGTGATGTGCGGGGTCGCCTTGCTATTGTTACAGAGTGTGATGATCATACCAGCGCAAGCGGCCAATGCCGTCAAGAGTGGTCAACGTGTGTTAATGATTGAGATGACGCCTGCATTATGTAGCTTGCAACCAACACGAGTACGTATGCGCCAATGTCTAGAAGGGTATTCATTAACGGTATCAGGTTTGGACATGGGCTATGGCGAGCGCTGTGGGCGCGGTGTCGAGCCGCGCCTGACCCCATTACAACTAAAAGTTGTTAACCGTATCATGCCAGACACGACAGTGCGTAGCCAAGTATGGCAACATTATGGTGCTTGTAGCCCATTGAGTGCCAGTAGTTATTTTCGCCAAATAACCAATTATGCCGGCGCCCTAAAACTGCCTAACGAGCTCAATACTGGCAACAGTTATACTGTCTCAAAATCACGCTTTATTGGACAAATGACTCGCCTTAATAGTGGCATGCCTGCTGCTAGCATTGATTTAATTTGCCAAGCGGGCAGTCGACGCCAAACGATATTAACCGATGTCCACGTTTGCTACGAAGGCAGTGAATTTGGTAGCTGCAGTGAAGTGGTAGATAATTGCGGCAAAAAGTTTATTATCTCAGGCGGTAAGTAACGTCCTTTTCGGCGAACGATGGATGAATATTGCTCATTTATAAATATCATCTTGATTAAGTAACGTCTGCTAAAGCTATTTTTTTATCACTTCCTCTTCATTCTCCATCCTTTATCTATAAAGGCTTGACCGATACCAATATCCTCTCGTATAAAATGTAACAATATAGTGATGGATAGCGTTCGCGCTTTCTCTAGACGGTTAACGGGGGGAAGTGCTACACTATCTCTCGGTTTAAGACTGCTAGTGTTCAGTGAGCAAGTCGATATCTATAATGATAATCATCAATTAGGGAGTATTCAATGTCAATGAAACAGCCTTTACGTGTTGCCGTTACTGGCGCCGCTGGTAACATCAGCTATGCGATGCTATTCCGTATTGCATCTGGTGAGATGCTAGGTAAAGATCAGCCAGTTATTTTGCAGTTGCTTGAAATCACTCCAGCACTTGACGCCCTGAAGGGTGTGGTTATGGAACTAGAAGACTGTGCATTCCCATTATTAGCCGGTATCGTTCAAACTGATGATGCAAACGTTGCATTCAAAGATATCGATTATGCTTTGCTCGTTGGCGCTCGTCCGCGTGGCCCAGGTATGGAGCGCAAAGATTTGCTAGAAGCCAACGCTGCGATTTTCTCAGCCCAAGGCAAAGCATTGAATGACGTAGCAAGCCGTGACGTTAAAGTATTGGTGGTCGGTAACCCTGCCAACACTAACGCACTTATCGCTCAGCGTAATGCACCAGATCTTGACCCACGTAACTTTACAGCGATGACTCGTTTGGATCACAACCGTGCCATGGCGCAGTTGGCTGGTAAAACTGACAGCACTGTCAATGACGTGAAAAAAATGATCATCTGGGGCAACCACTCATCAACTCAGTATCCAGATCTAACGGCTTGTACTGTTAATGGTAAGCCAGCATTAGACTTGGTTGATCGTGCTTGGTACGAAGGCACTTATATCCCAGAAGTACAACAACGTGGTGCAGCGATTATTAAAGCTCGCGGTGCATCATCTGCTGCTTCTGCTGCCAATGCCGCTATCGCGCACATGCGTACGTGGGCACTAGGTACTGATGAAAACGATTGGGTATCTATGGGTGTTTACTCAAACGGCGAGTATGGTATTGCTGAAGGCTTAATCTACTCATTCCCATGCACGTGTACTAACGGCGACTGGTCTATCGTAGACGGCGTTGATGTGTCATCTGATTTCTCAAAAGAGAAAATGGCAGCGACTGAGCAAGAGCTTAGCGAAGAGCGTGATGCGGTAGCTCATTTACTACCATAATCAAATAGCTTGCTAAAACTTTAGTGCTACTTGCAATCGTATTATGTATAAAAAGCCTTCTTGTTTGAAGGCTTTTTTACGTTTAAATATCTGTTATTTTTAACCGCTCTTATCAATTGTATTAATGCTTGAGGCTCAACCATTAATACAATTGATAACGTTAGATAAACGTTGGTTAACAGTTATTAGAATAAAGCTTGCTACAATAAAGTGGTTATCCTAAATAAAAATAAAATTGCGCCATATAAGGAGAAAAGTATGTTGGGTGAACCTGAATATAATATGAATGAGTTATTTGCTCAATTGGGACTTGATAGCTCAGATGAAGCGATTGATAACTTTGTTGAAAAACACCAATTGGCAAAAGAAGAAAAGCTAGTAGAGGCAAAAGTTTGGACAGACAATCAACGTGTTTTTTTACAAGAAGAATGGGAAAAAGATGCGGAATGGGTAGAAGTCATCGATGATTTAAACGTGCGTATGCATCCAGACGCGTAAAAAATAATCTACAAGATAGATTAATCTAAAAGACAAACAAGAAGCATAGAAAAGCAAAACCCACGACATTGTATTTAGAATGTCGTGGGTTTTTGCTTTTCTATATCTTGAATGCAATCCGTATGATCTAAGTTCGAGACTTTCCTACATTCTAGTTAGGCTGCTCGGATCGCCATTCAAGCAACGCTTTTACATCATTGTGAATACCAACTTTTAGCGCCTCTAAGCCATCATAATGTCGTTCACCATGCAAATAATGTAAAAAATGAACCTGTAAATTTAGTCCATATAAATCAGCCTGCAATTCTGGGAAATGTACTTCTAAACGCCAGTCACTGCCTTTATCAACAGAAGGTCTAATACCAATGCTAGCCGTGCCAAACAAGCTGTGTGGACGCAAACCTGTTACGCCTGATTTTCCGTTAATCGCTTGCGCGGTCAAACCATTAGCGATGACTTTGCCATGGTCATCTAAACTCACCACATCGACGGCAAAGATACCATGCAAAGCAGGTTTTAAGCGCTGCAAATCGATATTGGCGGTAGGGAAGTCCATGGTGCGGCCTATCTGATCGCCACCAACAACTATGCCTGTAATCGAGTAATCACGACCAAGCAGCGTGTTAGCAGCGTCAATATCACCAGCCAATAACAAGTCACGAACGCGAGTGGAGCTAATACGGGAAGCCTTACCACTGTCATCTATAACGGTATGCAGATTGGTCACATCCAAGCCATAATCCCGCAAAAACTGACTGTCGCCAGTACGGTCATGACCAAAGCGAAAGTCGTCACCCAGTACCAATGCTTTTACGTTCAAACGCTTAGCCAATATATCTGCAAATGCCTGTGCTGATAGCGAACGAAAATCAGTATCGAAGCTCGCTACAATCAAAGTCTCGACCCCATGCTCTGCTAGCAGCGCTTGCTTTTCGGCTAGATTGGTAAGGCGTGCGGGGGCAGTAGTAGGGGCAAAAAATTCACGAGGCTGTGGCTCAAATATCATGACGGCAGAGCCAAGATTTTGCGCTTGGGCAATCTCACGAACTTGAGCCAGCATCGCTTGATGACCCAGATGTACGCCATCAAAATTGCCGATAGTCAGCGCACAAGGTGCTAGATTTATCGGATTCGTATGTGCAGGCAAAGCGCTCGGCGACGCAATCAGTTGCTCAAGAAAATAGGTGTTCATAAGTTTTCAGCTATGATAAGACCAGATAAAAAACGAAAAAACACACCTATACTAACAATCGATGTGTCTAAAAACAGCCATTATAAAGTAAAATAGCCCCACTAACATCCTATAGTCGACGCATAGTGAAAGTATCAGTCACTCAGCGTGGTCATTCTTTATGAGTTATTTGTATTTGCTTGTGTTATCAGTATGACTATTATTCACTATTATCGATGATGCCGATAATAATGCTAAAAATTATGGAGATCTTATGTCTGATGTTGCCTTGAACGCTATACCAACTGATTTATCGACACATCAGCTCGCTGATCAGTTTGTTGTGCAGCGTGCGAGTAAAGAAGATTTAGCAGAAGTCTTAGCCATTTATAATCAAAGCATACCTGCTAAACAAGCAACAGCTAACCTTGCATTGGTAACCGTAGATGAGCGAGCTGCTTGGTTTGATGAGCATCTAAGCAGTCCAACAAGACCCATATATGTGGTCAAAACATTGCGAGGAGGGGATGATACAGCGCAAGCGCAGTCGCCGATAGTTGCATGGGGCAGCTATAGTGATTTGTATGCGCGGACAGCTTATCATATCAGTACTGAGATCAGCATCTATCTAAATCAAGATTATCAGGGTCAAGGCCTAGGTAGCTTGTTGACACGCTGGATGTTGACGCAAGCGCCAAGCTTGGGCATTCGAAATATTGTCGCGCTTGTCTTTGCTCACAATCAGCCAAGTTTAGGACTTTTCCGTAAACTTGGCTTTGAGCAGTGGGGCTACATGCCAGAAGTTTGCGATATGGAAGGGTTTATTGCTGATGTCGTGATGCTTGGTAAAGCAGTAACATCGGATGACGATTCAGATAAGTAAGCTAAAATAGCTTAACCCAAGATCTTCCATTGACCTTCTATCTTCTGTAGCTGATAGGTCAATGGCGCAGGTTCGCTCTGTCCTTTGAGCATCAACTCACCAGTAATAGTGGCACGAGTCTTGTCATCATTATACCTAGTATCAGTGATAGTAACGCCATCGACAGTCTGCTGAAAAGCGGATTGTGTTTTGGCAAGCTCTTTTTCAAAATTCGCCATATCTACTTGATAGTATCCAACCGCTTCTTTTACATCGCCATAATATAAGCTATTTAGCGCCTGTTTGACGGTGTCTTCTGGCGTACCAGCTTCAGTCGGATTGGTCACTAAGCTTTTTTGTTTGGATGAAGCAGTGATTGGGTTGATGTTATCACTATCGATGGCTGTCTCATCTTTAGCGCTATCCGTCATTTGCTCGCTTGCCACTGGGTTATGTGCATCAACGTCTGCCGTCTGATTGGCTGCATCGACTTCAGGGTTTTCAGCTACGGCAGCTGTATCGCTCGCTGTGTTTGCGCTATCGGCTTCTACATTATCGTTGTTGCTACACCCGCTGATTAGTAGTCCGGTGCTTAATACACCAGCAGTTAGTAGCATTGGTAAGCGTCGTAACGTTGAATATTCGACTGTCATAGTAAACCTCAAATTTCATTTATTTATCAATAATCGATTATGACAACTATCAGCGGCATTCACTGTCAATTCTCATATTAAGCTTGTTTTGGTTTAGTAAGTCATTTATTCAGCGTTCACAAATAAATTAGCCATGCTTTAGCTGACGCGGACGGAAGCCTGTTGCTAATAATACCACCCCATAAACTAGGGCACCAACCGCACACATGATGAGCAGAGCCGCGATACGTCGCCACTGAGCCTCATCGGCTGGGAAGTAAGGTAACATGATATAAAGGACAGCAACCATAGAAGCGGTAGAGATTGCAAACTGAGCAAACAGCTTTTTCCAATGGCTGCCAAAACGGAAAATATCGCGCTTATGTAAGAAATAATATAATAAGCCCGCGTTTACGAAGGCCGCTCCTGTGGTCGCCAGGGCAAGACCACCATGCAGAGGTATCTCTAAAAAGTAAAATATCCCGATAAAAATTACACTAAAAACCATATTGGCAAATACCGATACGATACCGATTTTTACTGGTGTTCTAGTGTCTTGACGGGCAAAAAACGCTGGCGCAAAGATTTTGATGAGCATAAAGCCTAAAATACCACCTGCCATACTGCGTAATGCCAGCGAACTCATTTGCGCATCACGCAAGGTAAATTCACCGCGTAAAAACAGCGCTTGCATCAGCACATCAGCCAGTATAAATAAGGCTGCTGATGCTGGAACACCCACCAATATGATTAAACGTGCCGCCCAATCAATGGTCTTTTTAAAGCTAACATCGTCTTTTTTGGCTTCGCTTTTCGACAAGCTGGGCAAAATGACCGTACCAATCGCTACGCCAATCAGTCCTAACGGCAACTCACTCATACGTTCTGCCGCATAAAGCCAAGAAACCGAACCACCAATCATTAACGAGGCAAAAATAGTATTGAGGAGCAGATTAATCTGAGTGACAGAGACACCAAAGATAGCAGGCAACATGAGTTTTAAGATGCGTTTAACGCCTTCGTGCTGAAAGTCAATCTTGGGCGCGACCAGCAACTTTTGTTGCCAAAGCTGCGGTAATTGTAATAAGAACTGTAGCAAACCGGCGATTGCAACGGCATAACCGAGTGCCATAATCGGTGTATCGAACATAGGGGCAAAAATTAATGCGCCACCAATCATACATAAGTTTAACAGTACGGGTGCAAAAGCTGGCGCAGCAAAACGCCCGTAGCTTTGTAAAATACCGCTCGCAAAAGCGGTCATAGAAATAAATAATAAATAGGGAAAGGTAAGGCGCAGTAGCTCAGCGGTGATGGCAAATTTACCAGGTTGGTCAGCAAATCCGGGAGCAAATAACGTCACTACCCATGGTGCCATCAAAATGACGACCACGGTGAGCATCGATAGAATCAACAACAGGGCGCCCGAGGTACGACTGACTAATATCTGTACCTGTTGTAAGCTGTATTTTTCTTTGTATTCGGACAGTACTGGCACGAAAGCTTGGCTAAAAGCGCCTTCAGCAAACAGACGGCGCAAAAAGTTAGGTATCTTAAAGGCGACCAAAAAGGCATCCATCAGACCACCTGCGCCAAACACCCCTAATAATACGACATCGCGTACCAGACCTAAGATACGGGACAGCATGGTCATGCTGCTGACGACCATGGTTGAGCGAAATAACCGACTTTTTGCCATGAGAACCTATTTTGCTAAGTTGTTTACTGTTATTTGTTTACTGATGATTGTTTGCTGAGTTGCTGCTATCAAAAAACTGACGGATTATAGCACTTTCATAATCGAGATAAATGGATTGGATGTGGAATTGCTTTAGGGTGCTTAGATAAGCTAGGGCGTGTCCTCATTTTAAAAATGGTGATAAAAGTGAGGTAAATTGTAGTCAAACAAGGAAAAGAGCGCAGATAATATCGAGATATTACCTAGCTATTTGACGATGATTGGCAAGATTTAACCATTTTTAGCCCATTTAGATCGCTATCAGTTGAATTGAGGACACGCCCTAGCCCTTAAGGTTTTTCCCTACCAGTTCACGTAACTTTGGCCAGTCAAAATAATCGCCAGGATCTGTCTTTCGACCCGGTGCGATATCGCTATGACCAGTTAAGTGTCGGCGAGTTTTTGGGTAGGCGTCATATAGCGCAGCGATAACGGCTGCAAGTGTGTCATATTGCACCGAGGTAAAGGACACAAAATCTGACCCTTCCAGCTCGATGCCAATGCTATAATCATTACATTCAGGACGACCAAGGTAGCTGGATCTGCCTGCATGCCATGCGCGCTCGGCAAAGTTTACAAACTGTGTGATAGCACCATCACGTTCTATAAATACATGTGCTGAGACTTCTGCGCCTTTAATCGTCTGAAAATAAGGATGCGCATCCCAGTCCAATTGATTGGTAAATAATGCTTTTACATAATGAACGCCATCACTGCCGCAGACGCCAAACTCATTCGATGGTAGGCTAATATTGTGAATGACAATGGTGTCAATAGTCAGGTTGTCGGGGCGTTTATTATAGTTCGGCGACATAAGCCAAGTGGCTGAGGATAAGCGCCCGTCCTTTATAATCATTGGCGGTGTCGTGGACATAGTGCTCTCTTTTATTATGTGATTAATAAGTGCGTAGCAAATACTTGTGATTACCGATTTTTTATTAATTAATAGCAAGACTCTCTAAAAAATAGCCAATCACAACCTTCTTTTGACGATTCGATAGACCCAGTAACGCGATGAGCGTATGGCTTCTACAGTGCGAGATATTACTCATGTCTATATATTCAAACCTTGTGGTGCATTGCAACTTGTTGGCGACAGACTGTACGCCAACAAAGATGAGCAGGCGCGCGCGTTTACCATTAACGATTGCAGGTCTGTTACTGACGGTACAAGCGCAGGCATTTTTGCCAACGCCAGCAGAGCTTGTGACCACAGGTGAGCTAGCGTTAGATAACAAAGCTGATGCTGGGCTAAATAATAACATCAAGCCAAATAGCATCTCAAATAAAGATGGCACTGATCATTCGCGCACTAAGAATACTATTGGTAGTGTCGATAATAACGTTAGTCATATTGTCGCTACCAACACCAACGCAGAACAGCTGCTAGCATCATGGCGCGAGCAAGCAAAAACAGAAAACCTAGCCCAGCATACGACATGGCGACGTTTATTGTACTTCTTTGATGATCAAAAGAATCTAATTGGTAAGAAAAAAGACACAAGTCTCGTTGATGATGCTAGCTTCTTTTTAAGTGAAAAAGGTGCGCAAGACTCAGGCGCAGAGCTTGATGCATTGTTGGTCGCTCTTGCTGAAGAATTAGTACCGACTCATAATACGGTTGTCAAAAACAATAGCGCTAATAACTCGGTGCTCTGCCGTTTTCCAGCGCGCGTACAATGGCTGACTGATACGCTAAATATTGATAAGACAAGCTGGCAAGCTGAGTGTCCAGAGCTGGATGAGTGGATGCAAAAGCTGGCACCTGAGCAGCTGTCTATTATGTTTGCCGAAGAGTATTTGGACAATCCCATATCAGCCTTTGCCCATACCTTGTTGCGTATTGACTCAAAGGCCAGTGTGGCTGATCCCAGTCAGATTCATCATGCCTACGCGCTGAATTATACGGTCGATGGTGATCCAAACGATAGTTTTCCAGTTTATGCCATCAAATCCATGACAGGTCTCTATGATAACGCCATTGAAATCTATCCTTACCCAGAAAAACTGGCGAAATACTTGCAAGACGATGAGCGCGATGCGTGGACGTATCAGTTGAACTTGACCCCAAGCGAGGTGCAACAAATCATGTTGCATGTTTGGGAAACCAAAGGGTTAGAACTACCGTATTATTTCACCACTGATAACTGCGCCTCTGAGGTTTTGCGCCTCATCGATGTCGTGCGTCCACAGCAGCATTTATTAAGCCGATTGCCTTATGCCGTCGTACCCTCTGACGTCATTCAGCTGCTTAATGAAGAAGACTTACTGGCAAACCCTCGTTATACGCCAGCTGACAATACCGTACGTCAAGCCGTGCTTAACCAAGCCAAGGCCGCCGCTAAGCTGGGTTATCAGCCATTGACTAAAGAAGCTGCCCAAGAGATTAAATCCGCAGAGCGCAATCCAGCATCCAGTATGTCAACAGATGGTCAAACCATACTAGATCCACCTATCGTCGCTGCCAACAACAATCCAATAGACAGACATCCATTGCAAATGGCGCAGATTGGTGTCGGACAGCGCGGTGACAATAATTATATCGATGTGGGCGTGCGTGCAGGCTTTCATGACACCCTTGATAGGACAGCTGGTTTTTCACAGTTTTTTAATTTAGAAGGGCTGGCAGCGACGCTACGCCTTTACGACAAAGATGATAACAATAGCAGCCACAAACAGCCGGATAGTGTGGTCTTGCAGAATTTTACACTGCTGCGCGGACGCTCATTTAACCCAGTAAATAGCGCTCAGCAAGGCAAAACTTGGGGCGTCAGTGTCGAGGCGACCCGAGTAAACGATGGCTCACAGCAAGATGGTACGGATCATTTGGTTGGGAGCGTGGGTTATGAGACTGGCTGGTCGTGGGCATTTGGTACACCAAGTGCTGGTACTGGCGAGATGCCGCCGCAATTATGTTACACCTTGCTATCAGGCACGGGACAAGCAGGGCGCGGTATTAATAAAGGCTTTCGCGTAGGTGCAGGTGTGAATGCTGGTTGCCGTTATCAAATTAACAATCAGTTACGTGCGCAGGCTGAATTGCAATTGCCATATTGGTATCATGGCAGCAGCGATGAGTCTAATGCTCGCGGTCATTACTGGCAGCCGGTCTCAATGTTAGGTCTACAATACGATATCGATAAAAAACAAGCATTACGTATCAATGCCAACTACGAGTGGCAAGATCGCATCGATGCCAATGACGATGTACAACTGTCATATAGACGTTATTTTTAGTACTTATTATAAAAAATGTATAAGCAGTCATTAGAAATGGCGTTCGAATAAAGGATAAATGATGAGTACGCAAAATTTACTGATTATCGGTCAAGGTGATATCGGTTTACCGGTTACCAACAAGCTTGCGCAAGATGGCTTTAACGTTACTGGGCTGGCACGCAATGAACGCGAGCACTATCATTTGGATAGTGAGGCAACGTTTATGCAAGCCGATGCGTTGACATTGACCGCTGAGCAGCTGCAAGATTTTACACATATAGCGATTATCGTCACGCCCGATGACTATTCAACCAGCGGCTATCACGAGAGTTACTTGGCGATTAATCAGCATTTGGCGACGCTTGCTCCAAAGTTAACTAATCTTGAACGTATTGTCTTTATTTCCTCAACGGGTGTTTATGGGCAAGATAACGGCGAATGGATCGATGAAAATACCGCGCCTGTCAGTCCTGAGCGCGAAGCATCAAAGGTCATATTGCAAGCAGAGCAAGTCTTGCAGCAAGGCTTTGATGATAAAGCCATTATCATTCGTCCAAGCGGTATTTATGGTCGCGCGCGCTTAATGCGACTACGTAAGGCTCGTGAGCCAAATAAAGATCCAATGCCAGCTGAGCATTGGAGCAATCGCATTATGGATCGCGACTTGGTCAATATTATCACCAACGTCCTGACCAGTACTGCGCCAAAATCACTCTATATCGCCACTGACTATGCGCCCGTCACTACTTATGAGCTAGGCGTTTGGTTAAGCGAGCAAATAGGTGAGACGCCACCTGCTATTGATCATTCAAAAACAGCGGTTACGGGGAAGCGCTTGCACAGCAACATTCCGTTAGCTTGGCTGGATTATCCTGACTGGCAAGCAGGTTACCGTGACATTTTGAACCATCAAGAGTAAGCCCTTAAGAGTCAGCCCTTAAGAGTAAGACAATTGCCTTATTTAAGCATTCTTATTCGTTTTATACTTTATAAACTATGGAGATTTCATGACCCAGCCTTCTACTTCTGATGACCGTTTATCTCATGCTAATCTGGCAGCAGAAGGCGGTAAGCTGGCAGAAAACCATGTGCAAAAAAAGGCTGAGCAATCGTCTATGCTAGCTGATTCACAGCAGCCTGCAATCGTCCACCCCAACTTTGATCCCAGACAATCTCCCCTTGATCCTGCACGGCCCTTAACTGATATCCCAGAGCCTGCCCGCCGCTTGAACGGTCAATTGAGACGGCTTTACGGTAACTCTGCGCGGTTTTATCAGCCCAATGAAGACCGCTTTTCGAAATGGGCACTGATTGCTTCAGAAGCGCTGGCTGAGCATTTGTCATTACTTAATGCTGCCAAACTTATCGAGTTGCCTGATAACTTTTACGAAAATCATAGGGAGCAGCCATTGTTATCAGCATTATCCGATATGACTATGTTAGATATGTCAGATATCCAAAAGGCCATTCGTGCTTATCCAAAACTGCACCGCTTTGGGTTTAGGCCTGCTGATCGCTCTGAAATGATTGAGTCAGATAATAAACGCCACGACGCTTCAGCATCGCTACGAGCATTGACCAAGCGTTATAATCCTGATGAGCTACTCAATAGTCTGTATGCCGATGATTGGCAAGTGGTTTTGCAGCCGCAGCAGTTTGAGACAGGAGAGGGCAGTTTAGCGACAGATATCATGGCCTGTAGTGCTGCTGTCCATGCTTTAAAACAGTGCAGTACGCGCAAAAGTATCAATTATAGCTATAGCGCTGCGCAAATATGTCAGTATGTGCGTAGTTATTTGCTCAGTCAGATTGTTTGTGAGCCCTCGCAGCGGCACGCGTATCGTCAAATTCGGATGTTTTCTGGTCACATTATTGTTGCCGCTTATCATTTGGGCTGGGAGATACAAGTACGGAACGATGGCCAAAGCTATTTTAATGTCTCATCACGTAGTGGCTTACTGACTCGCTATGCCAATATGCAGGATTACGAGATCAATGGTTGGTCAAGCTGATCAATAATGCGTACAATAATGCCAGTTTTTCGCCCCTCTTTTTGCTGATAGGAATGTCATAATGTCTCACGTACCACGCCCTCAAGACCTCACGTTTTCATCTCATCAATTCATTCAATTGGCCTTAGACAACCAAGTCCTGAAGTTTGGTGAGTTTGTACTCAAGTCTGGTCGCATTAGTCCGTATTTTTTTAATGCTGGCTTGCTAGCGACGGGTGAAATGTTGTCGTTGCTCGCGCGCGGTTATGCCGATGCCTTGGCCGAACAGTTGGCTGCTAGCAATAACGGTACAGATGAGCAAGAGCTGGTTATTTTTGGCGCCGCTTATAAAGGTATTCCATTTGTGGCTGCCACCGCGCAAGCCTTATGGCACCATCATGGTATCAATGCTAAGTGGGGTTATAACCGTAAAGAAGCCAAAACCCACGGTGAAGGTGGTAATTTAGTAGGCGCTGATGTCAGTGGCAAAGCAGTTTGGGTACTTGACGATGTCATTACGGCTGGCACAGCGATGCGCGAAGTGGTCGATATTTTAGAGCAAGCAGGTGCAAGCGTTGCTGGTATTATCGTCGCACTTGATCGTAAAGAAAAAGGCTTGGCTGAGCATTCTGCTATTCAAGAGCTTGCAGCTACACTAGAAGTGCCTGTACGTGCATTGGTCGATATCGATGATTTGATCAGTTATTTGTCAGACGGCGAGAGCCAGTACAAAGATGCGACTCAATTAGCCAAAATGCAACATTACCGCGCGCAGTACGGCGTATAGTTGGGCGCTGAAGTTTGAATCTGTTTTAATAATAATATAACGTAAGTGAGCCTTATCATGAGCCAAGAAAATCAAAAAAAATCTTTAAAAATACTCGTCATCATGGATCCTATCGAACGGGTTAATTATAAAAAAGACACTAGCTTGGCGATGATGTGGGCAGCGCAAGATCGCGGGCATCAGCTTGGCTACTGTCAGATTCATGACTTATGGTTGGATCGTGGTCAGTTGATGGTCGATACGCAGCCGCTCACGGTAAAGCGTGATCCAGCAGATTTTTATACGTTGGGTGATAAAAGCACAGGTCCAGTCAGTGGTTATGACGTGATTTTGATGCGTAAAGACCCACCGTTTGATATGCGCTTTATTTATGCGACTTATATGCTTGACCATGCCAAAGCGGCAGGCGTGCTCGTGGTCAATGATCCACAAGCGATCCGTGATTGTAATGAAAAACTATTTGCGACGTGGTTTAGCGACTATATGAGCCCAACGATTGTGACCAGTAAACAGGCACATATTCGTCAGTTTATCGCTGAACAGCAAGATGTCATCGTCAAGCCACTAGATGGTATGGGCGGTACAGGTATCTTCCGTCTGACTGCCGATAGTCCTAATATTGGTGTAACGATTGAGGTGCTGACTGAACTTGAGACACTGCCAATCATGGCACAGCGTTACTTGCCAGAGATTAAGGAAGGCGATAAGCGTGTGTTAATCGTCGATGGCGTCGTGGTAGATTATAGCTTGGCACGTATTCCAAGCAAAGGCGAGACGCGTGGTAATCTAGCAGCGGGTGGTAGTGGTGTTGCTATGCCATTGACTGATATCGAACGCCAAGTGGCAGAAGTCGTGGCACCGATTGTCAAAGAAAAAGGCCTAATGTTCGTTGGTTTGGACTTAATCGGTGGGCGTATCACTGAAATTAACGTTACTAGCCCAACATGCGTGCGTGAGATTGATGATCAATGCGGTACAGATATCGCAACCGACTTTATCATGGCGATTGAGAACAAATTTACTGCATAGCTTTAGCTATGTTAAGGAATACTTTGACTACGTAAAACCCATATTTTAAGGTATTGTTAGTCATTGATTTTTCTTACCGTTTATTAGCATTACACGACGCCAAGCTGTGACCGATCATGGCTTGGATTTTTGTTATTTTTGCTGCATAAAGTGCTGTATATAAGACGATGATTTCCTCTATACTATGCGGGCTTTGGCTAGGTCATTATTTTTTCATAATTGTCTGCGCAGCAGAGAGATAAACCCTTCATATAAATAAAGTAAAGATAGGCAGGCGTTCATGAAAACACCGCATATATTGATGATGGCAGCTGGTACTGGCGGGCACGTTTTTCCAGCGCTTGCCGTTAGTGATGAGCTGACCCAGCGCGGTGCGGTCATTCATTGGTTAGGAACGCCAAACGGTATGGAAAATGGTTTAGTCAAACCGACTGGCTATACTTTTCATGCTATTAATATGCAAGGGCTTCGTGGTAAAGGCGTTGGTCGACTATTAAAGCTACCAATGACTCTGCTGTCAGCGACGATGTCTGCCGTAAAAGTGATTCGTAGTAATCAGATTGATGTGGTTGTTGGGTTCGGTGGTTATGTGACTGCACCTGGTGGTATCGCTGCACGTCTAACCAATACGCCACTGATTATCCATGAGCAAAATGCCATCGCTGGCATGAGCAATCGCTACCTGTCTAAGCTTTCGACCAAGACATTACAAGCGTTTGAGGATACCTTTGCTAATAGTGTGCAGTATGCCAAGCTTGAGACAGTGGGCAATCCCGTGCGTAATGCCATTACAGGTGTCGCAGAGCCAACGGTACGCTATGATGTGAATGATCGCTCACCGCTTAAATTGTTGGTAGTAGGCGGATCACTTGGCGCTCAAGCCTTAAATGACACCGTGCCAAAAGCGCTTGCACTGCTAAACGAGCCTTTTGAAGTGCGTCACCAATGCGGGCGTAACAATGAGGCCGCCACGCAAGCAGCTTACGATAGCGAAGACTTAAGCAGGCATCAGTTTACGGTACAGCCTTTTATCGATGATATGGCAGCGGCTTATAACTGGGCAGATATGATTGTATGCCGTGCAGGCGCATTGACCGTTACCGAAATCCAAAACGTCGGTATCGCTGCTATTTTTGTGCCGTTACCGCATGCCGTTGATGATCACCAAACGGCTAATGCGCGCACGCTAACCTCACATGATGCGGCAATCTTGTTACCGCAAACTGAGCTGACAGCCAAGCGTTTGAGTGACGAGCTTGCTGTACTTAATCGAGAAAAGTGCTTAACGATGGCAAAAAAAGGTCATGCTCTTGCCAATCGTAGTGCGAGTAAGCAAGTTGCCGATATTATTTGGCAAGCGTTGTAGCCTGTAACTCATACCCATTATTTTTAATTTACCAAATTTTATTGACCTTTAATAAAGAGAGATCCTTATGTCTACCTCTGCAAAAGCCTTACCTAAGCGTTTGATTGAAATACCAGAGATGCGCCGTATTCAGCATTTGCATTTTGTTGGTATTGGCGGTTCAGGTATGTGCGGTATCGCAGAGGTAATGAACAATCAAGGCTATCAAGTCAGTGGTTCTGACATCGCAGAAAGCTTGGTGACGAAGCGCCTACAGCAGATTGGCATCGAGATATCGATCGGTCATGACTCCAAAAATATCGCCAATGCGGATGTTATTGTCGTCTCGTCAGCGATTGATCGCAGCAACCCTGAAGTAAAAGCAGCGCTTGAAGCGCGTCTGCCAGTGGTACGCCGTGCCGATATGTTGGGTGAATTAATGCGCTATCGTCATGGTATTGCAGTTGCTGGCGCGCATGGCAAAACCACCACGACCAGTTTGCTCACCACGATGATGGCAGAAGGCCAGCTCGATCCTACTTACGTAATTGGTGGTAAGCTGAACGCCTCTGGCAAAAATGCCGCACTTGGTAGCAGCCGTTTCTTGGTGGCAGAAGCCGATGAGTCTGATGCATCGTTTTTGTCTTTACATCCGATGGCAGCGATTGTGACCAATATCGACCAAGACCATATGGAAACGTATGAGAATAGTTTTGATAAATTAAAAGCAGCTTATATTCAGTTTTTGCAAAACATGCCGTTTTATGGCTTGGCAGTGGTGTGCGGTGATGATCCAGAATTGTATGCAATGATTGATGATATCGGTCGCCCAGTCTTGACCTTTGGGCTTGAACCTTTTAACGATGTACAAGGCGTTGACTTGGTGACGGAAGGCACTAAAACGCACTTCACAGTATTGCGCCGTGACCGTGAGCCTTTGCGCTTGACGCTTAATATTCCTGGTACACATAACGTCTACAATGCCCTTGCCGCTATCACCATGGCGACCGATGAAGGTGTCGATGATGAAGCGATCAAACGCGCTTTGCAGAAATTTGAAGGCGTTGGTCGCCGATTTGAGCAGCATGCCTCTGTCGATATCGATGATGGTAATGTCTTATTGATCGACGACTATGGTCATCATCCAAAAGAAGTCGACGCCACCATTAAGGCCGCTCGTCAAAGTTTCCCTGATCGTCGTTTGGTAATGCTATTTCAACCGCATCGTTACAGCCGTACCCGTGATTGCTTTGATGACTTTGTCGAAGTGCTCTCAAGCGTAGATGAGCTATTATTGTTAGACGTCTATTCAGCAGGTGAAACACCAATTACAGGCGCTGATACCAAGTCACTAGCGCGCAGTATTCGTTTGCGTGGTGAGGTTGAACCGACGATTATTGATAAAGATAATTTAGCCCCTGTCATGCAACGTTTACTAAAAGCCAATGACATGCTCATTACTCAGGGTGCAGGTAATGTGGGACAGATTGCTGTCGACTTGGCTGCCAATAACCTTTACATTTAGTAAGCTAAAAATTTTAGGAACTGTCCTTATGACAACGAACGATAATCAAGAAAGTATAAACAATAATAATGCCGTTGATGCTGCTGAGGATAAGACAGCCATTATCAATCCAGAGTCCGCTCTAGCAGCTGCTGCACAAGCAGAGAAAAATGATATGGAAAACAACCGGTCAAGCCAAGACAAACCATTGAGCGCTGATGCCAACGAAGTAAAAGATGCTGGACAATTTGGTAAAGTAGCCGTCATTTATGGTGGCAGCAGCAATGAGCGCAGCGTATCGTTGGATAGTGGTGCCGCTGTATTGCAGGCACTACAAAACCAAGGCGTTGATGCCACTCATTTTGATCCTAAGCATCAAGACATTACTGAGCTTCGTGACTATGATCGCGTGTTTAACGTGTTGCATGGTCGCGGCGGCGAAGATGGCTTGCTACAAGGCGTGTTGCAATGGTTTGATATTCCGCAGACGGGTTCAGGTATTCTGGCATCAGCGCTAGGCATGGACAAAGTTCGTACCAAGCAATTGTGGCAAGGCTGCGGCTTAGCGACGGCACCATTTTCACTATTGACGGCCGATACCGACTGGCAGCAAGTGGTTAACATGCTAGGTTTACCACTCATTATCAAGCCTGTTCATGAAGGCTCCAGTATTGGCATGACCAAGGTTAATAACTTGGACGAGTTGCCTGCGGCTTATGCAACAGCGGTACAGTGCGGTGATGCGGTCATGGCTGAGCGCTGGATTACTGGTCGCGAGTTTACGATTGTCATTATCGATGATGAAGCCTATCCGGTCATTCGTCTTGAACCTGCTGATATTACCAACTTCTATGATTTTGAAGCCAAGTACAATCGTAATGATACCAGCTATTATATTCCTTGCGGCTTGAGTGATGCTGATGAAAAGCATTTACAAGACTTGAGCCTTGCGGCATTTCGCGCAGTAGACGCAAAAGGCTGGGGGCGTATCGATGCCATGCAAGATGAGGCGGGCAATTTTTGGTTACTTGAAATCAACACCGTACCGGGTATGACCAGTCATAGTCTGGTACCGATGGCAGCCAAAGCTCGCGGTATGGATTTTGATACACTGTGCTGGCATATCCTTGCGCAAACGTTATAAATAATTGATAACAGCTCAGATGTTTTTATCTAGGTTAATATGAATGACGCAGTTTATGACAGAATTATTGATGGCATAGATGTTTGAGAAACGGCTATTAATGAGTAAAAATAACCGTTTGAACAGCACTGATACTGTTGGTTGTTGGCAAACATAAACATAATTGAATGTATCGCTAGCCCTGCTATACCACAGCTTCATGTAAACTTGTGTAAATTCGTTGTCCGTAGTAGGGGTTAGGCTATTGTTTGACCGCAAAATACGTTAATATTGTAATTATTGAATCGTTTTAGTGATATTTATGAATGATTTATGACCTTGCGTTATAAATCGAGAGAAATAGACGCTTGATCGAAAATGATAGCGCCTTAAAGACGTTTTTAAATAAAATTTTTGATACTATATTAGTTATCCTACTGCAAAATATAAGCAGACTTACCTTTAATAAAAGTGCTATTGGCTTCATTAAAATAGCTTTATGCAAAATAGGGACAAAGGTCATTATGGCTCAAGCTGTCAACGACGTAACTGACTTGATGAGTGATAAAGCCCGTCGTCCAACATCTAACTTCCAAGTACCGAATTCGGTCAGATATTTTTTTATGGTATTGGTGTTAGGTCTGCTAGTGCTTATATTAATTATGGGTGGCAAAGCGTTACGTGATGCGCCTCCAGCTGCCATTCATGTCAGCAATCAGGGACTTACGGTTGCTCAGTACCAAAAGCTACAGCAAGTCATGAATCAACAGAAAGTGAGCAGTTTTTTTACTTCTGATCTACAAGCATTAAGAGATATTACTACGGGTCTTGCTTGGGTGGATCAAGTGAGTGTGACTCGTGACTGGCAACTTGGCATTGTGGTCACAGCGCTGCCCAAGCAGGCGGTTGCGAATTTTGGTACAGAACGTTTGGTCGATGCAAAGGGGATTGTTTTTGTCCCTGCTGATAGTAAGGATTTGACCCAAGCCCAATTTGCCACTTTGCAAGGTGAGATAACGCAAGCGCCGGTCATCATGCAACAGATGCAACAAATCAACGATTGGTATGCACCACTCGATATGCAAGTTGCAGATATTATCCTGTCGCCAAGAATGACATGGCTCATTCGTTTTGATAACGGTCAGCGAGTCATTGTTGATAATGAAAATACCGCGCAAAAGCTGCTGAATCTTAGTCAATTACTAGGTAATCAGTTAAGTAATCGCCGAAATGAAATACAGTCTGTAGATTTACGTTATAAAAATGGCTTTACCATCGCTTGGAATATGGCACAACCAGAAATCGAAGCACCAAAAAGCTGACTGTCATAAAAAATAGTGAGTAGTAAGGAACGGTGAGTAGAAAGAACGGTAAGCAAAAGTAGTTGATAAACTACCAGTACTTCATGACACTTTGTTTATTTAGTATAGAGATTGTAGGTACGATAGGATATAACGGCGTAAAGATAGTGATTTTTTTAATGATTTAATGGAGACGTCATTTGGTCTCCTGTTTAGCGATAATTTGTCTGGTACCATGAAAAATACTGAAAATCTGGTTGTTGTCCATCTAAGTGCCACGGCAGTGTATGTCGTTATTGGCAGCGTTGTCTCTGCAAAAGACATTCGTATTATGGGTGTAGGGCAAGTCAAAAATAGTGACTTCTATCAAGGTCAAATAAAACATCGCGAACGCTTGCAAGGCGCTATCAGGCAAGCCATTCAAGAAGCAGAAGATACTGCCAATTGCCGTGTGCATAGTGTGTGGTTGACCTTGGCAACGCCTGAGCTCCTGAGTAAAAACAGTGCGGGCGAAGTACTAGTAGAGGATGAGGTCGTACGTGCCAAAGATATGGTACAGGCATTGTCTAACGCCAAATCACGCGACTTGTCCTCAGACTATTATTTGATGCACTGTTGCCAGCAAGGTATCTATGTCGATGAACAAGATTTTATGGTCGACGATGCGATTGAGACGGTAGCGCACAATATCAGCGTGATGTATCACATGATGATGATGCCGGTCGCCAGCCGTCAGAACATCCAAAAACTATTGCAGAGTTGTGATGTCGGCATCGATCATATTGTCTTTGATGCGGTGACCAGTGCAGAATATAGCTTGATGAGTGATGAACGCCAGCAGGGTGTCTGTTTGGTTGATATCGGAGCGAGCACGACTAGCATCTGTGTTTATAAAGAAAACAAGTTGATTTTTACCCATTGTATCGCGACTGGCAGCCATGAAGTGACGATGGATATTTCCGCAGATGTCGGTATATCGATGATAGAAGCTGAAAAGCTTAAAAAATCGCATGGTACGGTCGATGTCAATAGCGTCGATCCTAGCTCGTTTTTTATCTTTAAGCCGCAAGGGACTAGCGACGAGATTAATATTGGTATTTATAACTTAGCCCGTATTATTGAAGCGCGTTATGTGCAAATTTTTACTGAAGTGGCGCGTCAATTGCATGAGGCAGATTTGATCAGCTATATTGATAAAGGCATCGTGCTGACAGGCGGCGGTAGTGTGATCAAAGGCATGATACCCTTTGCTAAGAAGCTGCTTAAAATGCCAGTCGTTTTGACCAATACCCACCCAGCAATCAGCGCTTATAATCACTTTGATAATGACGAATCATTCAAACAGCTAAATATCCAAGTCAATGATCGCGCTTATCAAACGGCATTTGGTACACTACTGTACAGCCAAAGCGAGCAGTTTCGCCACAGTGAAAAAAGCGAACCGGAAGCGATTCAAAAAAACAGAGTAACTGGCGTCTTTCAAAGTGCAGGGCAACGTTTTGCTAGTGTGCTCAAAAAGATACTATAACTCCGTTGCTAACGACGTTGGTACAAAAATATTTATATCAAAGAATACTTATACAATAAGCGTTGTTGTTTTGAAAGATGTACCACAATTAAGCGTATAACGTAATATCGAAAGTAACATTGAAGTTAATACCCTGAGCGATGATGACATATTTTCGTCCAAGCTTAACGGTTTAAGATATAGCCCTGTTTTATTTAAATACATTTATATATAGTAAGTCGATAGCGCGTCATATGAGTGCGTTACCATGTATCGACCATCACGCTATCTGCAACTGGAGAATCTTTTTTATGTCAAAATACACCATGCCAGATGATAACCAGCTTCAAAATAACGGCCAAGCAAGCTTCACAGTATTCGGTGTGGGTGGTGGTGGCGGTAATGCGGTTGAACATATGGTACAACAAGGAATTAGAGGTGTGACGTTCGTCTGTGCTAATACGGATAAACAAGCACTTGATCGTCTGACAGCGCCGCATAAGTTACAACTTGGCGCAAAAACGAACCGCGGTCTAGGCGCTGGTGCCAATCCAGAAGTCGGACGTGAAGCAGCAGAAAGCGAAGAAGAAGCCATCCGCGCATTACTCGAACATTCAGATATGGTCTTTATTACCGCTGGAATGGGCGGCGGTACTGGTACGGGTGCAGCGCCAGTCGTGGCTCGTATTGCCAAAGAGATGGAAGTATTGACGGTCGCTGTTGTGACCACACCTTTCAAATTCGAAGGCGGGAAACGTATCAAAGCAGCTAAGGCTGGTATTGAGCAACTGACCAACTTCGTTGACTCTATCATTACCATTCCAAATGACAAGCTGATGAGCGTCTACGGCAATATCTCTATGCAAGATGCGTTCAAAAAAGCGGATGATGTGTTATTACACGCCGTGCAAGGTATTGCTGAAACCATCGCAAGCGAAGGTATGATCAATATTGACTTTAACGATATCCGTACGGCGATGACTGCTAAAGGTCACGCCATGATGGGTATTGGTCGTGCTAGCGGTGATGATCGTGCGCGTCAAGCAACCGAAAAAGCCATTAGATCACCATTGCTTGATGATTTACGTTTAGAAAACGCCAAAGGTCTACTGGTTAACGTTATCTCTTCTGAGTCATTATCATTAGATGAGATGAGTAAAATCAGCGCAATCGTCGAAGAAATTACCGATATCGATGATGCCCATATCTTCTATGGTTCTGTAATCGACGAAAAAATGGGTGAAGATCTACATGTGACCGTTATTGCAACGGGTTTGACGTTGGATGAAAATGCAGGCCAAGAGCCAGAAGTAGTGGAGCAGCCTGTGCCTTCTGTGAATAGCACACAGCCTGTTGATCCTAATTTGCATACCAGTGCGCTAAACAGCCAAAAGCAGTCACAAGCGCAGCTGCATCAAGATAGTCTAGCGCGTGCAAATCCGACGCAAGAGCAGCCCAAAACCAAGACCAACAGCATTCAAGATTATTTAAAGCGTCAACAAAATAAATAGTCATTGTTTACTTCTCGTGATTATAAAAAGCCAGCGCTATGTCGCTGGCTTTTTTGTGCTCATCCATAAGAAATGATTTGTTTTGAAACATTATTTTTTAGTAAGCCGTTATTAGAGCGTGCTAAACGTTCACGGATAGCCTCTGTTAGTACATGATTAAAGGATCAAACATGCCTTATCCATGTACCACGCGATATATGCTGTAATTATTGTGTTTATTCATAACTAGCTGTTTTTTAAGGAAATTTATAGGTTGGTAAAATATGATTCACTCGAGTAATAAAATCACGATAAGTGTTATCAATCAAAGAGATAAGAAAATTAACGCTTTTTAACTATGGCGAATGGGGTGTGGATAATGGTACACTAGGTCAATTGTAACAAAATATGTGGGAAAACAGCCATGAACCAACGAACCATAAAAGCAGCGATAGCTGTTACAGGTACCGGTCTCCATAGTGGTCAGCCTGTTGATTTAGAGTTTCATCCACAGCCAGTTGATACTGGTATTGTTTTCGAGCGCTCAGATATTGAAGGCAGTCAGCCAATTCCAGCCAGTGCTTTTTTAGTACAAGATACTATGATGTCATCCAATCTCGTATTCGGTGGCGCGCGTGTAGGTACTGTAGAACACTTATTAAGTGCAATTGCTGGACTGGGTGTTGATAACCTATTGATTCGTGTTTCCGCATCAGAAATACCTATCATGGATGGTAGTGCTGCGCCGTTTGTCGCATTACTGATGCAAGCTGGTTTTTGTGAGCAAGAAGCTTCAAAGAAGTTCATTAAGGTTGTAAGACCAATAAAAGTAAAAGTAGACGATAAATGGGCAGAGCTACGCCCTTATGAAGGCTTTGAATTAAATTTTGAGATTGACTTTGATCATCCTGCTATTGATAAAAACTTTCAGCATGCACAGCTACAGTTTTCTACGCAAAACTTTATAGAAGAGTTGAGTTCAGCGCGTACTTTTGGTTTTTTACGGGACATCGAAGCCCTACGTCAGAATAACTTGGCTTTAGGCGGTAGTATGGAAAACGCGATTGTCATCGACGAGGCCAATATCCTTAATGAAGAAGGCTTACGTTTTAATGATGAGTTTGTGCGCCATAAAATTTTGGATGCTCTAGGCGATTTATATCTGATTGGCTATCCAATTTTGGGTCGTTTTAACGCTTATAAGTCTGGTCATGCATTAAATAATTTGTTGGTACGTGAGATATTGTCTAATCCTGATAGCTTTGAAATTGTAACTTTTGATGACAATGTAACCTGTCCTATCGAATATTTGCCCCTAAAAGGGGTCGCAGTTGAAGGATGAATACAGGAATACACACGAAGTATCGAAACATTTACGCAATATTACATAAAATGGTTATAAGAACCATTAATTTATATTCTCGTATATAGATATATAAGTAAGTATTTTTAAATAATACAACGTTAGCGTAGATAATACCGACGCTGTAGGTAATCAAAAAATCATCTGTTAGTCGCATTCACATTGTGAAGCTGACTAACAGATGATTTTTTTTGTTTACGTCATTACAAAAACCTAGCGTAAATGGCCTCATTTTTTGGAAATAGTTACATAACTTTACATGATGAAGTCGAGGTTTTTAATGATTTGCTAAGCGCAAAAGTGCTTTTCTGAGCTTTTCATCAGTGGTGACATGCTCTGCGGCCTGTGATATAGTCCGCTTTGTGTTTTGGCTAAGAGCCTGATTTTCATTGGCTTTGTGAGACTTTGATAAAGTTGCTGATAGCGCTAATGGTTTTTTAGATGAAAGACTATGCGCAGGTATTTTAGCTACAACGACGCGAATTTGCTTGAGTTGTTTAAATGTAATCGACTGCTCTGTTAATATCTGCAAATAAGCGTTCTGTAAATAGCGAATATGGTTAGCAGCGGTCATTGAGCCCACACTGAGTGTTAATTGCTCAGAGGTTAAGCCAACGACCCAGCAGGTACTAAGAATTTCTTCCGGTAGACAGTCTATTAGAAGCTCTTTTATCTCAGTGGTTGCTTCAATATATAGACGCATATTGTCAGCAAGGGTTTGGGGTAGCGCGCTACCAGAAAAGGCTTGATGATCAATAAGTTGGGCAAGCCGATTAGGCTGTTTTTTTGACATCGTAATGACTCATCTAATAGGTGACAAAATCGATATTCATAACAAATAAGCTCAATATATATGGGATGGATAGCAAACGATTTATGAAGCAGAAGACCGCGCTGCCAATAATACCAGCGTTAGTTACTGTAGAAAAAAGAGTGAGCTGTTGTACTAAGGATTTTATCATGTTTATTTGATGATTATGTCCTCTAAACTAATTGATGCTTTGTCACGGATGACGAGCAGTCTTGTATTAACAAATAGGTAGTAAATTTATGAAACAAGCTTTATTAATTTTGTCAGTACTGGGAATGGGCATAGCACAAACGAGTGGTGCTGCCGAGACCACCTTTCAACCAAATAATACCTTGAGTCATACCATCACCAATATCTCTACTTCTGCGAACTACGGTTCTAGTCGTAACATCTATAGCACTAATAGTGGTGCTCATGTATATAGCAACGACGAAATCAGTCAAGCGATTGACAACTTAAGCGCACATGCCAAGCAAAAAGAATATCAGCTTGCCTCGCTAACCAGTCGTTTATCGTATGAGCAGCGTCAGCAGCAAGCCAGCCGTGTGCCTGATCGCAACTCTGCTCCTGCTATGGCAGCAGCAAGCGCGTCACGAGTAGCGCTATCTAGAAGCTCTGGTTACTGTGCTCGCTACGTACGCAAAGCGCTACAATCAGCAGGTTATGAATTTACGCCAAACCCTTCAGCTTATCAGTACGCCTCTCGTGGTACGCTTGCTCAAGCAGGCTTTAGCAAAATCAGTAACGATATGTCGCCACAAGTTGGTGATGTCGTAGTCTACAATCGCACGTCAAGTCGTCCACATGGTCATATCCAGATCTTTGATGGCAATGATTGGGTATCAGACTTCCGTCAAAACAGCATTAGCCCATACAGTGGCACTTATAGCTATACTACATGGCGTGACTCGCAGTACGTTGATGATGCATCAGACCGCGGTATCTACCTTGCAATGGCTGACTAATAAGCGTCAAGTACATCGTATTTTAAGTAAACCGTTTTCTCCGAATCCAGTAATGCTCTTAATGACATTGCTGGTTTTTTTTGTTTAATAATATTAGGGCGTGTCTTCATTTTAAAAATGGTGATAAAAATGAGATAAATTGCCGTCAAACAAGAAAAATAGCGCAGATAATATCGGGATATTAACCAGCTATTTGACGATGTTTGGCAAGATTTAGCCATTTTTAGCCCATTTAGATGACTATCGAGTGAATTGAAGACACGCCCTAGATACGCGTTATCGTTCAATTGCTATCGATGACGCTAGCTGGTTAAGTAAGGCGGCTTCAGGATCAAACCTAGACCAATAGCGATGGTCGTGAAAGTCAGGCGGAAAGGCATGTGTAGGTGCGAAATATAAAGCGGTTTCACCGAACCATAAAATGACGCAAGGATGTATGTGCTCAATAGTCATATTACTGATAGAAAAATTTTGGCTAGACAGTTTGTCTAATGGCACACCGAAGGTTCGCTCGTAGCTATGAGGTGTATGCGTTTTCGATAATTTGTTCGAGGCATTGGCATTTATTGATGGTATTTGCGTATTTGGGCGATCAGTCCAGCTAATCTTTGCGGGTGTACGCCCATTTGCTAATAACAAGCGGGGTGGTGGCAGAGTGGCAGGGTTTCGATAGCTGTCAAACTGATAAAGCGCATAACGACCATCTGGGCTGGCGTTAACTTCAATATAAGTCGAATTACTGCTAATGTCAGCCATATCGTGATTATTTATTGAGTTACCTGTTATAAAGCATTCAAGACAGCTCTCTTCCCACAAATAGTCAGTAAAGCCGACATTTGCTTCTTCCCAAGTAGGCCAGTCTAATTGACCCACCAAAGATTGTGTTGGCAAGGTGATTTGATAGGTTAGCTGTAAATGCAACTGTGGCTGCTGCATGATAGTCGCATGTACAACGACTTGGATAGCTCTTAGCGTGTCTATGCTAACGCCAAGCTGCTGGGCATCATCTGCTATCTTTTCAGTGGCGATGCAAAGGTTAAAAGTCTGGCTCATAATTTGGTATGACTCAAAAAGTTATAATATTTGAATGTTCAAAAGACCCTAAGTTCACAAAAAGATAAAAGCCGCGAGCAGATTGCATCACGGCTTTTAGGTTGTATCAAAACACTCAAATCAAGCTGAGTATGACACACTACTGCGTGTGACGAGCAAGGTTTGATAGCTTAGGATTGGCATTTGGATTTTTACGTAGTAACAAGGCCATGCGGCCAATTGAATGTACCAAAGAGGCCTTTGCTGCTGCGGCAAGCTCAGCACCGATGACATCGCGTTCTTCTTTTGTGCCAGCAGGTAATTTCACTTTGATGAGCTCATGATCTGATAAAGCGCGATCAATCTCTTCAGTAATGGTCGGGGTAATACCTTTATTGCCAATCATAACGACAGGTTTTAGCTCGTGACCGATGCCTTTTAGGCGTTTGATAGTAGCGTTATCGAGTTGCATAGAATTCCTAGGTGTTGGTAAAAATAAAAATGGTACTGTCAAAAAACAGTGATTGATCATTATAGATAATCTGTGCCCATCTTGCATGAGATCAGCAGGATTTTGCACGATTTTACGTGACGAAAATGTTAAACTGAATGTTTGGTCACATTATAAACGCTACTGCCTTATAAAGCAGTGTTTTAACCAATAGAATTTGGTCAGTTTGCGATCATCAACGAATAAATAGCCTGATTGATGACACATCTAGAGTAATCGACGCTTTATTGAATTTAGTTTGTCAGTGATAGAGCGATTCAAAAAATTGTATTCAGGTTTTGTAAGGTAATAGGAGCAGGTATTTTGGCCACGCGTATTGAGAACAAAAAACTGTCAAAGAGCAGCAGTGCTTGGATGAAAGAGCATATTGACGATCACTATGTCCAAAAGGCGCAAAAAGATGGCTATCGTGCCCGTGCCGCTTATAAGTTATTAGAAATAAATGAAAAGACCAACCTCATCAAAAAAGGCATGACGGTCGTTGATTTGGGTAGTGCGCCGGGCAGTTGGTCACAAGTTGCTGGTCAATTGGTAGGTGAACAAGGTATCTTGATTGCCTCTGATATCTTAGCGATGGATACCTTGCCTGATGTTACCTTTATCCAAGGTGATTTCCGTGAAGCTGAGGTTTTTGACGCCATTATGGCAGAAGTCGGTGACAGGCAGGTTGACGTAGTATTGTCTGATATGGCACCCAATACTGCTGGCAATAGCGCAATTGATCAGCCGCGTATGATGTACTTGTGCGAGCTGGCAGTGGACTTTGCACTTGCAACCTTACCAGAAGATGGCGCGCTTATTATGAAAGTGTTTCAGGGCGAGGGTACACAAGAATTACGCAAGCAGATGCAGCTCGATTTTAGTAAGATTCGTAGTATCAAGCCAGGTGCATCACGACCGCGCTCAAAAGAGATGTTTTGGATAGCGATTAAATAGTTTTAACATCAATGAGTTGTTGCTATTGTAAGCGAGATGATGAGTCACCATAAAGTATCATTAGCGCACTATAAAAACCGCTACAATCGTTAACTGAATAAAAGTGAAACCTGCTTGAATTATGCAGGACAACACCACATATCATGGTATATTAACTTTGTTTCGAGCATATGTTTTAAGCAAAGTCGTCTGAAAATAAGCGCTTTATCAGCTCATTTACGATAGGTCAATGATAGCGAGTACTTGTTAATGCGTCTTTTTAGTCGCTGCAATGCAAGTACAGTGTTAAGCGTCTGGGCAGTTATTCAAGCAATGAGCAATGCGTTTATAGACGTCACGTGTTTAGTAAACACACCAATAAGTAAGGGATGGGAATAACTAGTGAGCGACATGGTAAAAAATACCTTATTGTGGCTGGTGGTAATCGGCGTTTTGGTGCTGGTGTTTAGCGGCTTTGACCAATCGTCTGAGCCGGATAGCCTTAACTACTCTGAATTTGTGACCGCTGTGTCAGAAAGTCAGGTAGCCAGTGTTGAAATTGATGGCGAGCAGATCACCGGCGAAAAGAAAAATGGCTCATCTTTTGAGACCATTAGACCAGCCGTGGCTGATGAGCAACTAATGCCGTTATTGCGCGAGAACCAAGTTGAGGTTCAGGGCACAGCACCGAAACGTCAAAGCGTGTTGATGCAGTTACTGATAGCCAGTTTCCCAATCCTATTGATTATTGGTCTGTTCTTATTCTTTATGCGTAATATGCAGGGTGGTGCAGGCGGTAAAGGCGGCGGCCCAATGAGTTTTGGTAAGTCAAAAGCCAAGATGCTGACTGAAGACCAAATCAAGGTCAACTTCGAAGACGTGGCGGGTTGTGAAGAAGCCAAAGAAGAAGTGGTCGAAGTGGTCGAGTTCCTGCGTGATCCTGATAAATTTACCAAACTTGGTGCAACCATTCCACGTGGTATCTTGATGGTAGGTCCACCGGGTACTGGTAAAACGTTGCTAGCAAGAGCGATTGCTGGTGAAGCGAAAGTACCATTCTTCTCAATTTCCGGTTCTGATTTTGTTGAGATGTTCGTTGGTGTCGGTGCCTCGCGTGTCCGTGATATGTTTGAGCAAGCGAAGAAAAGCGCCCCTTGTATCATCTTTATTGATGAGATTGATGCAGTCGGTCGTCATCGTGGCTCTGGTATGGGCGGTGGTAATGATGAGCGTGAGCAAACACTTAACCAACTATTGGTTGAGATGGATGGTTTTGAAGGCAATGAAGGCGTCATCGTCATTGCGGCTACCAACCGTGCAGACGTTCTTGATAAAGCGCTATTGCGTCCGGGTCGTTTCGACCGTCAGGTACAAGTTGGCTTGCCAGACATCAAAGGCCGCGAGCAAATACTAAAAGTACATTTAAGAAAGTTGCCGAATACCGTTAGTGTTGATGCCAACTCTTTGGCTCGTGGTACACCAGGATTTAGCGGGGCACAGTTAGCCAACCTTGTGAACGAAGCCGCTTTGTTTGCTGCGCGTCGTAACAAGCGTAGCGTTGATATGAATGACTTTGAAGATGCCAAGGACAAGCTGTACATGGGTCCTGAGCGTAAATCAATGGTCATCCGTGAAGAAGAGCGCCGTGCCACTGCCTATCATGAAGCAGGTCATGCGCTAGTGGCTGAGCTACTACCGGGTACCGATCCAGTGCATAAAGTCACGATTATGCCGCGTGGTTTTGCCCTTGGGGTAACTTGGCAGCTGCCTGAGCATGATCAAACCAGTATGTATAAGTCAAAAATGCTCAGTGACATTGCGATTTTATTTGGTGGTCGTATCGCTGAAGAAGTCTTTATCAATCAAATGTCGACGGGTGCCTCAAACGACTTTGAACGTGCAACCAAAATGGCACGAGCGATGGTAACTAAATATGGCATGTCTGATGCCTTAGGTATCATGGTCTATGAAGATGATGACAATTCACAAGGTTACTTCGGTGGCGGTGGTCGTACGATTTCTGAAGCAACTCAGCAAAAAGTTGATGACGAAGTTCGCCGCATGCTAGAAGAGCAGTATGATATCGCTCGAGAACTGATTGAAGGCAATCAAGAAAAAATGCATGCGATGGTTGATGCGCTGATGAAGTGGGAGACCATTAATAGTGATCAACTGCAAGACATCATAGCGGGTGAAGATCCACGTCCACCTAGAGTGTACCAGCATAATGAAGTAAACTTAGCTAAAGATAATGTGAAAACGACGGGTTCGACCCCACCGCCATTACCAGCGATGTAGTTTACCGCTCATGAGTAGCAAACATAAAAAGCCCTTTTTAATAGAGGGCTTTTTTATTGTCATCATTTTATGAAGGATTTAGAAAGACAGCAGATTTACTGATATCATAAGAGAAAAATAGAGCGCTAGCCCAGTTTTTATAAATTTAATCTACAACGGATTGGCTATGTCATTATTTCAACCTTTACCTATTTATACCGTCTCTAGTCGCGAAAAAACTTTAGATTTATCGCAACCACACATTATGGGCATCCTTAACGTCACACCCGATTCATTTTCAGACGGTGGCCAGTTTAATGCTATTGATAGCGCGCTTGCTCATGCCAAAGAGATGATAGAGGCGGGTGCGACCATTATTGATATTGGTGGTGAATCTACCCGTCCAAATGCTGACGCCGTTGCTACCACTGAAGAAATGCAACGAGTTGTGCCAGTCGTTAAAGCAATTAGACAGCAACTTGGTAATACCGTTTGGTTGTCTATCGATACCAGTAATCCTACCGTTATGCAGGCAGCTTTTGAGGCAGGCGCTGATATTTGGAATGATGTAAGAGCGCTCAAACGCGAGGGTGCAGCAGCGTTAGCGGCTGAGCTTGATATACCAGTTATGTTGATGCATATGCGTGGTGAGCCGACGACGATGAAGAATCTGGCACGTTATGACGATGTGATCGCTGACGTCAAAGCGGAGCTAAGCGCTCGTATCGATGAAGTCACGAGCGTTGGTGTTAAGCGTGAGAAAATAATGATCGATCCAGGTTTTGGTTTTGCCAAAAACTACGAACATCATTGCGCGCTATTGTCTCAGCTAGGAGAGTTAAAAAGTCTTGGCTTGCCCATGATGTTCGGTATCTCTCGCAAACGTTTTTTGGCAGAAGTATTGACCAAAAGTGGCGTCGAAGCGGTGGCTACAACTGAGGCGTTAGAACGAGATACGGTCGGCGTTGCTGCTGGTATATTTGCCCTGCAACAAGGCGCTAGTATTATACGTACTCATAATGTCGCGATGATGCAGCAAGCAGTGGCGTTATGGCAGCAGTTATCTGCCTTCAATCAACACTAAAAAATCAATGCTAGAATAGCCCTAATCACTGCTATCGCACTATATGAATATCTAATAGTTAACATTTAATATTAATCTGAACACCTACTAAAATAATGAGAGTAATTCTATGACCACTACGACCCAGCCAGAGCCAACCAATGAACAGCGGCGTGTCATTTATCAAGCCCGTCGTGGCTTAAAGGAATTGGACTTTTATATTGACCTATATGTGAAAGAGCTTTATTTAACAGCAGATCCCGCTGAGCAAGAAAGCTTTGCCCAAATGCTGACTCATGAAGATCCAGATTTATTGGATTATTTTACCAATCAAAATCGTCCAGATGATGAAAGCATATGGGCGCTAGTGAATAAGATTAAAACATGGCGTCATACTAAGGATATATAGTCGATTTACTTTGAAACAGATACAGTGCGATTGGGATGAATTTTTCGTAGCCTCTGTGATAGCAGGAAGCAAAATTTATACCAGTCGTACCTAACAAGTAATATATCGATTTTATTCCGAACTGACCATATTATAGCTGGGTAGCTTATCAGTTAAGCTATCCATGATCTTGAGTTTCCTTTTATGTGGTTAAATTTGTATTGATGACTGAGACAATCTGATAAATATGACGGTTTTTCCCATATGGCAGTTTTGTATATATGACAATGATTACCTCACCACGGATTGATACTGCTATCAAGACCGCTAGCCATTTGCGTACGTTACTGTATCTTGGTTTGGCGTCAGTCATGCTTGGATTGGCATGGCTTGCTGCATTGGCGCTATGGCAATATGTATTGATATTAACGATCACGGCAGCCGTCGTTAGCTATCTGGCATTGTCGCGTCCTATTTTATTGCATCTAACGCAGCCACCGCTCGACCAGCGTGTCGATCAACAGTGGCAACTTCTGATACGCACGAGTCAAGGTGATGGGCTATGGCAAGCACAATTGAGGACTGTTCAACATAATTATTGGACGATGAGCTTTGATTTTATTATTACAGAGCCTTATCAGCGCCCTTTGTCGGTGACTGTATTTCGCGATCAAGTGAGCCTTGAGCAATGGCGAGAGCTAAATATTCTGGCGAATGTGAATGCTGCAACAACAACTTAATTGGGCACACGAGGTTTCTCCTGAATGTTCAACAGACCCTAGGTTTGTAATGATTTTAATAGGCCAATATGGTGAATAACAAAACACCTATCTCGATAGTAAGATAGATTTGTTATATTGAACTACAAAAGCATATTCAGCGTTTATGCCATCTATTGATTTTATAATGGTCTGGTTAGATGGCATAGCGGCTTAGAACAACAAATAAAATGAACAAAAAGGAAGAGATTATGAGCTTATTAGGGAATTTAGTCAGTCAAGTAGCACGTAGTGCGATGGCTCCAGATGATGCACAGCGCAATCCTGTCAATCAGCGCACGACATCACGCCGCACTGGCGGGCTGGGTGATATTTTAGGTGGGGTATTGGGCGGTGGCCAAACCGGCGGTTATAACCCACAGCAGTATGATCGTCAGACGGATAATGGATTTGGTCTGGACGACATTCTAGGTAGTCTCACCGGCAGCAGTCAACGCGGCGGTATGAGCACTGGTGCGGGTGGCTTGGGCGACATCCTAGGTAGCGTACTGGGTGGTCAAAGTAATAGAAGTGGCAGCGGTGGCGGCAAAGGCATGCTGGTTGCTGCGCTTATGCCCATGGTATTGAGCTGGATTCAGCGTAATGGCGGCTTAGGCGCTGCTCTCTCAAAAATTACAGGTATGGGTCACGACAATCAAGTACGTTCTTGGATGAGTAGCAATGAGGTCAATGACAATTTGGACCCCAATGAGATCAACCAATTATTTGACGAAAACGAGATTCAGCAAGTAGCCGCACAGACCGGTGCTAATGAGACTGAAGTGCGTCAAGGTTTAGCGGAGTTACTGCCAGAAGTGATGAACCAATTGACGCCAAATGGCAACCTAGACAATGAAGCTGAGGCCAATCAAGAGATTGATCAAATCATTGGCCAATTATCTAGTCGACTGGGTACGTTAAAATAACCACGCTAAAATAGCTGCTTTTTAACAAACCAGTATTGATAAAAATGCAATAAAAAAGAGTATGTCTAATCACGTACTCTTTTTTTACGACTAATTAATCGTTATGAGTCATTAGTCTAAAAGCGCTCATCTAATGTGTCTAGCGTATAGTTGAGCGCAGTAAAGCAAATATCACTCTTGAAACCTCTATATTGTAAAAATCGCAGTTGGCGAGCCTTGTCTTTTTGCTCAGTGGGGATGTCGTCACCATATTTTTTGGTGCGGGCGGCAACCGCTAATTTCAGCCAATCAATCCCTTCGACGAGGTTGTCGGCGCTGTCATCTACAAATTCGCTAAACTCATTTGACTCTGCATTCGCCATATCGATTAGCTCGTCGATATTACTAGGCATGATCATCTTTTTGCGATAAAACTCCTGCTTGATACGTCCACGTCCCCGACCTTTACGAATATTTTCACGAATAAGCATGAGGGTAGTGCGATAGTCACTTTGATAGCCTTTCTGCTCAAACTCTTCGAGTAGTGCATCGATTTTGGCAGGATTCTGCTCTTTATCGAGCAGCTTTTGTTTTAATTCAGCCTTGCCATGTTCACGGCGTGATAAATAGTAAAATGCTAACCAACGTAAGCGGCTTTCCGCTTTAATGGCATCAACATCGGCCTTTCGTTGTTCAGGGGTACGTAGATAGGCTTTTAATGCTGATGGCAAATTGTCCATTTGATTAGCTGCAGCAGTGTCTTTCTCTGGCTCTGATAAATGCTCATCAGTGGAACCAAATGTGGTGTCGTCGATGACGTTATCTGTATCTGAGTTTTCTTTTATATTGGACTTGTCATCTAACGAGTTATCATGAATGTCACGTTTAACTTCCGCTAGCATCTCTTTGATACTTTGCGGTTCAGGTGATTGATAAGTAGGTACATTATTAGGCTCTGGCTCAAAGTTAGCAGCCGGATGGAAGCGTTTCTTACGCTTTTTAGATTTGGTTTTAGAGGATTTAGATGAATGTTCAGGAGTAAAAAATGAGCTAGTGTCGTTGTCGGAGTGATCAAAGGTTTGAGACGTTTCATCGTCCTCAGAAGTTGAGCGCGTTGGACTAAACTTTGGATGTTTTGATTTAACTACAGGCTGTTGTCGCTTAGCAGATTTTTTAGAGAGATACTTTTGAGTGGCTGTTTTTTGTTTAGAGACAGGAGTACTAGCTGAATCGGCTTCCGACTCAGCTAGGATTTCGGCTAGGGTCTTAATTTCCATAATAAATCATGGTCATTGATAACGGATACTAATGAAGCCGTTATTGAACAGGTTCAGAAGCAAGTTCTGCATCGGCTTCATTAGTATCCGTTGCTTTGGCTTCTTTTTTGGATCCAAGTTTTTCATCACGAATTTTATCTTCAATCTCTTTTGCAATTGCAGGATTTTCTTTCAAGAACAATACAGAGTTGGCTTTACCTTGACCGATTTTTTCATCGCCATAGCTGTACCAAGAGCCTGCTTTACCGACTGCGCCAATTTCGACACCCAAATCAATCACTTCGGCTAAGTGGTTGGTACCTTCGCCATAAGTGATTTCAAACTCGGCTTGACGGAATGGCGGTGCCATTTTATTTTTAATAACTTTCACACGAGTTTGGTTCCCGATGATTTCATCACCGTTTTTGACCGCACCGATACGGCGAATATCCATACGGACTGAGGCGTAGAATTTCAGCGCATTACCACCAGTCGTGGTTTCAGGGCTACCAAACATGACACCAATTTTCATACGGATTTGGTTAATAAAGACCACCATACAGTTGGAGCGTTTGGCATTACCGGTAATTTTACGTAGCGCTTGGCTCATTAGACGTGCTTGCAAACCCATGTGTGAGTCACCCATTTCGCCTTCAATTTCTGCACGCGGTGTCAAGGCTGCGACTGAGTCAATGACGATCATATCGACGGCACCCGAACGTACCAACATGTCAGTGATTTCAAGCGCTTGCTCACCATTATCAGGCTGAGACAGCAGTAGGTCATCAGTTCTCACGCCAAGCTTGCGCGCATAAACGGGATCTAGTGCATGCTCAGCATCAATAAAGGCACACACGCCACCTTGCTTTTGGCATTCTGCAATCGCCTGCAGCGTCATGGTCGTTTTACCTGAGCTTTCTGGGCCGTAGATCTCAACGATACGACCTTTTGGCAGACCACCGATACCAAGGGCAATGTCTAGACCCAATGAGCCTGTTGATACCACATCAACATCCATAATGGCTGAGTCATCACCTAAATGCATGATAGTGTTTTTGCCAAATTGCTTTTCAATTTGACCTAGTGCCGCTTTGAGGGCTTTGGCTTTATTGTCGTCCATACTGGATTCCTTATCTTCAATCATTAGTGTAAGACTATAAATTTGGTGCTATAAAGAAAATATTCGTACCATGACAGTTAATGGCTTAATAGTGCTGATAATTATCTACATAGTAACCAGCGTTCAGCTAGATTATATAGGTTGTCATATCGATGAGATAGATAGTAATATTGGATATATCACCTTACTATACAGTAAAATCAAATAATGATAAAAGTAAAATTAAGTCCGTAATTAATGGCTACAGGGTTAACTTCTAGGCTGTATTAAGCTCATTGATCATGAAGCGCTTCTTTATGCGACTGTTGATTAGATAAGGTGATTATAACAAAAACCAAGGATCATATAGGGGGTTCGATGATGTTAAACGACACTATATGTCGCATGATAAATGACTGAAATTTTATATAGACTATGCTGGAGCTTATGTATTATTTCAGACGGGATAATGGGGTAGTTTGTCAATAGATTTATAAGTTGTCCACAACAAATAAATAGCGTCTATTTACCTTATGTGAAACATCGCTAATATTAAAATAATATTTTAAAATATTAAAAATAATTTATTATGATTTAAATTTGAACATAAGTTATTGAATAATATAGATTTTTAAATTGTACAAAAAATGAACGATTTTACCTAACCCTTTAAGCTACCTAGGAAAATCCTTGTCAAGTAGTGACTTATACACAGGGTTATCCACAGCTTATGGGGAGAACTCGTGCAGCCCTTATAGTACCAATGCTTGCATAGATGTATAGTATCAGCGAATCATTCAATTATACGTTTTGTGCCATCATGCAACTATTTTTTATCTGGCAATTTCGTCAAAATTGCTATGTTTCACATATTGCTGCTTTGTTAATTTAATAAATAAAATTCTTCAAAGCGTCTCAAACAGAGGGTTTGGCTGATTAAATACTGAATATATTTAGATAAAATGAGGATGGGTAATACCAGCTGCATAAAAAAGCGGCTAAATGTCTTAGCCGCTTTGTCAAAAGTCATTAAGGGTAACGCGATAAGGCTTACTCTTTAATATAGATTAAATCCCAGACACCATGCCCGCGCTCTAAACCGCGGCGCTCAAACTTGGTCATTGGACGAAAGTCAGGGCGGTCAGTAAAGTTGCCTGCACCCGCTTGATTGGTGAGTCCTGAAAAACCGTCTAAAACCTCAACCATCCAAAAGGCATAATGCTCCCAGTCGGTTGCCGTATGGAACCAGCCACCTTGTTTTAAACTGCGCGTGACAATCGCCATACGTTCAGGGCTGACAAAACGACGCTTATAATGGCGCTTTTTTTGCCATGGATCAGGGAAGTAGAGCTGAATACGGTCGATATGATTTTCTGGAAGCTGCTTTAGCAATTGGATGGCGTCGCCGTTAATGATTTTGACGTTACTCAAACCTTTTGTACCTGCCATATAAGCACATTTACCGATACCTGGCTCGTGTACTTCAACACCCACAAAGTTACGGGTAGGCTCGGCAGCTGCCATCTCAATGAATGAGTCACCCAGTCCAAAACCAATCTCTACAGTAAGCGGCGCATCAATACCGTTGGGCGTATCGGCGAATAGTACGCGCAAGTCATCGATACCATCAAGATTGCCGTCACCGAAGCTGTTATTAACCAAGTAGTCAGCAAACTCTGGATCAGTGAGAGCCATCTCGGCGTTCTTATTCATGTGCGTGCGCCGTTTCATAAAAGTATTCACAATACGAATATGTTTATCGTTTTGCGAAACGGTCTCGATGGCAGTATTAGGCTCAGCCACTTGATTTATATCATTTGAGTTATCGGGATTAGAGGATTGGTTCATAGGGTTACTAAGACTTTATAAAGTTGCGAATATGAGCGTATTATAGGTTAAATATGAGCAAGTGTGAACGTTCAATTATCAGGCAGTTGCTGATGGCGTAAACCGCTTTCACTCTCCTTTCAAACATTTTCTAAGCTTTCGTACATAATTTTAAACCTGCATCGATGATATCGTCCGTAGAAACTTTGGCGTCAGCAGGTGATAAATAGTTTTTATCTGTTTCAGTATCTGTCTCAGTATCGCGCCAGATTGTATCTTTTGCACTGAGCGTTTTCATTGGCGGCTTATCAATGTCTGTATTTGAATCAGCATTGAGCATATAACGCTCTCCACTGAGGGTTGTTATAGAAACAATTGATTTGTCGTCAATGTTATCACATCTTATTACCACACTCTCGGCAGTAAATGGCCATTGACCTACAAAGGTGCTTTGATCAAAACCTAGCTCATTTTTATAAGGATCAGATATGGCACTGACGTTAACGATGATAAGGGTTATAGCAGTAGCGATTAGAACGGTAATAGTCATAATGGTTATGATTATATTGCGCTTGAGTGTAGACATGAGATGCTCACGAATCAAATAAGGACAAGAGCTTAGTCGCTCTATGATTGGCTTTTGCATCAGTTTATACTAAAGATATTCTATAAATATGAAATATTAATGAAGAATATAAAGAGTGTATTTAATCTGATTATTCGCTTAAAAAAGTATCTTACAGTGATTATTGATACGCTTTTTATCGAGAGCCTACTGCTATGTTATTTATCGAGAGCCTACTGCTATGTTATTTATCGAGACGGATTCACCGCCACCGTTTTACCAAGAACAGCTGACTGCTGTCAAGCGTGAGCAGTTGGATAAATGGTTTATCGGTCATCGTACCCAACGCTATTATCTCAAGCGCTTCGCGGAGTTTGATAAGCAAGGCTATTTATCGCCAAAATGGCACTGGGCCGCGTTTTTTATTACTTTTCCTTGGCTACTATATCGCAAGCGCTATATGGATGCGATCGTCTATAGCGTGGCAGGTTGGTCTTTTATTCAGCTTAATATTGCGATTGTGTTGGTTGTCTTTGAATTTGTGGCGATGTCTTATATTCCTGATGCGTATCAAATGGCAACGCGGCTAGGTATTGCTGCGATGATTTGGCTGTATTGGGCGTGTATGGTGGCGCGTTGGACAGACGCTTATTACTACCGTATGGCACGGCGCGAAATCGCTGACGCCGTTGATGACCATCCACGAGATGACACTGCGCAGCAGGCACATCTGCACCGAGAGGGTGGGGTGAGCTTATTTGGTTTGGGATTGGGCTTTGGGCTTTTTGCTTTCGCCTTACTGGTGATTAAGGTACAGTTTTTACCTATTATCGCGAAGCCAAAAGCCAATGAAATATTATTCAATGCTTATGACATCACCAAAACGACGCAGAATCGTGTGGCTGTCATTTACCAACAGACTGGGCAGTGCCCCATTGATTTGCCATTTAACATAGACGACCCGCAAGTGCTGGTACGTATTGACACTCAAGTGCCGGGCGTTCCTAAAACAGATTGTGCCGTCATAGGAACGATCCATGATGTTAAATTCCCACTGCGTTATCTCAATGAGCAAACAGTGGCTTTTTATCATGTGGAAGATAACGATAGTTGGCAATGCACCAGCTCGCTAAACGAAAAACTGGCGCCGCCAAACTGCTCAACGGATTAAAAAAGGTAGTTAAGCTTTAGGATCAGGAACGATATCGTCTTTTTCATCAACGGGCGTCGCTTGGTTTTTTAGGGCGTCAGAAAACTCACTCAAATCCATCTTACGGGCTTTACCAATATCCTCATCAAATAAGCTTTCAAGCTCTGCCATTGATGACTGTACTGATTCAATCAGGCTGGCTTCATCATCATAGATGGCTTGCTGACGTTCAATCAAGTCGTCATCATAATCACGGAAAGTCTGTACGGTTTCGCGCGCTTTTTCTGGAGAGATGCCGAGCAGCTGCAAGGACTCACGCGACATATCTAATGACGATAAATAAGTCTCACGCCAAATATGGCGCACCCCAACTTCACGGAGGCGATAATAATGCTGACGATCGCGCGCTCGTGCCAAGACGATTAAATCAGGGTAGTTCTTACGCAAGTATTGAGCGGTGGTAATAGAGCGCTCTAAGTCGTCAATGGCAAGAATAAACACACGTGCTTTTTTGATACCAGCGGCACGTAATATTTCAGGGTTTTTTGGATCACCATAATAGACTTGGTTACCAAAGCGACGGACAAAATCCACCCGATTGGCAGAGCGTTCGATGGCTGTGAATTCGATATTATGCATGCGTAATACACGACCGATAATCTGACCGACACGGCCAAAGCCCGCGATAATGACCTGATGCTCATGATCGGGAATGGTGTCGTACTCACGGCTGGGTTTGCTTTTGGCAAATAATGGCTCTCCTATTTTTTCTAATAGTAAGAATGCCAATGGCGTCAGCGCCATAGAGATGGTCACAATGAGATTTAGGGTGTTTGCTAGCTCAGGTCGCAGAACGTTTTGGGCGGTGGCCACACTGAACAAGACAAACGCAAATTCACCCCCTTGAGCGAGAGTCACCCCCAATCTGATACTGGTTGGCCATCGATTGCCAGATATTTTTGCGATAGCGGTGACCACACCGAATTTGATAAACATCAATGCCATCGCACAGCCGATAATAAAGATGGGCTTGGCCAAAATGAGTTTGACATCAGTCAACATACCGACTGACATAAAGAATAGCCCCAATAGCAATCCTTTAAAGGGTTCGATACTGGCTTCTAACTCGTGACGGTACTCCGAATCTGCCAGCAATACGCCAGTCAAAAATGCGCCAAGCGCCATCGATAGACCAATTTGACCCATCAAGATAGAGACACCCATGACGATAAATAGTGCGACCGCAGTCAGTAATTCTGTCGCACCACTAGAGGCGACAAATTTAAAGAAAGGTCGAACCACATAGCGGCTGGCAAAAATCAGTCCAGCGAAAACGGCGAAAACCTTGCCAAAATAGATTAAGTCGTAGCTCTGCTCGCGCACCCCTGACAAAAACGGAATGACCGCTAATAAAGGAATCACGGCAATATCTTGGAATAACAAGATGGTAAACGCTTCACGCCCATGAGTACTAGACAGCTGCTGTTTTTCAGTCAGTATTTGTAGCACAAAAGCGGTAGAAGAGAGCGCCAAGCCGAAACCGACGATAAAAGCAGTATCGAGTTGTAAGGAGAAAAATTGATATAGGATACCCATCAATAAGGTGCCGGAAAGACCGACCTGCAAGCCGCCAAGGACGAATATTGAGCGGCGCAGCGCCCAAAGCCGTGAAGGCTGGAGCTCAAGACCAATGATGAAGAGCAGCATCACCACGCCAAATTCAGAAAAATGTAATAAGCTCTCAGCATCGCCCGCTACATCTAGCGCACTAGGCCCTAAGATAAGTCCGGTGATTAAATAACCAAGGACGGTCGCAATACCAAAGCGTTTGCCAAGGGGTACAAAGAGCAGCGCGGCTCCCAAGAAAATTGTAGCTTGTAACATTAAATTTGGTGAGCCGGCGGCGGCAGCGAACATCTGGAATCCTCAAAATTGGCAATAAAATAAGCAATGTGAAACAGTCAATATAAAACAAGAAGGACAATAATAAATAACGCGAGCATACGTTATTTTTTGCGATAAATCTTCCACACGCCATTATCGGCAAGCGGATTGTTATAAGCATCATTACGACGCTTACGCGGTGTCTGCCGACTGTCTATTATCTTAAAATTGGGCAAAGCGTGGACAATGAGTCCAGTACGATAAAATCGCACGCGCTCAGGCTCTAACATCTCACCTTTATTATCGCGACAAAAGACGTACGCACGCAAATCAATAAATTCACGATGAGCGACCAAACGTGCCTCATCATCGTTATCAAATACGGTTGCCATACGCGCAATCTCATCAGCGCTGTAATCCCCGCATTTATCCGTAAGTGCACCGACTGAGCCAAAACTTTTAGATTCTTTAGCGTGAGTTTTGGTTAGATGCAGTCGTTGCACATGATAAATAAACTGCGGTATTTCGAGGCTAGCTGGTAGCGGCAGATAATCAGGTGGTAGATTGGCCGCAGGATAAAAGGCCATCGCGCGTTCGAGCAGAGTCTGCCAACGCTGTTGATAAGCTTTGACTTCGGCTAAATTGCCTTCATAGATAGGCATGTCGCGAACTTGTCGTAAAATATCAGGTGGAAATTGCGCATCACGAAAGCTGGCGATGTCTTCTTGCAGGGTTGATAGCAAAACCTTGGCGTGTTTTTTGCCATCTTTTGAGGTAGGGTCGTCGATATAGTCTGGGGCGACAAAAGGTGCTGAGCGTCTAGACATAGTGGGATATCATCAATGAATAAATTAAAAAGATACTAATAAGTATGTTTGCCAATGTTCAATAGGGTTTGAATTGATCATTTATCATTAATTGATAGTTATTATAACCATATAAACTTACTGGCACTTTATTTTTTTAAAGTGATTGAGCAAATTTTAATGAGAGTTGCCAATATAGCAGCCATATGAAGAGCTGGCTTAGTATTAAATTAGCATCGCTTAATCTTAATCTTAATCTTAATATTAATACAGCATACAGATTTTGCTGAGTAGCGTTATTGACGGACTCTAATATAGCTGCTCAATGATTGTGACCAATATGACCCCCATTATCAACGGTGCGCTCGGAGATGTCACAGACTAATGCATCGCTATGGGTAGCTGTTTGCGGATGCGATGAGCTTTCGACCTGAATAGTCGCATGATGAATGCCAAGTGTTAATAAGCTTTTTTCCAGATCCTCAATCAGCAGACTTGATTCATGAATACTCATTTCTCCATCGACGACAACGTGACAAGACAGTGCATTTAAGCCGCTGGTGATACTCCAAACGTGCAGATCGTGTACCTTGTGTACTTGAGGATGGGCGATCAGTTTTTGCTCCACATTGACTAGCGATATACCTGCTGGCGTGCCTTCCATCAATATATGGACTGAATCGCGTACAACGCGGTAACCGCTGATTAAAATCAGGATGGCAACGATGACTGACGCCGCCGCATCTGCCCACAACCAACCAAAACCTATCATTAGTAATGCGGCAATAATAGCCGCAACCGAACCCATCAAGTCGCTCAAGACATGCAAATAAGCACTTTGCATATTCAGATTCACTGGTGCTTTGCTATCAGATGCTTTGTCTATACTGGCGCCGTGGCTATGCTCATTTTCAGCGTGGCTACCTCGGTGCATCAACCAAGCGACTAAAATATTAATCAGCATGCCAATGGTCGCAATGATAAGCATCCCTTGGGTAGCAATGTCAGGCGGTGAATTAAATCGTTTAATCGCTTCATAAAAAATCATCAGCGCGATAATAACCAAAGTAGCGCCATTTACCCCCGCCACCAAAATTTCAAAGCGCTTATAACCAAAGGTCTTTTGATGGGTCGCTGCTTTTTCACCAATTTTGAACGCCATTAACGTCGCGCCAAGGGCCACCGCATCGCTGAGCATGTGACCGGCATCGGATAATAGTGCCAAACTACCGGTGAGCCAGCCACCGATCGCTTCGATAAACATGTAGCCAGTGATTATAATAAAGCTAAACAGTAAAGTGCGCTGATAGCCTTTGGTATCGCGCGGTGCCGTGGTCTGTTCTAAGTGTTCATCGTGGTCGTGAGTGTCTTGCTTGTCATGAGTGTAATTGCTCTCATTATCTTGAAGCAGAGGTTCAGGCATATCAGCATCGCTCTGATGAGAATGGTTACTTCGTTCAGGGTTTGAATTATTTTGACTCATAACAACACTCAGGATGATAGAAGGTAAAATGGATGGTTTATAAAGCTGGGTTTGCTGTGCATAAACCAGACAGATATACAGAATTTAGCACATTTAATAAATGCTTGCTGTATCTAGGGCGTGTCATCAATTAGCACATTTATATATTTAATGGTCTTAAAATGGCTAAATTTTGCTAAACATCGTCAGAAATTTTGCCAATATGTTCATATTAGCGGCTATTTCTTCCTTGTTTATCTGCAATTTTTCTCATTTTAAGCCTCACAATCTAATTGATGACACGCCCTAGGCGGTAAACGATGAATGACCGATTTTGAATAGCGTTCTTTAGTAACGGCGAGCTATAGTGTGATGATTGTAGTTAAAGGATCACGATTAGGAATTGGGCATCACCAACCGACAGGATCGACATCCAAAGTAAGCTTCAGATATTTCGCGCTTGGCAAGGCGAGTACCGGTTGCCACCATTGATTTAATACTTGATGTAACTGTCGTCGATCTTTGGCTAGCAGTAGCAATTGTACATGGTAGCGGCTGTTCTTCTTGCTCATCGGTGCGTCGATAGGACCAAGCACAGCAAGATTATGGCCATTAGGTAGAATGGCAATCGCATCTTTCAATGCTTGCGTCGTAGCGGCAAGCGTTTTGCCTTCGCAGCGTATCAAAGCAGCATGGCTATGCGGCGGTAACCCCATCATTTTGCGCTCTTGCAATAGTTCGCGAGCAAAGGACAGATAACCATCTTTTACCAGCTTTAATAACAGCTCATTATCTGGCTGCAAGGTTTGAATCAATACACGACCAGACTTATCACCGCGTCCAGCACGACCAGCCACCTGAATCATTAATTGCGCGGTATGTTCTGGCGAGCGAAAGTCAGCGGATAAAAAGCCACGATCAGCATTGGGCAAGCAGACCAAGGTAACATTGGGAAAGTGATGACCTTTGGCGACCATTTGCGTGCCGACTAAGATGGCAGGCTTGCCTTCATTAATACGCTGATAGATATTCTCCCAGCTGTCTTTATGTCTGGTCGTATCACGATCGATTTGGATAATGGGATACAACTCTTTACTGGTTTGCGGATTGGCAAAAATCGCGTGCAGGTTTTCGCTGAGTCTTGTGGTACCCATCCCTTTGGCATCTAGGTTTTGACTGCCGCAATCAGGACAAACGGTGGGAATATAAGCTTGCCAATCGCAATGATGGCATTTTAAGTACGAGCTGCTTGAATAGGAATTAGATTGCGATTGACTATTATAATGAACGGTTAAATGCGCGTCACAGCGTGGACAATCTGCCTGCCAACCACAAGCCTTGCATAGCAAAACTGGCGCATAGCCACGACGATTTAAAAATATCAATACTTGATCGCCCGCTTCGAGCGTTTGCCGTATCGCACCAATTAACGCATCGGTCAGCCCCGTATCATAGCGTGCACCATCATCTTGAGTCTGTTGATGGGTGCTTTGCAGGCGCGCATCAATCAGCTGCATGGTTGCAGGCTTTGCATTGCCAGGGCGAGTCTGCAGTTGGCATTCTACTAATTTGCCGTCATCGACCAGTTTTAAATGCTCAAGCGACGGGGTCGCGGTACCAAGTACGACAGGAATGTTGCATTGCAGGCCGCGATAAAGCGCGACGTCAGCGGCATGATAACGTAGGGTATCTTGTTGTTTATAAGAACCATCATGTGCTTCGTCGACGACGATAAGTCCTAAATCAGCAAAGGGATATAGCACTGCTGAGCGCGTCCCGATAATGATTTGAGCATGACCCGTGCGGCAATCTTGCCAGCCTTGTAAGCGATGAGTGTTGGTCATGCCGGAGTGTAGCAAGACAATATGGGCGGCAAAACGACTGGCAAAGCGCGCGCGCGTCTGCGGGGTCAAACCAATCTCCGGTACTAAAATCAAAACCTGTTTGCCCGCTTCTAATACGGCTTGCATCGCTTGCAGATAAACTTCGGTCTTGCCACTACCAGTAATGCCGTTCAGTAAAATCCCCGTGTAGCGCTCAGCTTCGTGCGCCGCAATAATAGCGTCGACAGCAAGCGCTTGCTCATCATTGAGATCGAGTGGCATTTTTGCGAGTTTGACAGGAGCAGGTGCTTGTTTTGGCTCAATATAGCGCTCGATCAGGCCTTTATCTTCCAGCGTTTTTAAAAAACTGCGCTGCATACCTTCTAACAGCAGCACATCTTCGCTCGCACCGCGCTCACCGTGTAATTTTAACATATCAAATTGTTGCTTTTGCTTTTTGGCATTGGCACGAAAATCGCCATCAGCTATATGCGGCAAAATTCGCCAGTGCGTAATCAGCAAGTCTAGTGGCTTGCCTTGACGAACGAGACTGGGCAAGATGACAGCTAACACATCACCAAGCGGATAGTGGTAATAGCTTGCCAGCCAATAAGCCAGTTTTAGCATGCTGGCATCTAAAATCGGCTCAACATCTAAGCATTTATTAATAGGTTTGAGTTTTTTTATCGGTACGCTGCTATCCGCTTCAGCGATATGAGCGACCACGATACCGATTAAGGTTTGACGACCAAAGGACACCTCGACGCGGCTACCAATTGGCGGTATCCATGGTGAATTATTATCTGGCAAAGCATTCATATCTGCCGGTAAGCTATAGTCAAACACCCGATAAAGGGGCACGGGCAGAGCAACTTGTACCAACATAAAATACATCTCTATTGTTTGGGTATTTAAGTAATGAGAATAATAGTAAGCCCAAATAGTGATATTTGGGCTTACGCTAACAACCGTTATTTTGACTCAATTACTTAAGAGTTGAGTGTGATGAGCATCAAGATTATTCAATATATAGAATAGACTCAATTTCGACCACACCGCCTTTTGGTAGAGCAGCGACTTGTACGGCTGCGCGGGCAGGGTATGGCTCAGATAGGTTGGCCACGAACACTTCATTTAAAACGGCAAAATCACTTAAGTCTGTCAAAGATACATTGAATTTAACCACATCATTTAGACTGCCGCCAGCTGCTTCACAGATAGCTTTGATATTTTCGAACACCTGCTCAGCCTGTGCTTTAAAACCTTCTCTCAACTCCATGGTTTCAGGGTCGAAACCTAACTGTCCTGAAATATAAACGGTGTTACCGACCTTTACAGCTTGCGAATAGGTGCCAACAGCGGCAGGGGCTTTATCAGTTTGAATGGTTTGACGAGTCATATTATATCCTTAAGGTATTTTTTTCGTTTGATTGATTGGATTTACTGACTAAAAACGAAGTAGCAAAGTTTATCATTGTTTTGGGTTGTTCTGAAAATTCGAGATTAAAAGTAAGGGTATTTAACACTTCTATCTACAGCTGATAGAGTCGCATGATATTGGGAAAACCCAGCAGCGAGCGCAGTTCGCGAATACCTTGTGCTAAATGATTGCGACTACGGACCACAATATGAATGATGGTGTCAGTATGGCGCACATCGACCGTTTCCACCCCCATATTTAACTGGCGCAGATGGTAGATAACTTCGCTGATTTGTTCGTCGCTGAGGGCAAGAGACAGCTTCAAATAAGCCGAAAAACGGACTTTGCTAGCGTGCTCGCCGGATTCATTTTGTTTGATGGCCTTATCATTGCGCCAGCGCAGCTGTATCACTTGATAAGGGTTATCCTTACGAATATCATCGAGCGAGAAGCATTTATGGCGATGTACCACCAAGCCGTGACGGGATAAATGACCAACGATAGGGTCGCCGTAGATTGGATGGCAGCAATTGGCAAAATCAAGCTCTACCCCTGAGGCATTGACAATCAATTGTTGCGGTTGGGCATCATCATCATTTTGTTCTTTAGCCTGCAAGTCACTGACTTCGTCGCTAAATAAGCGAGTGACCACCAGTTGTGGCAGTAGCGTGCCCGAGCTAATCTGTTCAAATAGCGCATTTTTTTCTGTCAGACCACGCCATTCTGTCAAGTTTTTCCAATCGCTGTCCGTTAAATCATCGAGGCTTTTTTGATAGGTTTTTAGCGCGCGATCCAAGGCTTGTTGACCATGATGCTGTTTATCAGCAGCAGATAAATCCTTAAACCAGCGTAAAATCTCTTCACGGGCTTTATTGGTCACGACAAACCCGAGCCATTCTGCCTTTGGCTCTGAGTGGCTATTTACTTCAATTTCGACCAATTGCCCGTTTTTGACCACCGTGCCCAGCTTGGCTTTGTTGCCATCGATATTGGCACCGACGGCCACATTACCGACCATAGGTCCAACAGCATAAGCAAAATCAAGCGCTGTGGCTCCTTGTGATAGCTCATAAGCGCGACCTTTGGGACTATAACAAATAATTTTGCTTGAATGTAGGTAATCCATCAGCTCGCTAATCGTCGAGACGGCAGCAGTAAAGTCAGGGCTGTTTTGATTTAAGCTGTCTTCATCGACCAAGTCTTTCATATTGCGTAGTGACGCCTGAATGACTGATTGACTGACATCGGAGGCGTGTTCCGCCCCGATAACGCCAAGCCTTGCCGCATTTTGCATTTGCTTGGTCAAAATAGTAACTTTTACAAAATCATTATCCCGCTCATAAATAAGGGTCAGGGATTGATTGCCACCCGGTAGTGGGCGACGAATATTGTCAGCGATATGGGTATCATCGATTTGATATTTTTTGATGAGGTAATAAGCCAGCTTGTCGCAAGCTTCAATATTGTCGAGCACAATCTCAAAAGCATAGTGACGAAGCAGCGCATTAATCTCACCGCGATTGCGGAAAAACTGTCGATATATCACCACGCGATTGTCTAATACTTTGACGAGGCCATTGAGCCCTAAATTGTTTAAGACAATAGTCAGATAGCTATGAATAGCCTCTCTTTGAAAATTACGTCCCAACCCGTGTTGCAGCAGCTTATCTGAAATCTTGTTATACATACCAGAATCAAGATTGCGGTAACACAGCACCTCAATATAATCAGCGATGTCATTGAGACCCATCAGACGGGCAAATGGTACATAAAAATCTAACGTCTCTTGCGCTGTCGTGCGCTGTTTTTCAGGACGTACCGCATCCAGCGTCGACATATTGTGTAGGCGATCGGCAAGCTTAATGATTAACACCCGTGGATCAGCAAGGGTAGCCGTCAGGATTTTATGAAAAGTCGCCGCTTTATTTTGTTGTTTATTATGGGTCGAAGATTTTAATTTGGTGACGCCATCAACCAGTCTAGCAACCACTTTGCCATAGCGTTGCTCGATTTGCTCATCGCTAACGTCGGTATCTTCGACGGTATCATGCAAAATCGCTGCAATAATGGTATCTCGATCTAAACGAAAACCTGCCAATATTTCAGCGACCGCAATCGGATGAGTGATATAAGGCTCCCCTGATTTACGCTTGTCTTTAATATGCGCAATATCACCGAACTCACAGGCATCAACAATATCACGGCGTTCGGCAGCAGTCAGATAGCCAACTGAACGGAGCAAATTATATTGAGCATCATCGACTAGATGATGACTGAGTTTGGGAAGGGTTTGACTCATAAAGTGACGATCCTATTTTCCATTACCTATAATTGATTAAGCTCTGCTAAGGTAAATGGTGACTGAATGAATACTAATCTACTGTTAAAGCAAGATAATATCGATGTATGGATATATGGATATATGGATAAAAAAGCAACCGGATGGTATCGTTTACAAGGTTGACGCTGTCACGTTTTTAAATTGCAGCGACCCTATTATAAAAGAAAACGATTATTGTAAAAAAGCGCAATAATTATAATAGAGAGCAGTAGAAAGGCGAGACCACTCTCTAATTAATCGTAAATCGTATTCAATGTCAACTGCTAAGCGTTGGTGCCAGAAAAAAACTTATAAATTTATACCCAGTGGTATGATTTTGGGCGTAAATGGCTTTCATAATAGCCAAAAGCATACAGTTGTAAACGAAAAACCACAGCATAAGCTGTGGTTTTTATCATCAATATGCGCTTGCATATCAAACAGCTTTTACTAGAAGCTATGATCGCCTGACAGTGCTAAATCCATTGAGCTAGTAGCAAAGTTATGCTCTGGCTGATTTAGAATATCGCGAGTGATTTTGCCCGCGGCAATTTCACGTAGAGCCAATACCGTAGGCTTGTCGTTATCGACTTCAACCAACGGCTCAGCGATACCTTTGGCCAGCTGACGGGCGCGCTTACTTGCGACCAAAACCAGCTCAAAGCGATTATCAACATTATCCAAACAATCTTCAATCGTCACTCGTGCCATAAATAGCTACCTCGGTTGTTTTTATTAGTCACAGACATAGTCCGTCACTCAAATAAAAATAATATCAAAAATATAAAGGGGAATAGCTAGACATTGTAGCATTTTTTGCCTAGGTAGGTGGTTGCTTTTTATGTCTGCTTGCCAAATTAAACCCTACTGACAGGCAGTAATAACCCTACTCTTGTACTTTATTGCTTAGCAAGTTGCTAATCGTACGATGATAACGCTGCTGTTGGCGTTTTAGCGTCTGTCTATCAGCGACGATAATGGCTTTTAGCTCAGTCAAAGCGACTTCGAAATTATCATTAATTATGACAAAATCAAAATTTACGTATTGCGCCATCTCAGTCACTGCGCCTGCTAAGCGCTGCTCTATGACTTCTATCGTGTCTTGCGCGCGAGTCGACAAGCGCTGGCGTAACGTGGCAATGCTTGGGGGCAGAATAAAGACCATCGTCGCGTCAGTAAATATTTTTTTGACTTGTAGCGCCCCCTGCCAATCAATCTCCAAAATCACATCGACACCGGCCTCTAATTGCGCACGTACGCTTTGTTCTGAGGTGCCATAATAATTACCAAACACTTCGGCGTGCTCCAAAAATTTATTGTCGCCGATGGCAGTCACAAATTTCTCGACATCGGTAAAATGATAATGATGACCATCAATTTCACCCGGACGCGGGACGCGAGTCGTATGGGAGACACTGACGGTCAAGTCATTGGTGGTGGCAAGTAGCTGCTTCACCAGTGAGGTCTTGCCCGTACCAGAGGCAGCGGTAATAATAAATAATGAACCTGTCATACAAAGTGTCCTAATGGGGTGTGCCCTAATAAAGTGTGTGCTAATAAAAGACGAAAAGATGTGATAGTGAACCGCCAAAGCGTCAAAGGCTGGTAAAAATATAAAATGTCATCATGTAGGGTTAGAGAAATCATAACTACTGCCTAATTATAAACTGCTTTTGACACTTTTGTTTTTTTAAAGACCGACTGCTTCTATAGCGACTGGAACGATGGTATTTTAAAAGGCAATAAAAGCAAATTATGCTAAAGTAGCGTATTGAATGCATCCCAACTTTTGACGTTAAGCTTTTGACGTTAAGCGATAAATACAAATTATCTAATGATAGGCCATCTTATGCAAATTTATCTTGCCAATCCACGTGGTTTTTGCGCTGGTGTCGATCGCGCGATTGCGATAGTCAACGAAGCATTGACCCGCTTTGAGCCCCCTATTTATGTCCGTCATGAGGTTGTACACAATAAATTTGTGGTCTCGGATTTGGCCAATCGCGGTGCGGTATTTGTCGAAGAGCTTCACGAAGTACCCGATGGCGCAATCGTTATTTTCTCTGCGCATGGGGTCTCAAAAGCGGTCGAAGATGAGGCAACTCGTCGTGATCTAACAGTATTTGATGCCACTTGTCCGCTAGTCACTAAGGTACATATCGAAGTCGCTAAATTTGCGCAAGATGGTATGGATGCGGTGTTGATCGGTCATGCTGGACATCCTGAAGTTGAGGGCACAATGGGGCGATTTAATCGTCGTCATGGTGGAGAGATTCATTTGGTCGAAAATGAAGCCGATGTCGAAAAGCTGACTGTGCAGGATGGTGAGCGTTTGGCATTTGTTACTCAAACGACCTTGTCGATGGACGATACGGCACGCGTCATCGATGCACTGCGCGACAAATTCCCTAGTATCGAAGGACCGCGTAAAGATGACATCTGTTACGCCACCCAAAACCGCCAAGATGCGGTCAAAGATTTGGCCAGTCGCTGCGAGATAGTCTTGGTGGTAGGCTCACCAAACTCCTCAAACTCAAATCGTTTGCGTGAATTGGCAGAGCGGATGAATTGCCGTGCTTATTTGATAGACAACGCCAGCGAAATGGACAGTAGCTGGTTTGATGGCGTAGAGAATGTGGGTGTCACCGCAGGGGCTTCAGCGCCAGAAGTATTGATTCAAGAGGTGCTACAGCAGTTGCAAGATTGGGGCGGTGACTTGCCAAGTGAGCTGTCAGGTATCGAAGAGAATGTCATATTTAGTCTGCCCAAAGCCTTACGTATTCCGGTCACGCAAGTAGGTAAGTAACATGAAAAAGCACAAAAAAAAGTTCGTATTGGTCGAAGCCACAGTCGATGACATCAATAAGCAATTGAAAATTAATATGTTTGTGATTGTCATTTTGGTATTGATGCTTATTCTTAATACGGCACAATTTACGAAAGATTATAGTGTCTTATATGGTGTCCTTATTGCTATCATGGCTTTTTTCCTCTTTATAATGGCTAAGAGTCGCACGTTGCTCAATATGAGAAAGCAAGAGCTTACTAAATAAACAATAAAGGTAAGCCAAGCCTGAAAATTACTAGGAAGTGATTGACACGCTCTGGTAACGCATAACTTTTTTATACAACCATAACCACTTCTCACAACAGTTACAAAATACTGGATGAATGAGCAAGATTTGAGACAACATTAAGGATGGTTAATGTCAGCTTATTACAACTTTATTAAACGTGAACAGCAAGAAGATGGTGTGATGATCGCACACTATCAGCCCACCAAGCATGCCCAAGGCGCTTGGAATGAGCACGAGCAGCATATGGCACCAGCGACAGGATTACTGACCGCTGAGCTTAGTAGATTTGCTCCACAAGAGAATATGAGAATTGCCCGTATTAGTCTCGACATTTTGGGGCTCATACCGCTTGATGAGTTTACTGTTACTACCCGTTGTATTCGTCCGGGCAGAACCATTGAGCTGGTTGAGTCGGTGCTGAGCAGTCGTGGCCGTGATGCTATTATTGCTCGTGCATGGCGACTGATGACTCAAGACACCAGCGAGATTGCAGGACTGGAGGATCAAAAAGCACAGTACCAACCTGAAGACTTGGCAGTCTGGGATGGTATGAAAGGTTGGCCAGGTGGTTTTATTAAAACAGTGCGCTTAGTCACTGATGCTGATCGTCGCGCTGGGCGTGGTATGGTTTGGATCACCAATGATGTTGAGATGGTCGAGGGCGAACCGACGGATGATTTGGTGCATTTATTGGGCATGGTCGATACTGCCAATGGCGTCGTGCCACGACTTGGTCTCGGACTATCAACGTTGGAGTGGATGTTTCCCAATACTGATTTGCAGATTCATATGCATCGCGCGCCGCAAGGACGTTGGCTCGGCATTGACGCGGTACAACAGTATGGCGCTGATGGGATTGGGGTGACCAGCGCAGTGTTGCACGATATATATGGCCCGTTTGGTCGCAGCGAGCAGATTTTGACCATTCGTCCGATGCCACGTTAAATGTTGAGTAATTTTATTGTTTTAAAAAACAAAACAAAAATATGTATTTAATATATTTTACAGAATTATAGTAATCGGTTGTAATGGTGTCTATCAAGACAATATTACTGCACTGAAGGTTACTATGAAAACACATATTCACTTTTCAAATAAGCTAATGACTATTTGGGATTTATTGCTAGAAGCTTACTCAGAATAAAGTTTAATATAGTCAGTTCAATATAATTTCGATACAAGGAAACCGAGTGCAAGTTATACATTAGTATGCTTAGCGAGGATGACGATGTAGCGGATTTATATAGACTTGACTATATGCCTTTTTAAATGATTATGTGAGTATATGGCTCACAAAAAACACCGCCTTAGCAAACTAAGACGGTGTTTTTTATTGAATAACCCTTTTGCGCTTGAAATTTTCTTCTATGCCCCTATTAGTATAAACAGCTTAACGGTATCCAACAGGCTAGCATTTGATAATGCTATTAAAGCGGTCTTGGCAGGTTCATCGTTATTTTATAATAAGTACTTAATAGAATTCAAAGGAGTGTTTTATGAGTGAAGCAACTCAAGCTAAAGGTCTGAATCCAGAATTAAAAAAACATACGTTTGAAGCAGAAGTGGCGCAATTGCTGCATTTGGTGACGCATTCGCTCTATTCTAACGCTGACATCTTTGTCCGTGAATTGGTATCTAATGCCTCTGATGCCTGCGATAAACTGCGTTTTGAAGGCACCAATGATGACAGTCTTTATGAAAACGATGGTGAGTTAAAAATTCGCATCGCCGTCGATGAAGATGCTAAAACGATCACCTTTACCGATAATGGTATTGGTATGAATGAAGCGGATGCCATCGAAAACTTAGGTACGATTGCCAAGTCTGGCACCAAAGCGTTCTTAGACAAGCTTTCTGAGTCGCAAAAGCAAGAAGGTCAATTGATTGGTCAATTTGGCGTTGGTTTCTATTCAGGCTTTATCGTGGCAGATACGATTAGCGTAGAATCACGCAAAGCGGGCGAGCCTGCAGATAAGGGCGTACGTTGGGTATCCGATGGCACTGGTAGCTTTACCGTTGAGCCTATCACCAAGGACGCGCGCGGTACTGCCATCACGTTGCATCTAAAAGAAGAGTACGTTGAAGGCGAAGACAGCTATCTAGACCGCGCCAAAATCAAGCGCTTGGTGAATAAATACTCTGACCATATCAGCCTACCGATTCAAATGCGTAAAGAAGTTTGGCAAGAAGATGTAGCTGATGACGAAACTGACAGCGCTGATGCGCAAGCCTCTGCTGGCGGCGAGATGGTACTGACTGACGAATGGGAAACCATCAACAAGGCCAGTGCTCTGTGGACTCGCTCAAGCTCTGAGATTGAAGACGAGGAATATGTCGATTTTTATAAAAACATCTCCTATGACATGGATGCACCGCTGACGTGGACGCATAACCGTGTCGAAGGCCGCGTTCAGTATACGCAGCTGCTATACATTCCTAAAAAAGCGCCTGTAGATTTATATACTCGTGAGCAGCAGCATGGTCTCAAGCTTTACGTCAAGCGCGTCTTTATTATGGACGAGGCTGAGCAGTTGCTACCGATGTATCTACGCTTTGTCAAAGGGGTTATCGATTCAGCTGACTTGCCATTGAACGTCAGTCGCGAGCTATTGCAAGAATCGCGTGATGTGAAGTCTATCCGTGATGGTAATGCACGTCGTATTTTGACCTTGCTGGCAAGTTTGGCCAATAGCGAAGACAGTGATAAGCAAGAGAAGTTCGCGCAGTTCTACGCCGAGTTTGGTGATGTCATCAAAGAAGGTTTGGGCGAGGACATGGGCAATCAAGAACGTATTGCCAAATTGCTACGTTATGCGACCAGCACACAAGACAGTGTGACGACCAGCTTTGAAGACTATAAAGCGCGCATGAAAGACGGTCAAAAGGCCATCTATTACATAACGGCTGATAATTTGGCAGCGGCAAAGAACAGCCCGCAGCTTGAGTTGTTCAAAAAGAAAGGCATCGAAGTTATCTTGATGACCAGCCGTGTCGATGAATGGGCGATGAACTTCTTAACCTCATTTGATGAGACACCGCTACAAAATATCGCCAAAGGCGCGGTTGATTTGGGTGATTTGCAAGACGAAGCCGAAAAAGCCGAAGCCGAAAAAGCCGAAGAAACCATGAAGCCAGTGGTTGATAAGCTAAAAGCAGCGTTAGGCGAGCGTGCGAAAGACGTGAAAGTGTCTACGCGCTTGGTTGATAGCCCAGCCTGTTTGGTCGTTGGTGAAGGTGAGTTGTCGCCACAAATGATTCAGATGCTCCAGCAAATGGGTCAAGATGTGCCAGCGAGTAAGCCAACGCTTGAAGTCAACCCTGATCATCCATTGATTAAGAAGCTTGAAAGTAGCGAGCAATCTGATGTTGATTTTGACAAGCTGGCGCAAGTCATCTTTGATCAAGCATTGCTAGCGGATGGCGGTCAATTAGACGATCCAGCAGCTTACCTAAAACGTGTCAATGAGTTATTGATGAGATAGTATTGAGTCATTGATATAGAAGGAGGTCTTGTATTCAAGGCCTCCTTTTTTTAATTGATTTTCGGTCAGATTTGAGCGATTTTTTACAAATCAGCCTTATCCTCTTGACCGACAATCCGTTACAATCGCGTTAGATTGGCGAGCCATACTATTGACTCATGCTATTCGTTTTTTTGCTTATTCTATAGTGGATCAAACATAACGTCGCTGTGTGTAAGCCGCGCAAAAAATGTAAATAAATAACATTGAACGGCTGCTGCATCAAAATACTTATCATTGATTCACTTTATTTCTTTCGACTGGCTAGAGGTCTAAGTCTTTGTCACTTACGTCGCTAAAAACCGTATCGCTTCAGCGCTTTTCACTCAATTTCGCTGCCAATATTATCGCAACTTTATGGATGCTAGTGGGGTCAACGCGCGCGTTTTCTTGGGTTAAGCCCACCTTTATTCAGTTTGCGGTCTTCGCGCTATTGGCACTTGGTAGCAACGTGCTTTTCTCATGGCTGGCTGCTGAAGGCGGCAGTATTTTTAATGAGCAAGGATTGGTCAGCTATCTCATCTGGCCGATGATTATTTTATTGAGTGGTATTATTTTGGCACGGCGAGCGGGCAATCAGGCGCTGGTTTTTGTGCCTGTGGTGCTATGGTTGGTTGCTGACACCTTGTCGGCATTATTACAAAGTCTGGTGCAGTTTTTTGGCAGTTATGGTTGGCTGCCGGACTGGAGTTATTCATTTTTACCCATTCTGTTTTTAGTGCTGTTCTTATGGCAGACGCTTGCCTTATTGTGGATTTTTTCTCGTCGCATGCGCACACCATGGTGGGAGCGTATTATTGTGCTGGTAGGCGCAGTGGCGCTGCTGACTATCTGGCAGCGTAATGTCGCCGACCAACCCATATTTAAGCAAATACCTGTAGAGCCAGTGTTAGAAGAGGCTGCATTGTACGAGCAGCCACGTCTGTTGCAACAAGCGCTTGATGGCATTGATCCAAGTATCGATGGCAAGACTGACTGGTACTTTATGGGTGTGGCTGGGTTCTCTGATCAAAATGTTTTTCGCTCCGAGATTAATAAAGTACGCGAGCTGTTCGATGTGCGCTTTGGCACCAGCGGTCATTCGCTCTCACTCATTAATAATCAGTACAGCTGGCTCGATGAACCAATTGCGACTAAGACCAGTATTTTGCGCGGCTTAAAAAGAATTGGTCGGCAGATGAATGCCGATGAAGATGTGCTATTTCTCACGCTATCCTCACACGGTACTGAAGATATCGTGCAATTGGCGAATCCACCACTTGCGATAGATAATTTAGATGCTACCTGGTTGCGCGAATCTTTGGATGCTTCAGGTATTCGCTGGCGTGTAATCGTCGTATCAGCGTGTTACTCAGGCTCGTTTATCGATGAATTGGCCTCACCGACCACAGTGGTGATTACTGCCTCAGCGGCTGATAAAGCTTCGTTTGGCTGCACCAATACGGCAGAAATGACTTATTTTGGGCAAGCGTTCTTTGCTGAAAGCCTGCGTGAAAATACCAGCTTTGAATCTGCCTTTAAGGATGCCCGCTTACGAGTGACTGAGCGCGAGAGTGTGATGGGTTTTGAGCCATCAGAGCCACAGATGGTGATTGGTAGCCTAATGGAGACGGCGCTACCTGCGTTTGAGCAAGTATTGTTTGATAAAACCCGTCCGCCAGTCGCTAGCATTACGAATAATGCGGGTTCTACCACCGTTAATATTTTACCCAGTAATACTGCAAATACCGCTTCCAACAGTACCTCTAACTTGCCAGTAAATGCTACCAGTGATATTGATTAAAATTTGAGTGCTATTTAACTTGTTATCAATGTGCTTTTTAATTTATAAAGCGCTTTTTATAGGCCATCGTTTATTTTACCTTGGACAAAGAGGAAGTTACTCATGAATAATACTTATAATAAAAGCTTGTCTGCTAACAGCCAGCTCACGCAAAAGAGTGTGAATCGCTGCTTTGATGGCGAGCAGCATTACTATAGTCATCAATCGACAGCGACGAAAACGCCGATGACGTTCAGTATTTATCTGCCTGATGAAGCGCTCGCAGGGCGGTTATGTCCTGCCGTTTTATATCTATCGGGTTTGACCTGTAATGCTGATAACGTCACCCATAAAGCGCATTTTCAACAAAAATGTAGCGAGCTTGGTATGATATTTATCGCACCCGATACATCACCTCGAAGTAGTGACAGCAGTGACGGTGACAGCAGTGAAGTGCCGAACGATGAGCGCTATTTTGTCGGTCAGGGCGCAAGCTATTATGTGGATGCCACACAGCAGCCGTGGGCAGATCATTTTAATATGCAAAGCTATATCGTCGATGAGCTATACGATTTGCTGCGCTCAGAATTTCCCATTCATAGCATGGGTATCACTGGACACTCCATGGGCGGTCACGGGGCGTTACTGTTGGGTTTTAAATTCCCAAGTAAGTTTGTCAGTGTCTCCGCCTTATCGCCCGTCTGTGCTGCCAGTGAGTCGGCATGGGGGCAAGCCGCCTATACTGAGTATTTCGGCGATGACCAATCACTATGGTCGCAAGCAGATGCATCAAAGATGATCGAAAAGGTCGGTCAGCAGTATGCCAGCATCTTGGTCGATCAAGGCGCTGCGGATAATTTTTTAGCAGAAGGACAGCTGCAAACAGCCAAACTTCAAGACGCTTGTACAAAAGCCAAGCAGCCTTTAACATTGCGTTATCAGGCAGGTTATGACCATAGTTATTATTTTATTCAGAGCATTATTAACGACCATATCGAACATCATTGGCGCATGGCACAACTTAGCTAAGCGTCGATATTGAACTCTTTTCACTAAGCCGCTCAACACGCGCTAATGTTTAAAAGGTAAAATTATGGCAAGTTATCAAGATTTAACAGCATCTAATTCCGATGCGAAATCAATACGTGATACCCATTCAATACGTGACACTCATTCAGAGTCTAAAAATGCGCAATCAGCACTTGCGACTATGCAAGCTGATATGGATGCGGCGCTAAAAAATAAGCAGCATAGCAACGATGACCCAATCTCTAAAGCTAACTCGGATGAGTTCATCGCAAAAAATATAAATGACGCTGGTGACAGAGTGCTTGATGAGATTCAAGTCTCGCGAGTGATAGAGATGGCATGGGAAGACAGAACACCATTTGGGGCGATCGAGCACAGCTACGGTCTTAATGAAGCTGGCGTGATTAAGCTCATGCGCCAAGAGCTAAAGCCGTCGTCTTTTCGATTATGGCGTCAGCGCGTGAGCAGCCGTGCTACCAAACATCAAGCGAAACGAGATTTTGGCGTTGGTCGTGCTTATTGTAAAACCCAATACAAGCAGCGCTAGAGCATGTCCTCAATCTAAACAGAAAGGACTAAAGCTGACAGCAATTTTATTTTATTAATACTTTATATAAACATCAATTAGGTAGCCAAATTATGATCAGTCCTTCTAAACCATATCTTATTGCACCATCGATACTCTCAGCTGATTTTGCACGTTTAGGCGAAGAAGTCGAAAAGGTATTAGAGTCGGGTGCCGATGTGATTCATTTTGATGTGATGGACAATCATTACGTACCCAATTTGACGTTTGGTAGTATGATTTGTAAGGCGCTGCGTGACTATGGCATTGATGCACCTATCGACGTACATCTCATGGTGTCACCTGTTGATAGTATGATTGATCAGTTTTTAGAAGCGGGTGCGAATATTATTACGTTTCATCCAGAAGCCAGTCATCATATCGATCGCTCTTTACAATTGATTAAAGATGGTGGAGCAGAGTGTGGTTTGGTATTGAACCCTGCTACTTCATTACATCATTTGGATTACGTCATGGATAAAGTGGATCAAATTTTATTAATGAGTGTGAATCCTGGCTTTGGTGGTCAGTCGTTTATTGAAGGTACTCTAGACAAGGTGCGCCAAGTCCGTCAACGTATTATTACCAGCGGTCGAGATATCAGATTAGAAGTCGATGGCGGTGTCAAAGCCAGTAATATCCGAGCCATCGCTGAAGCGGGTGCTGATATGTTTGTCGCCGGTTCTGCGATATTCAATCAAGAAGACTATAAGGCTGCTATCGATGCCATGCGTGTAGAGCTTGCATTGGCCAATAACTGTTAATAATTGATAATGATTATTAATGACTGCTAATAACTGCCGTATGACGTGATAGCAAAATTGACCCAATACCACTGGGACAAAAAAGTATTAACATGTGCTGTATAATTTATAACGATGCCTAACAGCAAGTTCCGTAAAGGTAGGTGAAATATGGACACAAAAAATTCAATCAACTCGTCAGCGTCACCTGAACCAGTCGCAAGCACAGCGCAGCAACGCAGCTTAGTACCCAAAGGTATTACCATTGGCTTGGCTATGTTTGCGCTTGTTTTAAGCTTGGCAGGTTACGGCTTTCGTCTCATGGTAGGTGATGATACTGGCGAAGTATTGCGCCACGCTGCGGTCATCGTGCCTGCATTTATGCTGGGTATTCCGCTGTTGTTCTGGATAGGGTCACGCATATTTAACAAGATCAAAGGCACACATATAGAAAGCTGGAATGCGATTAGCTTGGGCTACTTAACCTCTTGTATATCGATACTATGGTTGATGGGCACTTATAGTTAATTTTGGTGTAATGGACAAAATTCATGCTAGAAATTAGAAGGTAGTCGCTAATGGACATAATTCATGCTATTTGAGTGTCTTTGACTCTAAAAAGTCTTTAATAAACCGTAACTTACGATACTCATTTAGCCCATGATGACTGTGTAATTGTCGCTTGAGCTCACTGAATAACCCTTCGAGAGAATTAGTAGTATTTGGTAGGTCTAAATGCCCATATTCTTGATAAGTAAATAACCAATCGCTATTGGTTCTTAAACTACGATAAGCACTTCTAAGACGCTTGTGGGTGTACCACGTTCTGCCGGTATCCTCATTGGTACTACGCTCATTAAGATAGGCTTCATGAGTCAAATACCAGTGATCTAAGCGCTTTACAAACGCATCTTTATCAAGCTGTTTTATTTCTAAAGTAAGTCGTCTAAGCTCGATACTGGCACTATTCTTAGGGCGACGAGTTAAATAGCGGGTCACTATTTGCACTTGATGAAACTGGCACATCTGGCAAGGGGTGCGGGTGAATAACGTCCTCAGTCCTCGTCTACCATCACAGGTGATGCTTTGTATATCTACGCCTAACGATACTAGATGATCAATCCCTTGCTTATAAGCACTATTGGTTTCATGACTGACTATCGCATAATTAAGAACGGTTCTAGTGGTGTTGTCCACTGAGACTGCCAAGGCACACGAGGGGATAGGAAGTGGTGTCCATGATGATATTAGCAGTCTTAGGACGTTTAACTGGATACTCAATACTGATTTTATCTAAGCGTCTTTGAATGGTTTTAAGACTACAGTGATATTTATCCGCCAGTTGTTGGTAGGTCTGTTTTCCTTGCGTATATTCAGTCCAAAGCGTTCGGTTATTAAGTCTTTTGCCACCTAAAAACTGCCGCCTGCAAGCTAGACATTGATACTGCTGTTTGCCAAGCTTACGTCCATTCTTCTTGGTGTGTTTATCACTACAAAAAGGGCAGTTTTTTGATTCATGGCGTTGATTCCTTGGAAATATAGACAGTATATAGCGTTAGACCCTACGTCAGCATGAAAAATGTCCATTACACCTAAATAAGCGTACCTGTATAACTATTTATATTTACGCTTATAAAACCGT
>NZ_AHVZ01000040.1:0-165371 GCF_000247495.1 Psychrobacter sp. PAMC 21119 | reverse complement strand
CCAGCAGAGAGTCCTGTACGACCACCACTTGGAGTCAGAACAACGTTGTGCTCATTGGCAAGGAGTACGATAGATTGCACTTGTTCGGTAGTTTTTGGAAAGACAATGGCGGCAGCCGCTGGCGCAAAGTGCTTGGTCCAGTCTTTGCCCCAATGCTCTAAGCTTTCAGCGTCGGTTTTTATTTGGCTCGCATCAAAGTCATGAGTATCAATTAAAGTACTCAAAATAGTTTGGACGGCAGTTGTATTGGTTTCGGGTGTAGGCTGAGCGGTAGTTGGCGTCATGATAAAATCTCAATATTAGCGTAAACACGATGCTGGGGTTGACTATTATATAACGAAATATCTCTAAATTCAGTGATCAGTCAGCTCGTGATGGCAATAAGTAGGTGATAATCTGTCTATATGGCAGGCTGTAAATCACAAAAAAATGGTCTGGTTAGTTTCAAACAGAATGATTCACTATAGCATAAAAATTTTTCAGGCTTGATAACCAATAATTCATCTAATCTCCTAACATCGACGTCGAATTTTGTGTAAGATATCGGGACTGTTTTCGTTTCATCCCTCAGACTTATCCCACTGATGATTTTTATAAGACAATTATAGGACAGTTCTCATATGGCGTTATCACTACAGAAAGACAAAATACGTTTTTTATTGCTTGAAGGTCTACATGCCAATGCTCTAAAAGTATTGGAAGGTGCTGGCTATCATAACATCGAAAATATCAGTCACGCGCTGGATCAAGATGAGCTGATCGAAAAGATTAAAGACGCTCACTTTGTTGGTATTCGCTCGCGCACGCAGCTGACTCGTGAAGTACTTGAGCATGCGCACAAGCTGATCGGTATTGGTTGCTTCTGTATCGGTACCAACCAAGTAGACTTAGAAGCCGCTCGTGAACTGGGTATTCCAGTCTTTAACGCGCCATACTCAAATACCCGCTCGGTGGCTGAACTGGTATTGGCCGAAGCTATTATGCTGTATCGCGGCATTCCTGAAAAGAATGCGACTGTGCATCGCGGCGGTTGGGGTAAGTCTGCCACCAACTCACATGAAGTGCGTGGTAAGACCATCGGTATCGTCGGTTACGGCTCTATCGGCTCACAACTGTCAGTATTGGCAGAAAGCTTCGGTATGAAAGTCATTTATCATGATGCTGTCACCAAGTTGCCATTAGGTAATGCGGTACAAGTGGGAAGTTTAGAGGAGCTGTTATCAACGGCTGACATCGTGACCTTGCATGTACCTGATGTGCCAAGCACGCGCTATATGATGAAAGCTGAACAATTCGCTCAAATGAAAGAAGGCAGTTACTTTATCAATGCTGCACGCGGTACGTGCGTCGAAATTGACGACCTAGCTGCTGTGCTTGAGTCTGGTAAAATATTGGGCGCGGCGATTGACGTGTTCCCAAAAGAGCCAAAATCTGCTGACCAAGAGTTTGAGTCACCACTACGTAAATTTGACAATGTTATCCTGACCCCGCACATTGGTGGTTCGACCCAAGAAGCTCAAGCTAATATTGGACTCGAAGTAGCGGATAAATTCGTCAGATACTCTGATCAAGGTGATACAGCTACTGCTGTCAACTTCCCAGAAGTCTCAATTCCATTCAAAGAAAACTCGCATCGTCTGCTGCACATTCACAGAAACGTACCGGGCGTACTGTCACAGATTAACCGCTTGTTTGCTGAAGCGCATATCAATATCTTGGCACAGAGCTTAATGACGGAAGGTGATGTTGGTTATCTAGTGATGGATGTCGATTATAATGATTCGACCGCTGCGCTAGATCAACTCAAAGACGTAGAAGAAACTATCCGCGTACGTATCTTATTCTAGTATAGTCAATCCACTATAAAAGAGTGACAGCGTTAACCTCGCTTGAAGTATTGCATATACATCTGCACTCGGTTGCTTTGTACCACTTTTAAATTGGATCAACTATATCAGCGTTGATTGTTGCGATAAGCACTGACAATTTGTCATAAAAAAAGAGAGGCTCTATTAATTAGAGCCTCTCTTTTTTTGTTTAGCTTGAAGTAAGACTGTTTATCTATTTTTGGCTTGATTTGCTGCATCGGCTAATCGTTGTGCTTCAACCTTAGCGGCTTTGCGTTTCTCTATCACATCTATCACGTCGCTGCCGATATGCGCTTCACCACGTTTTTTCGCTAGCTGCATTTGATGCTCGCGTTCACGAAAGCGCGCCTTTTGTTCATCAGTTGCTTTATCGATACAATGTGGGCATGACTCGCCTTTAATGTAAGCACTGCTTTGCATCTCTTCTTGAGTAATGGGCATACGGCAAGCGAAGCATTGCTCATAGCTGCCTTTTTCTAAATTGTGATTGACCGACACGCGATTGTCAAAGACGAAGCAGTCGCCTTGCCACATAGAGTCGCTGGCAGGCACTTCTTCTAGATATTTTAGGATGCCGCCTTCTAGATGATAAACCTCTTCAAATCCTTGCTCTCGTAAGTAGGCAGTAGATTTCTCACAGCGGATACCACCCGTACAGAACATCGCGACTTTTTTATGCTTCGTTGGGTCAAGCTCTTTTGCCACGTATTCTGGGAACTCGCGGAAGGTTTCCGTATTCGGGTTGACCGCATTTTGAAACGTACCGATTTGCACCTCATAATCGTTACGGGTATCGATGAGCATAACCTCAGGATCAGAGATTAGCGCATTCCACTCGCTTGGTTTTACATAGCGACCGACCGATTGCAAAGGATCGATATTTTCGACACCCATGGTGACGATTTCTTTTTTGAGCTTCACCTTAGTTCGATAAAAAGGCTGAGCATTGGTATAAGATTCTTTAAAGGTAAAACTGCCAATCGCTTCGATACTACGCAGGTAGTCAAGGACGGTGTCAATACTTTGGCGCGTGCCAGAAATCGTCCCGTTAATGCCTTCAGCGGCAATCAACAAAGTGCCTTTGACGTCGTTATCGAGCATGGTATTTAGGATTGGCTCACGATATTGCTCAAAGTCAGCAAAGCGCGTGAACTTATAAAGGGCAGCAACGACGATATTATTGGTGACGCTATCGTAAACGGGGGCTGACTTGTTATCAGTTACTGTGTTGTCTTGGATATTGCCATCTATATTTTTGTCTTGAGTGATGCTCATGTGTTTCTCCTGCTGGCTAGGTCGCAAACCTAGTGCGTTGGGTTAACAGTCTGGTTCAAATAAACACGCTATTGTGTCATCCTCGCTTGATGTACTTTGGGTACAATCTGTGCTCGGCTTCCTTATATCGAATTTATTTGAAATAGACTTTGTCGGTTCGAAATGGGTTATAACACTAGCCCGATTGTGGGATTGGCTAATGCGCAGGTAGTGTAGCAAATTTTAGGTGAGTTTTGAATATTTTAAAAGTTAATAGCATCGTTAAGCGTATACATAACTCATTAAGTGATCTGCTCTAAGCTGTAATAGCTTTTAAGCGTTTATCCTATGAGTAGAGCTTGCTATAGTAGACATTTCTCATTATCTGTTCTGTTTATTTCATGGTAAAGGCAACTAATTATATTTATTTTAGCCATCACCATCGAAAATATATTAACAAGATCCATAGTTCCTTATAGAGCTATAAATCGTGCAAAATTTGTGACGAGTAGAAAATAAGAGATTGCATGCCAAAAACAAAACCTAATAAAGTTTTAAACCTAACTTGTCCTCATGAAAGTTGTCATGAGTCGTTTGCTGTCCCTTTAATCGAAAAAGGAATACTATTTTGTCCACATTGTAATCACAGTCTTTTGACGGAGAAACCAGTTGATATAGCTCAAATCAACAAAGTAAGTATAGTTGAAAATAAAAAATCTAAATCATTGTTACATCACTGGCCCTATTTCGCATGGCTGTCGCTATACGCAATTCTTTTAATTATGGCAAAAATATATAGTTGGACAGATATCATGGACTTATATCTGATCGCGATATTTTTGGTAGGTTCCATAATATTTGAGAGGTATAAATCTCACTATAACAGTGTGTTATACGGATTGAAGCATAATAAAGTGAAGTTTGAGGCTGGTGTTGATACCTTATCTAACATTAATAAGTTTTCTGAAATTAATACTGACTATGTAAATGATGATGGTGTACTCAAGCATAGCAAGTGTCGCTTCAATAAAGTAGAAATGCCAGTTCTAAAAAACTGTCCTCATTGTAAATCGCAAATGGTTATAAAGTTGCAGCAGATGGTTGATTGGCAGAAAAACCTTTACACTAAATATGATATTTCTCGTCCAGAGGGAGTTCCAGATAGTGAGTATTGCAGGGTCACAAATCGTTATGTGTCGAGCGATACTACACTGGCTAATATATTCTTATGTTTAAATTGTTACACTCATTATAGTTGGTTATATATTGCAAATGAGCATTCAATTATAGATGAGGAAGGTGCACGACAGTTATGCAAAATGTAGGCATAAAATCCAAAATTTAAATGTGGCTATCAAATAGACGTCACCTTTCCTCACTATTGTAGAATATAGAATGACAAACCTTGTTTTAACCTACCTTCCGAGTGGCATGAGCATAGCGGTCGAATATATTGATAAAACCAAAGCCAGTGTACCGGTCAGACTAATAATGAGTGTTAAAGCTGACAAGAGCTTTGATTGGCGTTGTAGTGTAATGACCACAAGTATTAAACACACAACAGGAACTATCGACCACCATTCAATGGTACTAAAAACAAACTTAGTATAGGCTGTTTGTTCGACACCAAAGCTTATCCAAAGTGAGATAAAATGTTCAATGAATTGCGGTTGTGCTATGAAATAGATAAAAAATGACTGTATTGTGATACAAGTCATGATGAAAATCCAAAAAATTACTTTTTTCGTAATATGGTTCAGTACTGCTGAGAAATAATATTAAAGGGCATAATGCCTTAAGTATAAAAAATCCAGCTCAAAGGCTGGATTTTTATTTTTAAACTAAAACTGTATGTTGCTAGATATTACTTACTCTGGAACCAAGTATCTGCTTTGCTACGAGCGCTAGCGATATCTGAGCTTGATAAGTTCAATGCCAACTGACCGATTTTACCACGAGCCTTGTTACGGACTTTTTCATCTAGCATGCCATCACGGGCAGCCAAGTCGTACCACTTATAAGCATCGACCAAATTCTTTTGCTTCTCATCTAACAAAGCAAGCGTATAGCTCGCACGGTTATCACCACGCATGGCCGCTTTCTCTAACCAAACTTTCGCTTGTTGCAAGTTAGGCTGCACACCTTCACCGCGCAAGTACATGATGGCAAGATTCAACTGAGCAGGGGCAACGCCTTGCTGAGCAGCTTTGGTATACCATTGGATGGCTTGCTGGGTGTTTTGGGCAATGCCTTCACCTTTTTGCAAACGTTTGGCTAAGTAAAACTGAGCGTGATCGTTGCCTTGGGCAGCACGATTAGACAATTCACTGACAGGCATTAGCTCAAAACGTGAGGTATCAAGTGGCACGTTTGATATTAACTCAGCGTTGGCAAGGCCGGCACAAGAAAACAAGGCAGTGAACAACGCAGCTTTTAATAATTTCATAGCAGCTCCAAAATTAGGCAGTTAATAGGCAAAAAGAGTTGTACCGCTAAACATTGTCTCGCTAAAGACAGTTAGACGGTGATAACAATTAGGTGACATCTTGCGATATAAACCTACCTAATTATTAGCAATATAGTTAATCGTTGAGTGTTGCAATTACCGTTAGTCGGACCGATAAACGGTCGAAATCAGGGTGCGGTTGACACTATTTTGCTAGCTTAACACCCAAACTTACGAAACTCAAATACTAATTACACGATTTAATCCTCAATACTACCTTAGCGTCCTCAACAAAATCATAGAGTTACTAAGAGGTAATAAAGAATTAACAATGTATTAAGGTTAAAAAGGTGTTTATTAGCCATCATTAGATAGCTTAAAAGGAGGTGGAATTGCCTATGACTATACGGGTTTTTGTTTGGTCACGCGGTAAATAGCGACGTCTGCCAGCAGATTTGGCGCTTGGCGTATCAATGCTTTCATGAGCGGTGTGTGGCCTTTTTCCGAATCACTAACGGCGAAACGGTTAATAATATGAATGTCATGCTTGGCACAAAGCTGCTCAAAGTCTTTAAAGGTACATAGATGAATATTTGGTGTGTTATACCATTCGTAAGGCAGCGCTTCTGAAACGGGCATCATCCCTTTAAGCCCTAAATGCAGCCGGTTTTGCCAGTGGGCAAAGTTAGGGAAGGTGATAACTGCTTCGCGAGCAACTCGCAGCATATCGAGCAATAGCACATCTGGTGACTTGACTGCTTGCAGGGCACGCGCCATGACGACGGTATCGAAGCTATCATCAGCGAAACGCGCGAGACCATCGTTCAGATCTTGCTCGATGATGGACAACCCTTTGGCGATGCCATCATTGATTTTTTCTTCGTCAATCTCAAGCCCATATCCCGTCACGCCGCGATTTTGTTGTAAATGCGCGAGCAATTCGCCATTGCCACAGCCTAAGTCTAGTACATGGGACTGCGGGGCAATCCAACGCTCAGCCAATTGATGATCCATTCTCATGAGCGCTCTCCAGTTTTCCGATGGCTGTTTTTCGACTGACTATTTTTTGACTGGCTGTCCGTGATAAATGGCGCGGTCAAAAACCCTCTGACGGCACCCATATAACGGGGGATATCGAATAAGAAGGAATCATGACCATGCGGTGCATCGACATTGATATAGTTGACGGGTTTTCCAGTCGCCATTAAGGCATCGACAATCTCTTGCGAGCGCTCAGGGGCAAAGCGCCAATCGGTGGTAAACGACACCACTAAGTACTGACACTGAGTATGGGCAAAGGCCGCTTTGAGCGCCGCTAATTCTTGCTGACGATCAATTTCATTGTCAGTTTGAACGTCATTGTCGGTTTCATTATCAGTTTTTAAGTTGTCAGTAGGTAAGTCATCTGCAAGCTCATATTTAGCGGATTTTTCGGTCGCATTTTTGGTCGTTTCGACAGATGCCGCGATTGAGTCCTCAAGTAGCGCTCCAGACTCCGACGGATTTGTAGAGTCTACTGATGGTGTTGATGACTGTGTTGATGGCTGTACGGATGATTGTACTGACAGATAGCCACGCGTTGGGTCAAAGTAATCTAACGCTTTGGTCATAAGCAAATAAGTATTGGCATCGAAGTTTTCGCTAAAGCGCTCACCTTGATAGCGTAGATAGCTTTCAACCTGAAACTCGACATCATAGCCATACATAAATTTGCCAGATTTTAAATCACGACCGAACTTGGCTTTCATCGCATCATCGGTCAAATAGGTGATATGACCAACCATTCGTGCGAGGATTAGTCCGCGACGAGGATAAGTACCAGCTTGTAAATAGCGTCCGTCCTTAAAGTCAGGATCCGATAAAATCGACTGACGTGCGACCTCATTAAAGGCAATATTCTGTGCAGAGAGTTTCGGTGTGCTGGCGATGACTACGCAGCGCTTCAGCCTCTCAGGGTAATCGACCGACCATTGCAGCGCCTGCATACCGCCCATAGAGCCACCGACGATAGCATGCCAAACATCGATACCGAGACGATCTGAGAGCATGGCTTGGGTTTTGACCCAGTCTTTGATGGTGACTAACGGAAAGTCAGGGCCGTAAACTTCTGATGCGCTAGCGTTGTCTGCTTTTTCTGAATCGATGCTGTCTGGATTGATCGTCGTTGGACCCGTCGAGCCAAAGCAGCTGCCGATATTATTGAGGCACACCACATAAAATTGATTGGTATCGATGGCCTTATTAGGGCCAATCATATTGTCCCACCAGCCTGCTTTTTTATCATCGGCACTATACCTGCCTGCCGCATGATGGTTGCCAGATAAGGCGTGACAAATTAATATCGCATTTGATTGATCGCTATTGAGGGTGCCATAAGTCTCTACCATCAAGTCAAACGAGGGCAAGGTTCGATTGCACTCCAAGGTCAAGGGTTCAGCGAAATGGAAGTTCTGTGGTGTGACGATTCCAACTGAGCCAACTGTATCGACTGAGCTATCCACATGAGCGTGATCTTTTGGGGAGTGGTCACTGGTAGTACTATCAGGACGTGCGTTCAAAGCTACCTCGCAAGACGACAATTATCAATAAAAAATAGGACGGCAATATGCTTGCCTATTGTATGGCGATGCGTGGATGAGCACAACCTTCGAGTTGAGTCTTTCGCGCACAGTAAAAACTCAGTGCGTATCAAATTGTAGGGTTGCTATTTTTACCATGCGTTATTGCGCTATAAAATGCTACACTAATAATCGTTTATCCTATATTCTTTTTTAATCAACCTAATAATAAAATAGTACTTTATGAAACCAAAACTGCCCCCACGTATTGCTGTTCTATTGGTCAACCTTGGTACGCCTGATGAGCCGACAGCGCCTGCGGTACGTCGCTACCTCAAGCAGTTTTTATCAGACCCGCGTGTGATTGAAATCCCAAAATTCCTGTGGGCGATTATCCTGAATCTGTTTGTGTTGCCAAGCCGTCCTAAACGCGTGGCAGAAGCTTATGCCAGTATTTGGGATGGTGACTCGCCAATGCGCAATATCCTGAACCAACAAGTAGCGATGTTAGATACGCGTTTGGCTGAGCAGGCTGCACCATTTCGCGTTTCTGTCCATTCTGCAATGAGCTATGGTAATCCAGGTTTGCCCGATGTGATGGACAAACTGCGTAGCGAAGGCGTTGACCACTTTGTGATGTTACCCGTATTTCCACAGTATTCAGCGACTTCAACGGGTGCAGTGTACGATGCCATTACTAAATGGTCTCTAAAGCAGCGTAACTTGCCTAATATTACGATAGTTAAAGACTACTTCGCGCATCCTTTATATATCAAAGCATTAGCGGATAGTATTCGTCGCTTTCAAGCGGTACATGGCAAACCTGACAAGCTTATGTTTAGCTTCCACGGTATTCCGCAGCCGTATATGGATAAAGGCGACCCTTATCCTAGACGCTGTAAATGTACCGCAGCGCAAGTGGCACAAGCGCTTGGCCTAAAAGATGATGAATGGATTATCAGCTTTCAGTCACGCTTTGGTAAGCAAGAATGGGTTAAGCCTTATACCGACGTCATACTCGATGAATGGGCTAAATCAGGTGTAAAATCAGTACAAATTCTCAGTCCAGCGTTCTCAGCGGATTGTCTAGAAACCTTAGAAGAATTGGCGATTGAAAACCGTGAGAACTTTCTTCATGCTGGCGGGCAAGAATATCACTATATCCCAGCGCTGAATGCTGATGAGGCACATATTGATTTATTAGAAGCCATGAGTGCGCCATTGGTCAAAGGCTGGGCAGGCACGCTGGATGGTTGGGTTTAATCGCTTAGTTTGATCGCTAGATGTCATTGATGTAATGGCTACAATGAATAAATGATAAAAAATACCGGACATAATGTTCGGTATTTTTTTGTATAGGCAAAATTAATAGAATAAAGTCGATATTTTTTGTTACTGGTATGTAACAATGTACCAAGCAGATTTTTTTTGTGCACTTTGCTATTTTTACATAGTTGCTTAATTTTATATTTGTACCACTTTATTTTTGAGGATAAGCATGTCTAGTTTTAACGATTCACAGAACCCTATATCATTGCAAAAACCTAATGGCCAACCACCGAAATTATCGCCAACTGATGAGTATGGCAGCCCATTACCGCAGTTATTGGCAGAACCTCGATTTTGTAAAATATCATGGGGAATAAGTTGGATAATTAAACCTTTTGAGTTGTTTAAAGATAATTTTTCAGTATGGTTAGCAGTCGGCTTGATATCTTGTGTTGCCTCATTAATAGGCGCATACGTACCCATAATCGAGATTTTTTTTAAAGTTATAAGCATACTAATTATTGGAGTAATCATACTCATTTGTGCAGCACAAGCTCAGAATGAAGATCTTGACTTCACTGAACTTTGGTTAAAACTCAAAGTACAATTACGACCTTTAATCATTCTAAGCTTATTATTCGTCGTAGGAATAGTAGTGGTATTGATACCCTTGTTAATCTTATTTGGCTTCATGTCCGTAACAGCTTCATTAGATATCGAGGCGATAAAGCTCCAAGAATATCCCATGGGTGCATTAATATTTAGCGGGATAGTATCATTGGTATTGTTTTTATTATTATTGATGGCAATGTGGTTTGCTCCCGCGCTGATTATCCTGCACGGCCTAGAACCAAAAATAGCAATGAAAAGTAGTCTCAAAGGGTTTTTGGCAAATCTATTACCAATGATGGTTTACAGTTTAATTGGCAGTATTATACTGTTGTTTTTTTTGAGCATAACATTAGGTTTTGGCATCGTTATAGCTCTCCCATGGGTAATGATGAATCATTACATTAGTTATCGTGACGTTTGGACCGATCAGCCAGTGTCAGCAGTGTAGTTTTTGAATTTGATAAAACCTTAAAACTTAAGCATCTTCTAAGAAACAAAAAATCCCGCTCAATGCTATCGAGCGGGATTTTTTATGACTGAATAGTTGTTCTAAAAAGAGTCATCGTTACTACGTTCTGCTGCTTCTTTATCAGCGATATCCATCGCATCTGGATAATTATTGTCATCTAAATTGTCTTGAACCAAGACTTCATCGACACGTGATTCGTCAATATTTTGGCGGTGCATGGGTGTTAGTCCTTGCGTGGCATCTGTACCGACTTCTGAATTATCAAACCCAGCACTATTGTCGATCACGTCATCATTATCAATCGTGTGCAGCATAGGATTGTCTAGATTCACTTCTTGACTGTTATCATTGATGTTTGTATCACCTTCAATGTGATCCATATTTTCTGGTAGCGGACTCTTTGAATTGTCCATAGTGGTTTCCTTATTATTGGTGGTTATTATTAGATAATTATCAGCTGTTATTGTTGATTTTGTTTATCAAGATTCATTTATCAAAGTTAGTGTGACGCGTTATGATAGCTACTGATAGTAGTAAGGTGTCACAGGATGTTCAAAAAATGTAAGACGGACAATAAATAAGAGGTGCTTAATGGTCGCCAGCAAGAAGGGTTTACTCACATTCTCGTTAATAACAGCCTCATTGATGGGTGTCACGGTAGGCATGACAGCTTGCGAACGTTTGCCTTTTATTAATCCTGAGGCCATGAGAGAAACGAGTCATGTACAGCCGCCGCTTATAATCGATGCCAAGCTACCAAAAGCTACGACGATAATAAATTGTGCACCATTGAAACCTAAGCAGACAGTGACGGTAAAAGGTCATAGCGCACTCAGTAACGGCTGTGATTTGACAGGCAAGTCGATACGTTTTGAGCTAAACCACTCAAACAGCTCACTCGACTGTCGAGGCGCACGGCTTAGTACCACGGCTGATGACCCATCAAAAGCTAGTGCTATTACCATTAAGCCTAAAGCGGATGTGGCTATCGACAATATTGCCGTTGCCAATTGTCATGTGGAGGGCTACGGTCATGCGCTGCACATTCGCCAATATAGCAATCCCAACCAGCGTTACGCGCGCGGCTTTATTAAGCCTGCTGCCAACCGTGCTCTTGCGCCAAGTAATATCCGAGTCATTAATGTCAGCAGTCGCAATAGTATCAATAGCGGGATGTTCGTCGGCGATCATGTGTATGACATCACTTTTGATAAAGTGCATGTCCAAAACGCAGGCACCGTTGGGCTCTATTTAGAGTTTGGTAGTCGCGATAACGTGATTAAAAACTCTGTGTTTGTCGGGAATGGTTTTCGTACGTTTAAACCCAATCGTGAAGCTATCGCCGTTGATTCATCGAGCAATAATCGTATCGAAAACAATCAATTTATCCATAATGGCGCAGGCAGTATATTGTTATATCGCAATTGCTTTGAGCACGCCGATGACCCGACGCGGGGCAACCATTTTAAACGTACTGAATCGAGCCGTGACAATATTATCGCCAACAATAATTTTGAAGATGAGCCAGTTGGTGTATGGGTGGCATCCAGACAGTCGCGCAATCTGAAAGGTTTTGAATGCGGTGCTTATTTGGTTAAGCAAACGCCATTTGCCAGCTATCATTTAGACAGTGCTAAAGACAATCAGATCATTAATAACCGTTTTGAGCAAGTCGAGCAGGGGATAATCGTAGAGGATGACGGCACGCTGATTAAGGGCAATAAGTTCGCAGCAAACGTCCGCTTACCTATCAGTGTTGGTTCTGAGATTCGTGAACAAAGCGCAGCAGGGGTGATAAAAGGGACGGTTATCAGCAACAATGTTTTTATTGATAAGACCACTGAGCAAGCCATAAAAATTCGTGAGGCAAGCAAAACGGCTACTCATATTGAGCAGCCGTAAGTGTGGTTTTATATTAAATAAGCATTACCGGTCAATAACAGTATAACGAATAGGTGATGTTGTTATTAAGCACCAACCTTGGTATTGACCCAGCGGATTACAGAATCTGGCGTGACTTGCGAGACTGCTTGAAAGAGTTTTGCTGGCATGCCCACAGAGTAATGCGTACTTTTGAGTTTACGATTGGGGCTGGTCGTCAGTTTACACAATGTTTTGGCGACATCGTTGACCGTTAGATGGATGCCCAAGCGATCCATACTGGTCACTTCGATGTCGGCAGTCATGTCAGATTTGACCCACAGCGGCATCACATCGATCACCTTGATACCCAATTTTTCGTATTCAATATTGAGGCCTTCTGTGAGACCCCGCACAAAAAATTTGCTGGCCGCATAAGTCGCGACTTCGGGTTGACCATAGATAGCAGAAGCAGAGGACACATTGATAATTTTGCCGTCTTTGCTATCAGCCAGATAAGGCGCCAGTTTATGACAGCCAATCAAAACACCTTTACAGTTGACGTCAATCAAAGCCAGTTGCTCATCCAAGTTGGTCGTTGGCAATGCGCCACTGACCAGCACCCCAGCATTATTAATGAGTGCATCAATACCACCGAAATGTTCAATCATTTGATTGATCGCATTGTCCCACGAGTCAGGCTGGGTGACATCCAACTGACCTGTGATAATACGCTGTTGTTTGACGGCTTTTTTAAAAGATTTGTCTTTAATGGCGCTTTCAAGGGTAGCAGTATTGGTCGCAAATAACCCAATATGATGGTCTTTTTCCGCCAGCTTTTTGGCGGTGGCCAAGCCGATACCACGTGATGCGCCTGTAATCAATATATTCATAATAAGTGACTTAATCGTTATTAATCATGAGTAAATCGAGGTCGTATACTAGGATGCTTATCCCTCGGACTTATTATTATAGTCATTCCACTATAATAATATTACTGCGTTAGCCTCGCTTGAAGTATTAAATATACATCTACACTCGGTTGCCTTGTACTATTTTTAAATTGAACCGACTATAGTATAACAAATTCGTCTAAATGTATTTTGCTAGAGAGTATAACTATTGATGTAGGGCGCATGGTAATTAATATAAAGAGTAGTTATCACTGTTAGCAGAGACACTCTGCGTTAGTGTGAAGCCGTTTGACAATGCAGCTCGCTCGTCTCTTTTGCTTGACAGTCGTACTCGTTTAAGTTTAAGCGCCACAAATAAATCAAGGCAATGCCATAAATAGCAGTCTCTGACAGCTCTTCTGTAACGACACCAAAAGCTTCGGGAATCATAATGGCGTTTTCGCCCATATATTCTAATAATGCCAAGGCGGCGACGCTAAAATACAAAGAAACGGGTACTTTTTTTAATATTGCCCAAAGATAACGCCATGAATAAGCCAATAAACCAACGATCAGCACATAAACGATGGTCAGGACGAGGTCTTCCCACCAGTCATAAGAATGGCTGAACAATACAAAGTCAGTGGGAACCAATAAGTCTGGTAGATAATTTAACTCACGGCGTATCACAGCAAAGAATACCAGCACCGATGCCAACCAAAAAGCTCGAATCTGTTTAAAAGTATTTGGGGTAGAGCTTTGTAGTAAATACTGCACACAACGTAGCAGACAGGCGAATAAAATAATGATACCGGGGGCTTCGATGATGCCATCTGAACTCAAAATAAAAATCTCCTGGTTTTTTAAAATAAAAAAAGTGAGCACAAAGGCTCACTTTAGACCGAAATTAATTTAATTACAGGTAACGTAATAAGCCGCTATTATAACGCCAATGTCAGTGCTATAACGTTATTTAATATAACTAATGAGTCATATATCATTGTTAATACAAGCAAACAAATGCTCTTCGTTGTGCACATTGCTATCGGCTATTTATACCTATGATGATACAACCAATTCAATAGATAGTAGGGTTAAAATAAGGCTTCCATCCGTAATAATGCTGACGGGTAATGGTCCTTATCCGCTGTTTTATCATTGTAATAATTTAGCTCTGTTTGTACATAAAGCCACTCTCGCCAGACAGGTTAGCGGTAGCTTATAGCAGGGCCATAGCTGTTTAATGTTGATTTATCATGGTCAAAGTAACCGCCAGTAGAGACACCATAAGCCAACTGTTTTTCATTGCCCAAATAGTGCACTTGTCTGAGATCGTTGCTCCAGTCCGTGCTTTCTTCATTGTCTTGATTGCGATAACGGATGGCGGTGCGATTATTGATGAACCGCTCAGCATTTGTGCCATATTGCAGATTTAGCCCGCCTTTCGCATAGTGCTCACTATCGAGTCCATAACGATAGTAACTATTACTAGTGACAGTCCATTTTTTGTTGTCATACCAGTCTTTATCGACGCTCATTTTTACGTATAAGTCATCGAGCGAGCGAACCCCGACATCGATATCTGTTTTGACCCCTAACTGCTGCTCAACCTCATGACTAAAACGTGACCAACGAATGGCGATAGAACCATTGTCTTCTCGCGTTTTTCTCCTGTTGACGAGTCCATCTTGGTTACTGGCACTTGCTTGGTAAGTATCGCCCGTCACATTCTGTTTTAAGAAAGTATCCTCATCCAAATCTTCATCACCGATAATCAGGCTCAATCTTTTTTCTAACACTGGCAATCGTAAGCGGCCGCGAATCCTAGGTTCAACGCTCACGTCACTGCCTGATTGTGGATCGTTGACCCAGCGGGTATCTAGTACAACTCGTAAACTGGCTTTGGCGGGTTTTTTGGGATCCGGTTCGCCGAACCAACCGTCCATTTTGTGCGCCCATTCATGCAGCTGCTCTTGGACATCTTCACGGCGTTCGTCCGTCCAGTTTTGTGCTCCTTGTACTGATGGAGCAAACTGCTCGGCAGATGTTTCGGTAGGTTGAGGTCGATAGCCAAATTGATTGAAGTTTTCATCTCGATTAGAGTTAGCATCATGAGATAACGAAGCCGTGTCAGATTTTGGCAGTTCGACTTTCGGCTCTGTGGTGGACGTAGTATCCGCCCATGCTTGCGTGCATAAACTTAAGCTGGCAAGTGTGTAAAGGGTAATGGTGTTGAGATTTGCTGGTTTAATCATGGAGAGCTTCAATTACTTTGGGTAGCTAAAAAGGACAAACAAAAGTATTATGCCATAGGTCGTTAAGCACATACATATAGAGGCGCCATTATATGAAAGTTTTAATCATTGTAAGCTTGTTTCTGATAGTCTTGCCTTCAGCACATGCTGAAATATCTCTTGATGTCAGGCAAGCGGTTGAAAAAATTATGAGTGTTTATTACAGTTCAAGCTATGATAAGTTGCGTGGTTGTACCTTATATGATGACGGCTCAGAAATCTATTGCCTTGCTCCTAAGCATTATGAATTTAAAAACATCAAGGGAATAGATACTTTATATGTATTGGTTTCTGGTGATACGGTGGAAGATGGTGCACGAGTGACACCAGGACTTGGCGGTTTATTCATTCTTTATAAGCTAGGCAATTCTTGGGTCGTCTCTTCAAGCAGTCCTTATATAAAAAATGGCGGAGCGGGTAGAAGTCAGCTGATAGATTTTGATTTAAGAGAAGTGGGTGCTGATAGGTACGGTTGGGTAGGTAAGTTTTGTGGCTCCGGTGCAGGTGGTCAAACCAATTGTTCTTGGAGTATGTACGCTGCTATGACAAGTGGTAAAGTCGAAGAAGTGGCAAGATTGGATTTAGATTATTCGTATGAGCTGATGAGTAAACCGTCATATGGTGAAGCTGAAAGTGATGTTAGTATCAATACAGGTGGGGTTATGACTCAAGGCTTTTATCCCTTAAAAGTCACTGTCGATTACGAACACGGTCTTTATGATAACAACTACGAGCCAATACCCTCTAGTCTGGATAAAGGTACAGATAGCTTTATTGTAGAGTTCAACGAGCAGACACAGACGTTTAACTTGCCAGATGATAAAAGTTAAGATGAAAAATTATTATTATCTTTCTCTTTTGCCACGACTGCCAAGCCATTATGAAACGAACCAGCATTCAGATAGTTTAAGGGTACAACAGTCTTTCCACTGCTATCAATATAACCCCACAGTTCATCCTTTCTTACAGCCGCCTTACTTTCAGAAAAAGGTCTGATATCATCATATATTATCGGAATAATGACTTGGGTTTTTTTTGTTGATGTATCCATGATGTTCATTTTTTTTAACGATGGCGAGTCCTTCAGAAAACTCAGCAGTAAAGTTATAATTGAATGGAACGATGATATTGGCTTGTTTATCAATAAAACCATATTCCCCATCTTTCTGAGCACTTGCTAAACCTTCATTGAAGTCACATAGCTCACCCCAACTTACTCCCTTCGACAACTTATATCCTGGCAATAATCCGCATGCTATTGCGTAATTACTTAAAGACAAGCTAAAAGCTAGGATGAGCGTGGTCAATAATTGTTTGATAACGGAATCCTTAGTCATCAACGTCAGCTCCTACGAATTAGATACTATCGATTGGGTATGATATGGGCAATCTAAAGAACAGCCCATATCCTATAAAATAAAAACGTTAGGTCTTGAACTGTTTTATTCTACAAAAACGCTTAATGCGCCTCATCCCAGTTTTGACCGCTATCAGTCTCGACCAATAATGGCACTGCAAAGTCTACATTCCAGCCTTTTTCCACGGCTGTCGTCCTTAAGACATCTTGCATTGCATCGGTAATCAACTGGCTAATCTCATCGACCTTATCGGCATCGACTTCGAACACCAATTCATCATGGACTTGTAGCAGCATCTTAGCTTGCTCTTTTGGCAATACCTTATCGACGGCAATCATAGCAAGCTTAATTAGATCAGCCGCTGAGCCTTGTAGTGGCGCATTAATCGCCGCACGTTCAGCGCCTTGCTTAACCATGCGGTTGCTATGGGTGATATCAGGGGTATAAAGCTTGCGGCCCAATATTGTCTCGACATAGCCTTGTTCGTGAGCGCTGGCGCGCGTATTGATCATATAGTTTTTCACACCCGGATAGCGATCAAAGTACATGTCGATATAGTCTTGCGCCTCATTGCGGCTCATTTGCAATTGCTTGGCAAGTCCAAAGGCACTCATGCCATACAGTAGTCCAAAATTGATGGCTTTGGCATTACGGCGCTCAGTTGGCGTGACATCTACGACCTCTTTGCCAAGTACTTCGGCGGCAGTCGCAGCATGAATATCTAACCCTTCGTTAAAGGCATGCGTTAAATTATTATCGCCTGAGAAATGTGCCATCAAACGCAATTCAATTTGTGAATAATCCGCTGCGAGAATTACGCGACCTTCTGGTGCGATAAAGGCTTGGCGAATTAGGCGACCAGTTGCCGTACGGATGGGAATGTTTTGTAAATTGGGGTCAGTTGAAGATAAACGACCTGTGCTGGTCAATGCCTGATGATAGCTGGTATGCACACGATCAGTCTCGCTATCTGCGACATTATCAAGCGCATCGGTATAAGTGCTCTTTAGTTTAGATAGTCCGCGATATTCTAAGGTTATATCGACCAATGGGTGATCAATTTTCGATAGTATGGCTTCACCAGTAGAGTATTGACCGGATTTGGTCTTTTTGCCACCCGGAACGCCGAGTTTCTCAAATAACATTTCGCCGAGCTGCTTAGGTGAGCCTAAGTTAAATTCTTCGCCAGCGATTTCATAAGCCTGTTTTTCAAGCGCGATAATTTCTTCATCGAAGCGCTTAGATAATTCGTTTAAGAATGGACGCTTGATGAGAATGCCATTTGCTTCCATTTGACAAAGTATCTCTGCCGTTGGAATCTCTAACTCATGTAGCAGCTTGGTATTATTGGCATCGTTCGCCAGCTCAACGCTAAACACTTCAAATAACTGATAGGTGATGTCAGCATCTTCACAAGCATAGTCGCTAGCTATATCGATGGCGACTTGGTCGAACGTAACTTGTTTAGCGCCTTTACCAGCGACGTCTTCATAGCTGATGGTTTGCGTTTGTAGGTAATGGCGTGATAAATCATCCATGCCATGACGAGTGATAGCGGCATTAATCACGTAGCTGGCAAGCATAGTATCCATCGCCCAATTATTAGGACTGGCATGAATGCTACCTAACAAGTCGATATCATAATGACTGAGAATATGCGCATCGTATTTTAGGTGTTGACCGATTTTACCGATATCTGCGTTTTCCAAGATAGGTTTTAAGCGTGTCAAAACGGTATCACGGTCGAGCTGTTTAGCCGTTAGCTCGTCACCTTCTAGACTATGCGTCAGCGGAATATAATAGGCTTCGTGGGCTTGCATGGCAAAAGACAGACCAACGATTTGTGCCTCACGCCAATGAACACTAGTGGTTTCGGTATCGATAACAAAATGCGGCGCAGATTCTAACAATTCAACTAAGCTGTCAAAAGCAGGCTCGTCTAAAATCGTGTGCCACGCTCTATCAGGATTTTGGCTGTCAGTGATATTATCCATCTTGCTTGATTGTAGCGACTTAGCGATTTGTGCTTGTGATTCAGCATCTGCTTGACTGTCAGCGACACTCTGCGAGCCATTGGCAGGATGATTTGGGTGGTCAAGAGACGCTAGCTCGTTTCTAAACTCAAGCTCATTATACAATTCGCGCAATTCGTCTATATGAGCACAAGGATCGGTATTGATTTTCAAATCATTCCAGTCTTGACCGATACCTAAGTCTGTCACGATGGTAGCCAGCTTCCGATTAAACGGAATGTCATCAGCGTGTTCAATCAAACCTTTGGCACCGCGCCCTTTGATAAAGCCAATATGCTTTAACATATTGCCGATATCGCCATACTCAACGAGTAGGTCTTTTGCTGTTTTTTTACCGATACCAGGCACGCCTTTGATACCGTCTGAGGCATCGCCCATCAATGTTAGAAAATCAATCATTTGGTTTGGCGTGATACCAAGTTTGTCTACGACCGCTTGAGTGTCCGTGACTTTGCCAGTAAAGCTGTCTTCTAATATGACGCAGTCATTAACCAGCTGCATCATGTCTTTATCGCCGGTGGAGATGACGACGTGATGACCTTGTTCGACTGCACGATGCGCCAGTGTCCCGATGATGTCATCGGCTTCTGCACCCTCGATGCGCAACAGTGGAATACCTAACGCGGTCACCAAGCGATGGATATAAGGAATCTGCTCTAGCAGTTCGATATCGATGGGCGGGCGAGCGGCCTTGTAATCAGCAGACATATGGTGGCGAAAAGTCGGTGACTTGGTATCGAAACAGACGGCCATATGAGTAGGGTGATAACGACGCATCAGCTTGAGTAACGCATTGAGCGTACCACGGATGGCATTGGTTATCAGGCCTTGTGAGTTTTGCATGGTCTTTGGTAAGGCATGATAAGTGCGAAACAGATAGTAAGAGCCATCAACCAAAATAAAAGGGGGCTGATTGCCGTCCACATGACTGGTGTCCATGGTCGCTACATTGGGCATGGTATCAAAGTTTGGCAAAGCGGCAGGATCAATCGCGTGATGGGAGTTGTGGTCACTGTCGGTAATGGAGTCGGTCATAGGATCAGTCATGGAGTCGGTCATAGAGGTCACTTATCAGCTATTAGATAGAAATATGTGCTTATTATAACGATAAAAATGACGTGTGCCGAACTGCTTAAAAGTTATGATAGGTTCTATAGTCAAAATATTCTAAAAACACGACGGTATGGCTGATATCAATTTTTTGTCGCCTATGTCTGCGCAGGCACAGCAAGCAAGAAAAATGGATATCAGCAGTGCGTGATGGTTCGATACTACTTTTCACTCACTATAGCGTTATTATTTTTTGGCCAAAATTTAAGAAAAAAAAGAACCCAGCGTTAACTGAGCTCTTTTATATCTATTACTGATACTGTCATTGATCAGGAATTATTTTACTTCTGACGTCACTTCGCTGTCGATATTACCGTGTGTGGCTTTCGAGTATGGGCAAACTTTATTGGCTTTTTCGACCAGCTTTTGAAATTCATCAGCAGATAGCTCAGTGTTTTCAGCAGCCACATGAATTTTCACCGCCAATTGAAAGTCTAGACCTTCACCTTTACGTAAATCTACCGATACTTGAGTGGTCGAGTCAAATTTTGCCTTTTCTTCGCCTTTTACTGCCGCAAGTGCGCCATCGAAGCAAGCCGCATAACCCATAGCAAATAATTGCTCTGGATTATTACCGTCTTTACCTGAACCCGGTGCGACCATATTAATCGTCAAATCACTATCTTGCAGACTAGCCTTACCAGCACGGCCGCCAGTAACGGTTGCTTGAGTAGAATATAGAGTTTTCATAACAAATCCTTTGTAATTGGTTTATTTATATAATTATTAAATTCAATCAGCCATTAAGCATAACAAACTATGCGCCTAGCTCCATAGGTCAGTCGTAACTATATGGTACGACTTTGTAAGTGAGCATTTGCATGGATAATGAGAATATTTTTAACATTCACCAATAAGCCCTGCTACACAATTAATGGCTTTAGATATATAAGTCATGGTGACATTGATGTAAACTAGTAACATGGTTTTCATACCAACATTATCAGCAGAGATGTGTAAAACATCTTAATCGTAAGGACACCTTATTATGAAAGCAACAGTATTTTTACCTATGACCTTATCCTTGCTCGCGATGGCACTCGTGGGATGTGGCGAAGACGATGACGGTGTCTACGGTTCAGGCGGCAATAAGATTACGCTGACGAGTTTTTCTAATAGCTATGACAACCAAGCCAACGCGAGCGCCATTGCGCGAATCGAACAGACCTACCGTACTGGTGGACGTGAAATAAAAATAAAAAATCTGGTCAACAGTTACAACAACCAAAGTCTTAATAACTTAGACAGAACCGTGCTGGCAGATGATTTTGAAGGCAGACTGGAAAATAACGATATTGAAGTCAATGGTCGCACGGTTAAACGTCCTATTTATGAGACAAACAGCAACAATAAATTGAACTATGAGACCACCTATAAAACCCTTGATTTAGCAGGTTTGAACGCTGGTAGTTATAGTTCTGGCACCAATATAGACAACAGCCGCGGCATCATTACTGATTTGAACAACTATCCTGATATTCCAGCCAATGTGACGTTCCCAGCTGGCTCGGTTTGTTATATTCCAGTTGTCACTAGCGAGCGCTCTTTTTTAGCCTTTAGTGACAGTAATAAAACGGGCTATAGTACGCTAAACAGATGGATTGAGGCGGCCGAAGAACGTTTTAACGACGATAGAGACTTTAGCACCTCGCGCTTTGGGGTGGGTTTTGACAACGACCAAAAAGCGGCGCAAGTGACGTTTTTTGAGTTTAACAACCAGCCCGCTTATCGATACAATGGTGTTGAATATGATAATGATATTTATGAAGCCGATTATGTGGCGCAAGGCCGCATTGACCCGAATACCAACAGTGTGCGCGGTGTCGTTGACTGTACGCTAGTCAATGAGGTGGCAGGGGACTTCTTGGCAGCGCAAATCACGCGCTATTATTAAATTCCAAAAAATGACTGACACTCTCTATTTAACGATCTAGAGAGTGTTTTTTTATGCGCTAATTCTGCACCCTCACGCTAAATCCGCTACAATACGCCCATTATTTATTTTATTTATTGAAATTAATACCCAAAAGAAAGTTACTGTCTAAGAGACAGCCTTTTTGAAGTTAAGGTTGAAGCCAAAAATTATGAGCGTAGATCCAAAGAAATTGAACAAAGAAGTGGCCAAACGCCGCACCTTTGCCATTATCTCGCATCCCGATGCGGGTAAGACCACCATGACCGAAAAGCTGCTGCTATGGGGTCAAGCGATTCAGGTGGTTGGCGAAGTAAAAGGCCGCAAAACTGACCGTCATGCCACGTCCGACTGGATGAGTATGGAGCAGGAGCGTGGTATTTCTATCACCACTTCAGTCATGCAGTTCCCTTATCAAGACCATATGGTCAATCTACTAGACACGCCGGGTCACGCCGACTTTAGTGAAGATACCTATCGTACGTTGACCGCTGTCGATAGCGCGCTAATGATGGTTGATGGTGCGAAAGGTGTCGAGGAACGAACCATCAAATTGATGGAGGTTTGCCGCATGCGTGACACACCGATTATCTCATTTGTGAACAAGTTGGATCGTCAGATTCGCGAGCCGCTTGAGCTGCTGAGTGAAATTGAAACGGTGCTTAAAATTAAATGTATTCCGTTGACGTGGCCGATTGGTATGGGGCAGGATTTCGTTGGCGTCTATCATTTGACCGAAAATAAGACTTACCTTTATGAAAAAGGTAATGGCGGCAAGATGACGGTCTCTGAGACCCGCGACGGTTATGATTATCCGGATATACGCGAGCGTCTTGGGAAGCTGATGTTTGATGCTTTTGAAGAGTCGCTTGAACTGGTACAAATGGCGCTAGAGGACTTTAGCGAAGAGGCGTTTTTAGCGGGCGAGATGACGCCAGTATTGTTCGGTACGGCGCTGGGTAACTTCGGTGTCAATATGGTACTCGATACCCTTGTGAAATATGCACCACCTCCAAAAGCCCATCCGACTACTGAGCGTGAAGTCTCAGCATCTGAGACAGACTTTACAGGTTTTGTCTTTAAGATTCAGGCCAATATGGATCCGCGTCATCGTGACCGCATTGCATTCTTACGCGTGTGCTCAGGTAAGTACGAAAAGGGCATGAAGCTGAAGCATGTACGCTTGGGTAAAGACGTGCGTATTGCGGATGCACTGACCTTTCTAGCCGGTGACCGTGAAGCGCTAGAAGAAGCTTATCCGGGTGATATTATTGGTCTGCATAATCATGGGACAATTTCTATTGGTGATAGCTTTACCGAAGGCGAGGAGCTGAACTTTACCGGTATTCCACATTTTGCCCCTGAATTGTTTCGCCGTGTCGTTCTAAAAGATCCTCTGAAGTCTAAGGCTCTACAAAAAGGTCTACAGCAGTTAAGTGAAGAGGGCGCAACGCAGGTCTTTATGCCGCAGATTAACAACGATTTAATCTTGGGCGCGGTGGGTGTGCTACAGTTTGAAGTGGTCGCGCATCGTCTCAAAGAAGAGTATAAGGTTCAATGTATTTTTGAGCCAGTATCGATTGCAACGGTACGTTGGATCCATTGCGATGATGATGTGGCCTTGGCCAAGTTTAAGAAAAAAGCCCACGATCAGTTATCAATCGATGGCGGTGGTTATCTGACCTATCTTGCGCCATCGCGAGTCAACTTGCAGCTGATGCAAGATCGTTATCCAGAAGTGACTTTTAGCAATACTCGCGAGCATTAATATCTGTTATTTAAGTATGAGCAAATGGTTGAAACCTATTTTCTATCTTTTAAAAGACACGCTAGCCGTGTCTTTTTTATTGCCTGTCGTTTAGTCCGTTATTAAATCACTACTTCTCATAAACATCGATACTAGCATTTTGAAACCAGTCTTTTGAAACTGGTACTTCAAAAGATTAGGGCGTGTCTTCATTTCAAAAATGGTGATAAAAATGAGATAAATTGCCGTCAAACAAGAAAAATAGCGCAGATAATATCGGGATATTAACCAGCTATTTGACGATGTTTGGCAAGATTTAGCCATTTTTAGCCCATTTAGATGACTATCGAGTGAATTGAAGACAAGCCCTAATACCTCAAAAACACAAACAGTGTTTCAACAATACATCACAGTAGTTACGGTAGAATATTATTAACCATTATATTATTAATCAATGTTTTTTTATGGAAAAAATTATGACAGCCATGCCTCAATCTAGTAGCGCCACACCAAAAGCCAACCAATCATTAGTACTGAGAAAGACCAGTCTACGCCGAGTTGGTACGTTAGTGACTGGCCTACTATTTGGGGCAATAGGGTTGTCAGCTAATGCGGGTAATCTCATTAGCAGTACCGATTATTTGGATTATGAGTTGCCCAACGATGTGCAAGAGAAATGTGCCGAACGACAGAATTGTCCAGAGATCGAGATTAAGTATCTCAAAACCAATCATGATTGGATAAACGATATTACCAATGCCCGTATCAATCATTTCGTCGTCAATAGTAAACCGACTGAGTCAGCATCTATTAACACCAGAGCGACGCCAGCTATTGTCAAGGCAGCTATCGATGACTTTGCGAGCTCACAATTTATAGATATGCCAAACGACAGTTCAGGGTCGTATAATTTGATGGTCACGCCTGATTATTTGGGGCATGTGAGTGATTTTGAGTTGTTTGAAATCAACTCGTATGTGTTTACAGGTGGCGCGCATGGCATGCCCTATAGTGAGTATTTAATATTCGATGCCAGCGGCAAAAAACAAATCCAACTGGCAGATATGTTGCAGACAGGCAAAAAATCACGTTTTGAAGCGCAAGCTTACGCTGCTTATAAAACGTGGGTAAAAACGGTCGATAATGACCTAAGCAGCTATGAGAAAAACTGGCCGTTTACCTTGAGTGATAACGTCACATTGACGGATAAAGGCGTCGATATTCGCTATCAACATTATTCTATTGGGCCTTATGCTTATGGGATGCCAGTCTTAAGTATCCCTTACAGTAAACTTGGTGGTGTGATCAAGCCGCGTTTCATGCCCAAATAACCGTTTTATCCCGAAATAATATGAGTCATAAATTTTAGAAAACCATTGAATATTTAATAATAAATTAAGGAGCGATGTTATGACGAGCGATATAGAAAACACAGCAACGACAACAGCGTCAACAGTTACAGATACTTGGCGTCTCAATGCTTTAACAGTAGCGCTGGGTGATCTGGCACTTACTGTGAGCGACAGCTTGTCTGTGGGACGTGGCAGTGATAATGATGTGGTACTTGGCAGCAAGGAAGTATCACGAAATCACGCGGTGCTGAGCGTACTAAATGGTAAGCTGTACGTCAAAGATCTGGACTCATCTAACGGTACGTTTATTAATGAGCAACGTATTGATAGCAATAAGTCTAAGCATCTTGAGGCTAATGATACGCTTGGTTTTGCCAGTTTTGCCTTCACAGTAACGCCGTTGAGTGTCGTAAATGAAGCTGTAGTGGATGAATCTGTAGAGCAGCCAGTCATCGCTGAAGAACCGATAGTTGACCACGAACCTGTCGTTGATATTACTGCTGCGCCAGTGCTCGCATCAGATTCTACTAATGCCCATGATGCTGAGTCTATCGTTGCCGATTCAAGCAGTGTTGATTCTGAAACTGTTGCTTCCAAAACCATTGACTCTGAGATTAGTCCGTCTCCTATCGTAGAAGAGCAGGTAACACCGACTGTTGCTGACAAACCAGAGATGGCTACTGATACACCAGAAGTGAATCCTGAGCCGCCTGTAGAGGTTGAGCCTATCGTGAAAGAAACCATCATTGCAGATGTGTTGTCATCGGCGAATAGTTCGGATAGCACACCTGTTCAACCAGCTGATATTACCGAAAGCAAGGTTGATAAGACTAATGAGGCAGCTACTCCAGTCGTTAAAGAAACGATGATCGAAGAAGTCTTAACCGCCAAAGATACTGTGGATACCACACCTGTACAAGCGACTCCAGTTGCCGCCGCCGCAGTAGACGAGCCGACGCCCATTACTGAGCAAGAGAATGCCATATCTAAAGAGGTCATGCATAAAGAAACAATAACTGAGACGCCTGTTGCTGAGAAGCCTTTAGCTACTGAAAAGCCGTTAGCTACTGATAAGCCTTTAGCCAAACAGCCCGTTGTCGAGCAACCAGCATTAGACAGTGCAGAGCATGACAAAACCACCAAAACTGAACTGCAGGAAGAGGCTGATCCGGACGTCTTACGTGCTAAGCAAGCAGCAACTGCCCAGTTTTCGGGTACAGCCAATCTAGGACAGGCTCACGATCTCGGTACCAAAGGTAATAATGCGATGGATCAAGCCGTTGATAACCCTGCCAATGCTGGATACGTAGAGAAGAAGCCCAGCGGTGGTTGGTTTATATGGGTGTTTGCCGTCATTCTTATCATTGGCTTAGCGCTATGGCTGTTCAATATGGGCGGTGTATAAGCCAAGCTTTGGCATGTCCATCATGTCATGCTGAGATGCATTAAGGCTAACGTCCTTATACTTATAACTAGCGTTCTATAGCGTCAACGTTCATGAGAGTGTTGACGCTATATTTTAATTGTACTTTTACTCTCTTTTTAAGATTGCTTTTAAGTTTATGGCCTTTTGCCAATACTGTGTTAAGAGACAGCTACTATGATGACCTTTGTAGAATATCAAGCTTTCAAAAATCAAGGCTTTAGTCATACCCCTTTGGTAAAAAAGCGTTTGATGGATGCGCAAACGCCCGTGTCGGTATTCTCTAAAGTACGTGATTTGAATGGTTCTGCTTATCTGTTTGAGTCCGTGGTAGGTGGTGAGCGCTGGGCACGATACTCTATGATAGGCTTGGGCAGTGATCTGATAGTACAGTATGCTGACGGCAGTATGACGACCAAAAAAAACGATCATACGGATACCGAGTCAGTAGAAAATCCATTTGAATATATTCGTCAGTTAATGGCTCAGTACCAGATGCCAACAGTTAAAGATATTCCCACATTACCGAGCTTCAGTGGCGGTTTGGTGGGTTACTTTGGCTATGACATGGTGCGGGTCATTGAGCCTAGTGTAGGCTTGTCTGATGCGCCTAATCCGATGTTAATGCCAGATATGTGGCTGATGCTCTCGATGAGCGTCATTGTCTTTGACAATTTAGAAAATACTTTATCAATTATTGTTTATGCTGATTGTCAGGCTGAGGATGGTTATAGCATGGCCATACGTGAGCTAGAAAAAATCGAAGAGAAGTTGACAGAGCCGTCAAATTTATCTGCGCCAGTTATGCCGACTCCAGCTTTTACCTCGCAGACAAGTGTAGAAAAGTATGTTGGCGACGTCAAAAAGATAAAAGCTCACATCGAAGAAGGCGCTGTGACGCAAGTGGTTGCATCACAGCGTTTGACGGCGGATTATACAGGTGACTCACTGGCTGTCTATCGTGCGCTACGATACCTTAATCCATCACCTTATTTATTTTTGGTACATGGCTATACGCTTGATGATCACAAGCGTTTTGATATCATTGGCGCTTCTCCTGAAAGCCTGTCACGTATCGAAAACGGCAAAGTGACGGTGCGTCCACTGGCTGGTACCCGTAAGCGTGGCCGAGATAAAGCAGAAGACCTAGCACTCGAGCAAGAGCTACTCAACGATGAAAAAGAGACTGCCGAGCATTTAAGGTTCATTGATTTAAGCTGCGAGGATATTGGCCGTGTTTGTACAGATGGCAGTGTGAAAATCACTGAAAAGATGTCTATCGAGCGTTATTCACAAGTCATGCATATTGTGTCCAATGTTGAGGGCAAGGTGCTGCCTGATAAAGATACGCTAGATGTGTTTTGCGCTACCTTTCCTGCTGGTACATTATCAGGTGCACCTAAAATTCGTGCCATGCAAATCATTGACAAAATAGAGCCGGTGCGTCGAACAGTGTTTGGGGGCTCAGTAGGATATCTGGGCTGGAATGGGAATATGGATACGGCTATCGCTATCCGAACAGCAGTGATGCGCCGTGGCCAAATACATATCCAAGCAGGGGCAGGGATCAATGCCGACTCTGTGCCAGAGGCGAAGTGGGATGAAACCAATAAAAAAGCACTTATATTGGTAAAAGCGGTAAAAATGGCCTGTAATGGATTGTATATTCGTTAGCGATATTGTCAGTCGTATCGCAAAAATAAGAGTCGCAAGCATAAAGAGCCATCAAGCTTGAATTTTTATCTGAAAAAAATAGCAATATAATCAATGTCTTGAATATTATTATTAAAATAATTAGAAAAAACATGAAAAAGAGCTTGCGTCTGTCCAAATATTTGATAGAATAGCCACCACTTTGAGAGAACAAGCCGACTTAGCTCAGTTGGTAGAGCAACTGACTTGTAATCAGTAGGTCGCCAGTTCGATCCCGGCAGTCGGCACCATCTCTCTCAAAGTAGCTTTTTATGAATATGTCTTGAATTAAAGCCATTTTTATTCAAAGCAACCTAAGGTGGGATTGGGGAGCGGTCAAACCCAACAGACTGTAAATCTGTCGCGAAAGCTTCGAAGGTTCGAATCCTTCTCCCACCACCATATTTTTTTAAGTTTGTCATAGCGCCAAGCATACTCGATATATAATCACTCTTTATTAGAGTGAGCTTACAGAAGAGTAAATGCGGGTGTGGTATAATGGTAACACCTTAGCCTTCCAAGCTAATGACGCGGGTTCGATTCCCGCCACCCGCTCCATATAGGCACAATCGCAAAAACTATTAAACATTCATCACGACAGTCAGTATATTATTGCTGTATCGTGATATTTTTTTTAGTGCAACCCACTGGTTGGCTACCGTAGTTGTTAAAAGCATGCTCATATAGCTCAGCGGTAGAGCACTCCCTTGGTAAGGGAGAGGTCTCGAGTTCAATTCTCGATATGAGCTCCATTTATTATTCAGCCTTTTATGTTTGCTTTGCTACTTTAACACACAGCTTTATGTCGATATCGAAACTATAGAATATTGAAAACAATAAAAAATTGGTACGGTAAATAAAAATTTAAGGGTGACACTGAGGTGTTGCCTTTTAGTGCTGTCAATTTCTAAATCAATTGCATTCACAAAAAAATACTGTAATGACAATGTTATATAATACAGTGTAATGCTTGAAAAGTTAGTGATTGAAAAGTAGGTATAATGCCTGCATATAAAAGTATGGTGTTTACATTTTACTAAAGCATTTAACAGCAACACGATAAAGTAATTTTTAGTAGATAAGCCATAGCGTCAACGGTTTGATGGTTTTGTACGCATCATAAGCCGTCAAACAGCTATTCATCGATCTTTGACTGATAAAGATTCACCAAAAAAAGAGGAAATACCCATGGCAAAGGCCAAGTTTGAACGCAGCAAGCCACACGTCAACGTCGGTACCATCGGACACGTTGACCATGGTAAAACAACCCTAACAGCCGCTATCGCAACCGTAGCAGCAATCACCTCAGGTGGCGAAGCCAAAGACTACGCGTCTATTGACTCAGCCCCAGAAGAAAAAGCACGTGGCATCACCATCAACACCTCACACGTAGAATATGACACCCCAGCACGTCACTACGCCCACGTAGATTGCCCAGGTCACGCCGATTATGTTAAAAACATGATCACCGGTGCAGCCCAGATGGACGGCGCAATCCTAGTAGTATCAGCCACTGACGGCCCTATGCCACAAACACGTGAGCACATCCTGCTTTCGCGTCAGGTTGGCGTACCGTACATCGTCGTATTCATGAACAAGTGCGACGTTGTTGATGACGAAGAATTGCTTGAACTAGTAGAAATGGAAGTTCGTGAATTACTAAGCGACTATGACTTCCCAGGTGATGACACCCCAATCATCCATGGTTCAGCCACTGAAGCCCTAAAAGGCTCACAAGAAAAATATGGTCAACCAGCTGTCGTAGAACTACTAAACGTTCTTGACACCTACATCCCAGAGCCAGAGCGTGACATCGACAAAGCATTCCTAATGCCAATCGAAGACGTATTCTCAATCTCAGGTCGTGGTACAGTTGTAACTGGCCGTGTTGAATCTGGTATCGTTAAAGTTGGTGACGAAATCGAAATCGTCGGTATCCGTGACACTCAAAAAACCACCTGTACTGGTGTAGAGATGTTCCGTAAACTGCTTGACGAAGGTCGTGCAGGCGAAAACTGTGGCGTACTACTACGTGGTACTAAGCGTGAAGACGTACAACGTGGCCAAGTACTTGCTAAGCCAGGTTCAATCACGCCTCACACTAAGTTTGACGCTGAAGTATATGTGTTGAGCAAAGAAGAGGGTGGTCGTCACACACCATTCCTAAACGGCTATCGTCCACAGTTCTACTTCCGTACTACTGACGTAACTGGCGCAATCCAATTACAAGATGGTACTGAAATGGTTATGCCTGGTGATAACGTTGAGATGGGCGTAGAGCTTATCCACCCAATCGCTATGGACAAAGGTCTTCGCTTCGCTATTCGTGAAGGCGGCCGTACTGTAGGCGCTGGTGTTGTTGCTAATGTATTGAACTAATCTATCAGTCTCAGTAATGAGCTTATGAGTTAGTTATGAAAAAGCCGCTCTCTTTATTGAGGGTGGCTTTTTTTTGGATAGTAGAAGGTTGTTTTAGAATTCTTAGAGAGATTTAAATTGAATGCCATATCTGCTATGTCTCCTATTGTAATATAGCGCTTGCCTTGTTATATTAATGCTGCTTCTTACGAAGCGTTTTTTATGAAAAGAGCGTTTGTTGATTAGAAAAATTAGCTAAAATATACAATTTTAACGCTAAAGGCTTGCATTTTATGCTCAATATTGTATAATGCTGTCCTTTACACCCATAGGCGATTGGCTCAATTGGTAGAGCATCGGTCTCCAAAACCGAGGGTTGTAGGTTCGAGTCCTACATCGCCTGCCATCTTCTTATCACATCTTTGTTACACCTCACCATCTCCGAAGCGAGTTCTTTATGAGCAATAATCAAGATAACCTCGAGAATAAGTTATCTGATGCCAAGGCGGGTGCTGGTGGAATGCTGTCTAAAGGTCAGCACATCTCAGCAGGCAATCAAACGACGGCTGTTGAAGTTGCTAAAACTGGCTCAATGAAAGATGTGATTCTGTGGCTACTTGCCGCAGCAGTTTTAATTGGGGCGACGTTAGTTAATCAATATTTACCTGGCTATTGGCAGCCTGCCAATGATGTCTGGATACGTATTGGTATTATCGTTGCCCTTATTGTATTTGCTTTAGTCTGTTTAGCATTAACGCATCAGGGTCGCGCTTTTAAAATATTGTTAAAAGATGCTGCCGTTGAATTACGCCGCGTGACATGGCCAGGCAAAGACGAGACTTTTCAGTATACTTGGCAAGTTCTTGTGATGATTGCCATTGTTGGATTTCTAGTTTGGTTATTAGATAATTTCTTCAACTGGTTCGTTGGCCTCTTTATTGGTTAATAGCACGTATTAGTGAGTATTAACCCAAAATTTACTTATAACGATTAGGAGCGTGACATGCGTTGGTATATTGTCCAAGCGTTTTCAGGATATGAAAAGCAAGTACAGCGTTCATTAACTGATCGTATTAATCGTAGTGACTTCGCTGAATCATTCGGTGACGTATTGGTTCCTACTGAAGAAGTCGTCGAAATGAAAGACGGCAAAAAGCGTAAAAGCGAGCGTAAATTCTTTCCAGGCTATGTATTGATCCAAATGGAAATGAACGACAATACTTGGCACATCGTCAAAGACTGTCCACGTATTATGGGTTTCATCGGTGGTACACCTGAAACACCAGCGCCAATTACCCAAGTAGAAGCAGATCGTATTCTAAACCGTTTGAATCAGACTGAAACTGACCCACGTCCTAAGACTCTATTTGAGCCGGGCGAAGAGTTGTTGGTTATCGATGGTCCATTTACTGACTTTAAAGGGTTGGTTGAAAAAGTGGATTATGAAAAGTCTAAACTACATTTAACGGTAAACGTATTTAATCGACCGACTCAGGTCGAGCTTGAGTTTAGTAAAGTTGAGAAACTAGACTAAACCCGTAAAAATTCATCAACCGGGGAGCTGTTAGTCAATAAGGTTTATACCACGTTGATTTGGCGCTATTACCCATTTAGGAGAGTATCATGGCTAAGAAGATTGATGGTTACATCAAACTGCAAGTGCCTGCAGGCAAAGCAAATCCTTCACCACCGATTGGTCCAGCATTGGGTCAAAAAGGCGTGAACATCATGGCATTCTGTAAAGAATTTAACGCTGCAACCTCAAACCAAGAGCCGGGTCTACCGATTCCTACTGAGATCACTGTATATAGCGATAAGTCTTTTACCTTTATCATGAAGTCGCCACCGGCTGCATACTTACTACGTAAGGCTGCTGGTATCGCTAAAGGTTCTGGTACGCCAAACACCGCTAAAGTCGGTAAAGTTGATCGTGCACAATTAGAAGATATCGTTAAGACTAAAGATGCAGATTTAACTGCTGCTGATCTTGATGCTGCTGTTCGTACCATCGCTGGTACTGCACGTTCAATGGGTATTACCGTGGAGGGTGTGTAAATGAGTAAACTTACTAAGCGTCAAAAGTTAATCGCTGAGCGTGTAGAAAACGAAAAGTTATACACGATTGAAGAAGCGGTTCAAATCTTAAACGATTTGCCAGCACTAAAATTCAAAGAGTCTATCGACATTGCAGTAAACTTGGGCGTTGACCCACGTAAATCTGATCAAGTCGTTCGTGGCGCTACCAACCTACCTGCTGGTACTGGTAAAACCAAACGCGTTGCTGTATTTGCTCAAGGTGCTGCTGCTGAAGCCGCCAAAGAAGCTGGTGCTGACATCGTTGGTTTTGAAGACCTAGCAGAACAAATCAAAGCTGGCAACATGGACTTTGATATCGTTATTGCTGCTCCTGATGCAATGCGTGTTGTTGGTCAGTTAGGTACTATCCTAGGCCCACGTGGCCTAATGCCTAACCCAAAAGTTGGTACAGTAACGCCTAACGTTGCTGAAGCTGTGAAAAATGCTAAAGCTGGTCAAGCACAGTATCGTGTAGACAAAGCAGGTATCATTCATACTACTATTGGTCAAGTTGGTTTCACTGCTGAGCAAGTTATTCAAAATGCTGAAGCATTAATCACAGATCTAAAACGTGCTAAACCTGCTACGTCTAAAGGTACTTTCATTAAGAAAATCACCTTGTCTAGCACTATGGGTCCAGGCATCACTATTGATGCTGTTCCTTATCGCACTGCTAAATAATTAAGTATTCACTCTTCAAATATTTTGAATAATGAGTACAAACCAATTCTAAAAAATTAGGTCAGCGTAGCATATGCTACGCTGTCTAAGACCGTAGGTAGAGAGTGGTTTAGTGTCATAGATAGCAATTTTCGAATGGTTAAATATGATAACAAGCTGCTTTTTTTAATCGACCACAGATGAAAATCTTAGTTGTCCTACGCAGACGGTGATCCACCCAGTTGTTGATAAGAGCCGATAGTTCAATCTATCACTTGATGTCATTCTGATAACGGTGCCGTAATCAGTCGTTACGAGTAGGTTTTATTTTTATAGAATTTATAAATAACGTGTCGTATCAAGTCAGTCTAAGCCAGTCGTTCAATCATTGAGAACTTAGGTTGTTGAGCATTGAATACTGAGCGGATTGATAAGATTAAAGGAGTCAACTTATGGCATTAACGCTAGAGCAAAAACAACAAGTTGTGGCTGAAGTGTCTGAAGTTGCTGCTAATGCTTACTCAGCAGTAGCTGCCGAATATCACGGTATTGGTGTTGCAAAGCTTACTAAGCTGCGCGAACAAGCCCGTGAGAAAGGCGTGATTTTGAAAGTGGTAAAAAATACCCTAGCAAAACGCGCTTTTGAAGGCACTAAGTTTGAGAGCATGTCAGACCGTATGACTGGTCCACTACTTTTGGCTTTCTCTATGGAAGATTTGGGATCTGCCGCTCGAGTCGTTTTCGACTTTAGCAAAGATAACAAAGCTTTAGAGACCAAATTGGTATCAGTCGGTGGTGTTGTTTATGGTCCAGAAGAGCTAGAGCGCGTATCGAAGCTACCAACTCGCGACGAAGCAATCTCTATCTTGATGGCTACTATGAATGCACCAGTGACCAAGCTTGTCCAGACTATGAACGCTGTTCCTGGCAAGTTCGTTCGCACTGTAGCGGCAATCAAAGACGCAAAAGAAGCTGCTTAATTGCTTGTTTTAACGTAACTTTGACATCGCTGATTGTACTTTATTGCCAACACTATTTGAACATTTGGCAAACAATCAAAGCGATATTAAAATCAATTAAATTTTATCAGATAACGGAGAGTTCTCATGGCACTATCTAAAGATGATGTGTTAAACGCAATCGCTGAAATGTCAGTAATGGATATCGTTGAGTTAATCAGCGACATGGAAGAAAAATTCGGCGTAACAGCTGCTGTTGCTGCTGCACCTGCTGCTGCTGGCCCTGCTGCTGCTGCTGCTGAAGAAAAAGACGAGTTTGACGTAGTTCTTGCCAGCTTTGGCGAGAAGAAAGTTGGCGTAATTAAAGCCGTACGTGAAGCTACTGGTCTTGGCTTGAAAGAAGCGAAAGATTTGGTTGAAAGCGCTCCAGCTCCAATCAAAGAAGGCGTTAACAAAGCTGAAGCTGAAGAGTTGAAAAAGAAACTTGAAGAAGCTGGTGCAACTGTTGAACTAAAATAAGCTGAGCTTATCTTAGTGTTGTACAAAAAAAGCTGGTAATGCCTTGCATTGCCAGCTTTTTTTTATTATAATTCGTAGCTTGACCTTTTGTGTCTGCCAACATACGTATGCAACAACACGGTGGATACCCATCAAAAGGACAGACGATAGCTATGCAAATAAACACAGTGCAAGCACACATACCAGTTTTTGAAATCAGTTAATATCAGCTAAACGTCCATAGATGTTTGGCATTTTTTTGTGTCTGCATGCTTTCCCATTAACACTATAGTTTATACTGATTCTAAAAGTTATAGTTACCCCAATTATTATTAATTCTGAAAAGCTGTTAATCTTAGGTTATCCATTTAGCATGGTTTTACTGTCAGTAGGTAGGCTCGTAGACGGTATATATCAGCGACGACATTGGTTTTGATGGTAAGTAGATTAGGATAACCCTAATAGAAGTTGTTTCTTCTCAAGAGTATTGGTAAGTATTAACCTATAAATCAATTTATTGTAGATTGGCTTATATTGAAACTGTCGGTCTAAACCATCATATAGAGTGGCTTAGATACCGATGATAAGACTAGATTGATTTGTAAGATTAAATGCAGTTATAACATTAAATGCAGTTGCAACATTAAATGCAGTTGTAACATTAAATGATAGTGTCATAGTGGCGCACTGATGAAGCACATACCAATGTATCACCTGTACGAATGGATAAACAGTCACTAGCTGAGTATTAACACCCGTTTTATATTATCGTTTACGTTGCCAAGTTTGCATAATATTAATATCAAATAGTATTGATGCATGCTGGCCACGCTTTCAATTTGTTTCCACGTTTACTGTAAGGACTCTCGATGGCATATTCTTATACTGAAAAAAAGCGTATTCGCAAAAGTTTTGCTGAATTGCCCACTGTGATGGACATTCCCTATTTACTGTCTATTCAAGTAGATTCCTACGAGCAATTTTTGCAAGAGCATAAAAAGCCAAAAGCTCGTGAGAATAGTGGCCTGCAAGCTGCGTATTCCTCTATTTTCCCAATTGAGAGTCACTCTGGTAATGCTGAGTTACAATTCGTTGAATATTATTTGGGCGATCCTGAGTTTGATGAGCGTGAGTGTATCTTACGTGGCTCAACGTTTGCAGCACCAATGCGTGTCAAGATCCGCTTAATTATCAAAGATAAAGACAGCAAAGACAAAGACAGTAAAGCGGCAATCAAAGATATCCGTGAGCAAAGTGTCTATATGGGTGAAATCCCATTGATGACCCAAAACGGTACTTTTATTATCAATGGTACTGAGCGTGTTATCGTATCGCAATTACATCGCTCACCTGGCGTGTTCTTTGATCATGATAAAGGCAAGTCACATTCAAGTGGTAAAGTGCTTTATAACGCCCGTATCATCCCTTACCGTGGTTCATGGCTTGACTTTGAATTTGATGCAAAAGACTTAGTCTTTGCTCGTATTGACCGTCGTCGTAAATTACTGGCGTCTATTATTCTACGTGCGCTTGGTTTAACAACTTCTGAAATCTTAGATCTTTTCTTTGATAAAGTAGCGGTTTATAAAGGTGAAGAGCAGTTTGAGATTGATCTGGTTGCAGATCGTCTGCGTGGCGAGATGGCTCAGTTCGATATCGTATCACCTGAAGGTGACGTTATCGTAGAGCAGGGCAAACGTATCAATGCCCGTCGTATCCGTCAGCTTGAAGAAGCGGGTATGACTAAAATCTCTATCCCTGATGAATACTTATATGAGCGTATTTTGGCCGAAGACATCGTCGTTAACGATGAAGTCATCGCTAAAGCCAATACATTAATTGACCATGAATTATTGGTTAAATTAAGCGCATTTGAAGCCAGTGACTCTATCAAAGAGTTCAGCATTCTGTTCACCAATGATATCGATCAAGGCAGTTATATTGCCGATACGTTACGTGCTGACAGTACTTCAAGCCGTGAAGAAGCCTTGATTGAAATCTATAAAGTCATGCGTCCAGGTGAGCCACCAACGGTCGAAACTGCTGAAAAACTATTTGATAGCATGTTCTTTAACGCTGATCGTTATGACCTATCAAATGTTGGTCGTATGAAATTCAACCGTCGTCTTGGTTTAGAATTTGATAACACGGATGATCCAGATATCCAGCGCGAACGTAGCGTATTGACCAATGCTGATATCGTTAACGTGCTAAAAGAGCTGATCGAAATTCGTAACGGTCGCGGCGAAGTCGATGATATTGACCATCTAGGTAACCGTCGTATTCGTTCGGTTGGTGAAATGGCAGAAAACCAATTCCGTGTTGGTCTAGTGCGTGTTGAACGTGCAGTTAAAGAGCGTTTAAGCTCAGCGGAATCTGATAACTTGTCACCACAAGATTTGATTAACTCAAAGCCTGTTGCGGCTGCGGTTAAAGAGTTCTTTGGTTCAAGTCAGTTGTCACAGTTTATGGATCAGAACAACCCGTTGTCTGAAGTTACCCATAAGCGCCGTGTATCAGCATTAGGACCCGGTGGTCTGACTCGTGAACGTGCAGGCTTTGAAGTACGTGACGTACATGATACCCATTATGGTCGTGTATGCCCAATTGAGACTCCTGAAGGTCCAAACATTGGTCTTATCAACTCATTGGCAACATTTGCAAAAACCAACAGCTTTGGCTTCTTAGAAACGCCTTATCGCCGTGTGGTTGATGGTAAAGTCACAGATGTTATTGAATATCTATCAGCGATTGAAGAAGTAGGTACAGTCATTGCACAGGCTGATTCACCAGTAACCGCAGAAGGCGCGTTATCTGATGAAATGGTCAGTGTGCGTAGCTATGGTGAATTCGTTCGCATGCCGCCAGAAAAAGTGACGCATATGGATGTGTCACCGAGTCAGGTCGTATCGGTCGCAGCAGGTTTGATTCCGTTCCTAGAGCATGATGATGCTAACCGTGCCTTGATGGGTTCGAACATGCAGCGTCAGGCTGTTCCTACGCTACGTGCTGATAAGCCGTTAGTAGGTACGGGTATGGAGCGTCACGTTGCTCGTGACTCTGGTGTTTGTGTGATCGCTAAGCGTGGCGGTGTGATCGAAGACGTTGATGCCTCACGTGTTGTGGTTCGTGTAAATGAAGATGAGATGATTGCTGGTGAAGCCGGTATTGATATCTATAACTTAGTTAAATATACGCGTTCTAACCAAAACACTTGTATCAACCAACGTATTATCGTTAACCAAGGCGATGCTATTGCTGTGGGTGATATCTTGGCTGATGGTCCGTCAACGGATCTTGGCGAGTTGGCATTGGGTCAGAACATTCGCATCGCATTTATGCCGTGGAATGGTTATAACTTCGAAGATTCAATCTTGTTATCTGAAAAAGTGGTTAAAGAAGATCGTTTCACCACTATTCATATTCAAGAATTGACCTGTGTGGCGCGTGATACCAAGCTAGGTACTGAAGAGATTACTGCTGATATTCCAAACGTTGGTGAAGCGGCTCTATCAAGCCTTGATGAAGCGGGTATCGTTTATATCGGTGCTGAAGTTGACGCTGGTGATATCTTAGTTGGTAAAGTGACGCCAAAAGGTGAAACACAACTAACGCCAGAAGAGAAACTCCTCCGGGCTATCTTTGGTGAAAAAGCGGCTGATGTTAAAGACACGTCATTACGTGTTCCAACATCAAGCAAAGGTACGGTTATTGACGTTCAAGTCTTTACCCGTGATGGCGTCGAAAAAGATGCGCGTGCAAGAGCGATTGAAAAATCACAGCTTGATAGCTACCGTAAAGATTTAAAAGAAGAGCTACGTATCTTTGAAGAAGCTGCTCGTGGTCGTATTGGTAATCTGTTAGATGGTCAAAAAGTCAGTGGTGGTTCAGGTCTAAAAGCCGGTACAGTGATGGCATTGGCTGATATGAAAGATATGAGTCTTGAGACTTTGCTTGATATTCAGCCAGTTGAAGAAGAAATCTCTGAGCGTCTGACGCAAATCGCTGATTACTTAGTTGATAAGCAAAAAGACATCGATGTGAAGTTTGCTGAGAAAAAACGCAAATTGACTGCTGGTGATGACTTACAACATGGCGTACAAAAAATCGTTAAGGTATATCTAGCGGTTAAGCGTCGTATTCAGCCTGGTGATAAGATGGCTGGTCGTCATGGTAATAAAGGTGTTGTATCGCGCATTATGCCGGTTGAAGACATGCCTTATGACGAAAATGGTAATACCGTTGACATCGTACTGAACCCACTAGGTGTTCCGTCTCGTATGAACATCGGTCAGGTGCTAGAGACGCATTTGGGTATGGCAGCAAAAGGTTTGGGCGAGAAAATCGATGGTATGCTTAAAGCACAAGCCGCGATCAAAGACTTACGTGATTTCTTAGACCAAATCTATAACAAAGTAGGCGGTGAACAAGTTGATCTAGATAGCTTGAGTGATGACGACATCATGGCGCTATCAGACAACTTGCGTGGCGGTGTACCGATGGGCACGGCAGTATTTGATGGTGCGCATGAGCATCAAGTCAAAGACTTGTTAGAGCTTGCTGGTCTAGCCAGAAACGGTCAGCAGACGTTGTATGATGGTCGTACGGGTCAGAAGTTTGATCGTCAAGTAACCGTCGGCTACATGTATATGCTCAAGCTTAACCATTTGGTTGATGACAAAATGCATGCACGTTCAACCGGTTCTTATTCACTAGTGACGCAGCAGCCACTTGGTGGTAAAGCGCAGTTTGGTGGTCAGCGCTTCGGTGAGATGGAAGTATGGGCACTAGAAGCTTACGGCGCGACTTACACGCTGCAAGAGATGTTGACAGTGAAATCGGATGATGTTGAAGGCCGTACCCGTATGTATAAAAACATCGTCGATGGTGAGCAATATATGGATCCAGGTATGCCTGAATCGTTTAACGTCTTGACCAAAGAAATCAAATCATTGGGTATTAACATTGAGTTAAAACAAACCCATTAAGAATGGCTGGCTGACTGAATTAAGATTATTACAGTCAGTTATTAACCTTAGTGGTTAGCTAAAAGCAGTATGCTAAATTGCTGCTGCTTTTAGCCATTTATCTCAACCCTATTCATTGCCTTCATTCATCTTATCCGCGTTAATAGTACGCTGTCAGATGATTATAAAGATAACGGAGAAGCAACTTGAAAGATTTACTCGATATCATGCAAAGCCCTACCGGCAACGGTAATCAAGAGTTTGATAGCATCCAAATTACCTTAGCCTCACCTGACGTAATCAAGTCATGGTCGCATGGTGAAGTGAAAAAACCTGAAACCATTAACTATCGTACGTTTAAGCCTGAGCGTGATGGTCTTTTTTGTGCCAAAATTTTTGGCCCAGTAAAAGATTTTGAATGTCTATGTGGTAAGTACAAACGCCGTAAATTCCAAGGCGTTATCTGTGAAAAATGTGGCGTTGAAGTCACTACTGCTAAAGTCCGTCGCGATCGCATGGGTCATATCGACCTAGCCAGTCCTGTGGCGCACATTTGGTTCTTAAAATCATTACCAAGCCGCATCGGTCTCTTGCTAGACATGACGCTACGTGATATTGAGCGCGTTCTATATTTTGAAAGCTATATCGTTACTGAGCCGGGTTTAACTTCTTTAGAGAAGTACCAATTGCTTGACGATGAAGATTACTACCGAGCGCTTGAAGAGTTTGGCGACGAATTCACTGCCAAGATGGGTGCAGAAGCGGTACAAGACCTGCTAAAAGATATCGACTTAGATTTAGAAATCGATGAGCTGCGTGAAGCGATTCCGCAAACGGGTTCTGAAACTAAGCTTAAAAAGATGTCTAAGCGTCTTAAACTATTAGAAGCATTCCGTGATTCTAATAACAAACCTGAATGGATGGTCATGACCATCTTGCCAGTATTACCACCAGATTTACGTCCTTTAGTACCACTAGAAGGTGGTCGTTTTGCGACTTCAGATCTAAACGATTTGTATCGCCGCGTTATCAACCGTAATAACCGTCTTAAGCGCCTGCTTGAGCTGAGCGCCCCTGATATCATCGTACGTAACGAAAAACGTATGTTGCAAGAGTCAGTCGATGCGTTGCTAGATAACGGTCGTCGCGGTCGTGCAATTACAGGTAGTAATAAGCGTCCATTGAAATCTTTGGCAGATATGATCAAAGGTAAGCAAGGTCGTTTCCGTCAAAACTTACTTGGTAAGCGTGTCGATTATTCTGGTCGTTCGGTAATCGTTGTAGGTCCAACCCTACGTCTACACCAGTGTGGTCTACCAAAGAAAATGGCGCTTGAGTTATTTAAGCCATTTACTTATAACAAACTGTTATCTCATGGTTTGGCAACGACGATTAAAGCTGCCAAAAAGATGGTTGAGCGTGAAGAGCCGCAAGTGTGGGACATGCTGGCCATGGTTATCCGTGAGCATCCAGTGCTTCTTAACCGTGCACCGACGCTTCACCGTTTGGGTCTACAAGCGTTCGAGCCAGTACTAATCGAAGGTAAAGCAATTCAATTGCACCCGCTCGTATGTACTGCATTCAACGCCGATTTTGATGGTGACCAAATGGCCGTTCACGTGCCATTGACGCTAGAAGCTCAGCTTGAGTCACGTGCTTTGATGATGTCGACCAACAACATCTTGTCACCTGCGAACGGTGATCCAATCATCGTACCGTCACAGGATGTGGTATTGGGTTTGTACTACATTAGCCGCTCATCAGTGAATGCTAAAGGCGAAGGCATGATCTTTGCCACCGTCAATGAAGCATTGCGCGCGATTGGCTCAAACGATTTGCATGTAAACGCGAAAATTAAAGTTCGTGTGACTGAAACGCATTTCGATGAAGAAGGCAACGAGACCAAAGAAATCAGTATCAAAGATACGGTTGCTGGTCGTCTACTTATTTGGAACATCATGCCTAAAGGTATGACGTTTGATGAATGTAACCAAGAGATGACGAAGAAAAACATCTCACGCTTGATCAACTCTTGCTATCGTAAAGTAGGCGTTAAAGACAGTGTTATGTTTGCTGACCAATTGATGTACCTAGGTTTTGCACAAGCAACGCTGTCTGGTGTGTCTATCGGTTTGGATGACATGGTTATTCCACCGAGCAAAAAGCAAATCATCGAAGTTGCTGAAGGCGAAGTGCGCGAGATTGAAGATCAGTTTGAGCAAGGTTTTGTGACGGCTGGTGAGCGTTATAACAAAGTGGTCGACATCTGGTCACGTACCAATGACAAAGTCGCTAAAGCTATGATGGATAACTTGGCGACTGATAAAGTCATCAACGCGCAAGGTGAAGAAGAAGAGCAGAAGTCATTTAACTCTATTTTTATCATGTCAGATTCTGGTGCTCGTGGTAGTGCGGCACAGATTCGTCAGTTGGCTGGTATGCGTGGCCTGATGGCGAAACCAGATGGTTCAATCATTGAGACACCGATTAAAGCCAACTTCCGCGAAGGTTTGACGGTACTACAGTACTTTATCTCTACGCATGGTGCACGTAAAGGTCTAGCAGATACGGCATTGAAAACCGCTAACTCGGGTTATTTGACTCGTCGTTTGGTTGATGTTGCACAAGATTTGGTTATCACCAGTGATGACTGTGGTACCGAGCAAGGCTTGCTCATGAAACCACATATTCAAGGTGGCGAAATCATTGAGAAGTTGGGTGAGCTAGTACTTGGTCGTGTAACCGCTCGTGATGTTACTTATAATGATGACGCTGATAAGATATTGATTCCAGCGGGTACGTTGATCGATGAGCATTGGGTCAATGTGCTTGACGAAAATGCTATCGATGATATCTGGGTACGTTCAGTTATTACTTGTAATGTTGAGCACGGTGTTTGTTCACAGTGCTATGGTCGTGATCTTGCTCGTGGCCATAAAGTAAATATCGGCGAATCAGTCGGTGTTATGGCGGCACAGTCTATCGGTGAGCCGGGTACTCAGTTAACCATGCGTACGTTCCACGTGGGCGGGGCAGCAAGCTCAGCCTCTGTAGACAACAGCATCTCTGTACGTAATGCTGGTCAAGCGCATTTCGAAAACATGAAAACGGTTCAACATACCGACGGTCACTTAGTCATCGTATCGCGTTCTGCTGAAATTGCATTGACTGATGAGCTTGGTCGTGAGCGTGAACGCTATAAAGTTCCTTACGGTTCAAGCGTACTTGTGAAAGATGAAGATCAGGTCGAAGGCGGCCAGACCATCGCTAAATGGGATCCGCACACGCATCCTATCATCACAGAATTTGCTGGTACAGCACGTTTCAGTGACATCACTGATGGCTTGACAGCGACTGTGAAGGTTGATGACGCGACTGGTATGAGCTCGTTTGAGATTCTTGCTACTCGTGACCGTTCAAGCTCAGCAAAAGACTTACGTCCTGCTATTATCTTGAACACAGACGAAGGCAAAGAAGTGGTTTACTTCTTACCAGCCGAAACCATCATTCGTGTGAGCGATGGTGAAAAAGTAGCAGCAGGTTCGATCCTAGGCCGTGTACCACAAGCTTCTTCTGGTACGAAAGATATTACCGGTGGTCTACCACGTGTTGCTGATTTGTTTGAAGCACGTCGCCCGAAAGATCATGCCATCATGGCAGAAATGTCAGGTGTGGTTAGCTTCGGTAAAGAGACTAAAGGTAAAAACCGCTTTATTATCACCAATGAAGATGGTGAAGTACATGAAGAGCTGATCCCGAAATGGCGTCAAATTAACGTCTTTGAAAATGAGACAGTTGCCCGTGGTGAAGTGATCGCTGATGGTCCACAGAACCCACACGATATCTTGCGCCTAAAAGGTCAAACGGCACTTGCCGATTATATCGTTAACGAAGTACAGGACGTTTATCGTCTGCAGGGTGTAAAAATCAACGATAAGCACATCGAAGTTATTATTCGTCAGATGCTGCGCAAAGTTGAAATTACCGATGGCGGCGATTCAAGTCACTTCAAAGGTGATCAGGTCGAGTACGCTGATATCAAAGCGTTGAATGCCAAACTAGAAGCGGAAGATAAATTCCCAGTACAGTTCGAGCGTCAATTACTAGGTATCACCAAAGCCAGCTTGGCAACTGAAAGCTTTATCTCAGCAGCGTCGTTCCAGGAAACGACTCGTGTTCTAACTGCTGCTGCTGTGACTGGTAAAGTCGATGAACTACGTGGTCTGAAAGAAAACGTCGTCGTTGGTCGCTTGATTCCAGCTGGTACTGGTCTTGCTTATCATAAAGCCCGTAAAGAGAAAGCGGATCAAAAGCTACAAGACAAAGATCTCAATGCAGCGTTTGATATGACTGCTAGCACTGATAGTAAAGACTTTGCTAGCTTTGATGAAGCCTTTGCACAAGAGCTGAACCAAGATAACTAATAGTATTAGACATCTTTGATTCATTGTTAACTTAATAAAAAAGCCAGCCTAAGTTGCTGGCTTTTTTATGCGCTGAAAAAACAGATAAAAATGAATGATTGAAAGTACATATAATGAAAGACAATTCTCTTAGAAATCTGTTTCAAAAAATAGTAAACTGAAAAGTAGCTTATTTTTTATGAATACTGAACTCCCAATATAAGGATAATCAAAGCATGGCAGGCAAAACGCGCGTTGCTAAATATCAAGCAGATCGAACCAACCAAAAGCTGTATTTTTGTCGTTTATCTTGCCAAGCGGCTGGAAGTACCAACGATAAGCAGTTATATCAAGCACATTGTGAAACTGCTATTTTTCATTTGTATGGCAGTTTTTTAGCTTTTATCCAAGAGCTTGGTCATTTTTATAGCTTAAACATGACGGCACCTACTTTGTCAGATATCGAGCAAGTACTGAGCGAACGTACTCAAGTGTCACCTGAAATTCAACGCTTGCAGCAGTTACAAGAACAAGGCTTTCTTGCCAATGTAGAGCGCGCTTATCAACGTTGCCTGTATGCGGTACTGCCAGATAATTCGGTGGCTGAAAATACTAATATGGTTGAGATAGAACCAAAAGATCTTATCGTTAACGTTGTCACTTTATCGAATCAATGGTTGCCAGATGAGGCGACCATACGTGAGTGGCGGCAGCAGCTTTTAGAGCTGATTGAGCAGTTGCGTGCTGGCATGGTTGAGTTTTAGCAGGGTAGGACTTAACTGATTTTATAAGCAGGTCTTTAAGATTATAGTTCTAAAATAAAAAAGGGCTGGTTCAGTGATTACTGAACCAGCCCTTTAATGCTAAGTAGCCGTTACCCTCGCAAAGTATTTACTCTGGCATGGGCGGCATACGTTCGACAGGGGTGACCGTTAAGGGGTTTTGTGGCACGCTATCGGCGTTATTATTGCTTGGCTGTGACACGGGCGAACGCTCAGGTTCTAAAGGCTTACGTTGCTGTGCTTTGGTCTTGACGGGTTTGGCTGACGTGCTAGTATCGATACCATCATCTTCGCTGTCAACAGTGCCATCATCTGTCATCTCTATGATTTGTTGCATCTGTTTCTTAGATTTGGCACGGTTGTTAACAGACACCCATTGATTAGGCGCATCTTTAAGCTGCGCTCTCATAAAGTCCATCCATACAGGCAGCGCTGCCACGCCACCATACTCACGGCGACCCATAGTTGATGGTTGATCAAAACCCATCCATACGACAGTAGTGTTAGTAGGATGAAACCCTGCAAACCATGCGTCTTTCGCATCGTTGGTTGTACCAGTTTTACCACCAATATCATTACGTCCCAACGCTTTTGCTCGTACAGCTGTACCACGCTGCACGACATCACGCAAGATATCAGCCATATCATAAGCTACCCTTGGCTTCAAAATACGCGGTGCTTGCGTGGCAGTAATGTACTGCACGACAGGTGCTTTCAAACGATCTGAGGCTGGACTCCCATCATAAATATTTAAATCAAGCGCCTCGTTATCTTTTGCCGTATTGTCGCTATTTTCTGCATTGAGGTCAGCAGCTGATTTATTCTCTGCTGCTTTGTCTTTAGCGTTGGCTTTTTCCTCTTTTTTAGCAGCAAGCGCTGCATTCTCTTTTTCTATTTTTGCCTCATAATCTACGATAAGCTTTTTATTGAGATTTTCAAGTTGTTCGTTAAAGCATACAGCACAAGCTTGCTGCGGATTGGCTTGGAACAACAATTTGTTGTCGTAGTTGTAGATTTGTTCTATAAAGTAAGGCTGAACACGGTGACCACCATTTGCAAACGTGGCATAAGCTGTTGCCATCTGTAATGGTGTAGCCTGTCCTGTGCCTAGCGCTAACGATAAAGTCGTCGGTAGCTTTTCTTTATCAAGACCGAATTCGTCCAATAGATTGCGGGCATCGGAGATACCAATAGCCTGTAATAAGCGAATAGAGACTAAGTTACGCGATAAATACAAGCCACGACGTAAAGTGATGTCACCTAAGAATCGTTGATCAGAATTTTTCGGTTTCCAATCACCTACTTGAATCGGTCGATCCGAGACAATGCTATCTGGGCGATAGCCTTTTTCTAGGGCAGCGGTATAGACAAGCGGTTTAATGATGGAGCCTGGTTGACGCCAGCCTTGTAGAGCACGGTTGAACTTACTGTGGTTAAAGTCAAAACCACCAACCAAGGCATTAACCGCTCCAGTTTCGGGATTCAAGGAGACCAGACTTCCTTGTATTTTAGGGATTTGTCCCAACTGCCAATTACCATTCGCGGTCGGTATCAAACGAATGATATCGTTTTTATTGACAATTTGGCGAGCATTGTCAGGAAAGTAACCGATACGATTAGCAGAAATATACTTGCGTGCCCAGCTCATCCCAGACCAACCGACAGTCACATTCTCACCAGAGGGCATTGTCGCCTCAAAACTGCGGGCATTCACTTTGGTGACTTTGGCAGGAGTCATATTACTATAACGACGGAAATTTTCTAGCGGTTCATCATTTGCTTCCGCACCGCGCCAACCATGACGATGTTCGTAAGCCACCAAACCTGTCAGTACCGCCGCTTCCGCATCTGTTTGTGCTTTGCTATCAACCGTAAGGCGTACCCGCCATCCACTATGCATCACTTGCTCACCATAGCGATCAACTAAGGTAGAGCGTGTCATTTCTGCCAAATAAGGCATATTAACGTCTAGCTTTTCTTGGTATAAATTGATAGCTACCGGAGAGTTTACCGCTTCGTCGTGTTGCGCTTTATTGATATAGCCCAGCTCAAGCATACGGCCAATGATCCAGTTACGGCGAGTAAGGGCGCGGCTAGGATTGGCAACAGGGTTATATTTAGAAGGGGCTTTTGGCAGACCTGCTAACATTGCCATCTCAGCAATATTCAGGTTTTCTAACGATTTACTATAATATTTTTTGGCAGCGGCACGAATGCCATAAGCCCCTTCACCGAGGTAAATTTTATTAACATAGAGAGTCAAGATATCATTTTTACTGAGTTCGTCTTCAATCTTACGAGCCAAAAACAATTCCGTCAATTTACGATTTAAGGTACGTTCGGGACTTAAAAAGTAATTTTTGGCAACCTGCATGGTGATGGTAGAGCCACCAGTTTGGCTGTCATCGTCAGTCACCACTTCAGTCACCGCGCGACCAAGACCTTTAATGCTAATACCACTATGCTGGAAAAAGGCCGCGTCTTCTGCGGCTAAAAAAGCATGGGTGAGATCTTTAGGAATGTCATCAAAAGTAACAGGTAGGGAGAGACGATTACCATACTGACCGATTAATTTGTCATCTCGGCTATAGATCTGTAATGGCATCTCTAAATTGGCAGTTTTGATTTCTTGGGTACTAGGCAAGGTGGGTGATAGATACATCGCCATCCCATAAAAACCAATAGGCACGGCAAGCGCTAAGATAACGGCGAGCGCCAAACAGGCAATGAAAAGCCCCACCAAAAAGCGAATGAGACGAACGGTAGCATTTTTTTTAGCCATAATGAGACTTATCAATTAAAATTTGCAACAAATAAGCTATTATACCTTGAACAAAATAGGGAGGTCATAATAAATGTGTAAGTTCACCTTAATAACTTATTTAAATGCTTGAATCTATCTGTTAAGTAAAGTATTGTACTAAAATATTACAAATCACTATCAGATTGTACACTTAATATAAGGTATAGAGTTTGTGAGGCTATTTACTTCCAAAAGTCGACATTTGATTGGCATAGATATCTGTGCTACTTCGGTCAAATTGGTTGACATACAGCGCCAACAAGGGATGTTTCATCTAAAATCCTATGGTATTGAAAGACTACCGGAAGGCGTAGTCGTTGACAAACTTCTTGTAGATACTGAGGCAGTGGGTAATATTATAGCTGGCTTGGCGCGACGCTGTCAGGTAGCGGGCAGCGATGCCGCCGCCGCCGTCTCAGGCTCAGCAGTGATCACCAAAATCATTGATATGGATATGGTGCTAAGCGATATTGAGCGCGAAGCGCAAATCCGTCTGGATGCCGATCAATATGTGCCTTATCCTTTAGAAGATGTCAATCTGGATTTTGAAGTATTGGGCCCTTCTTTAGTAAATGACGAGATGGTACAAGTGTTGCTTGCTGCCTCGCGCTCGGAAAATGTCGACCAAAGAGTTGATGCTTTAACCTTTGGTGGCTTGCAAACTAAAGTGATGGATATTGAAACACATGCCATTGAACGTGCGTTCGGTTTGATGGCAGATAACTTGCCAAATATGCCAGAGATTGTCGCCTTGGTCGATATCGGACACAACCAAACCACACTATATATCGCCAAAAATGGCGAATTTATATATAGCCGTGAACAGTTATTTGGTGGCTCTCAGCTCACAGAGGCGATACAAAATCGCTATGGACTATCAGCTGAAGAAGCAAATATTAGTAAACGTGCAGGTACCTTGCCTGATGATTACTATCCAGATGTATTGACCCCTTTTATAGAAAATACTATCCAACAAGTCACTCGCTCTCTACAGTTTTATTTTTCCTCGAGCCAGTACAGCAGTATCGATCATATCGTACTGGCAGGCGGTAGTAGCTCTATTGCAGGTCTGGCCGGTATGGCGCAACAAAAACTGGGTGTGACGGTTAGTATTGCCAATCCTTTCACCAACATGACTATTGCGCCGCACATTGATAATGAGCAACTGGTCATGGATGCCCCGAGTTTAATGGCCGCGTGCGGTCTTGCGTTAAGGAGCTTCGACTAATGGCTCGTATTAACCTACTGCCCTGGCGGCAAGAAGAACGCGCGCGTCGCAATAAAGAATTTCTTACTTTAGTAGTGGCGGTAACTTTATTTGCCTTACTAGCAGCGTTCGCTTCATGGAGCTATTTTAATAATGAGCTTGATGAACAACGCAATGCGAATGTACTGATTGAGCAAGAGAACGCTCGCTTAGACAAAGCATTGATCGAAATTGATAGCCTAGAGCAACGCCGTGAAGATATTATCTCTCGCATGCAGGTGATTCAAGATTTGCAAGGTCGACGACCTGTGCCTGTACGTCTATGGGATGATTTGGCCAAAGCCATTCCGCCTGCGCTTTATCTAAATAACTTAAAGCGCGAAGGCGATATCCTTACTTTGACGGGTCTTGCGGACAATCCAAATATCGTATCAAGTTTGATTCGTAACCTTGATAGTAGCAAATGGATGGGCAACTCAGCGGTCAGCAATATTCAGCAAAATATTAGCGCGTATACACCAGCGCCTGCGCTTAATGAGCCGGTAACAACTGATGGACAGCCACGTCCCGTTTATCCTGAGGACAGTTACGTACAGTTTGTCGTAACGACCAAGGTGCAATCAGAGACTGCTGTAGCCGTTGATGCTGATGGTAGTACTGGGCTGGGAGGTGAGTTATGAAGCTGAGCCGTAAAAAAAGCCTAATCAAGACTAAAAAGAGCGCTGTCAATCCTAAAAAACAGTTTGACTTGAATGAGTTTCGCCGCAGTTTTGAGTCTTTGGATTCTGAAAACTACGGCAGCTGGCCAGTTCCGGTAAAGATAACGGTCATTGGATTTATCATTGCACTGATAGCGGCGCTATCGTGGGCATTACCGATTAGCAGCAAGATTGATGAGATTACTGCGGCAGAAAGTCAGCAGCAAACTTTACTTGATAGTTACCGTGAAAAAGAATCACGTGCACGTCACTTAAAAACTTATCAAGCACAGGTTGTCCAGATGGAGACGGAATTCAACACCTTACTTGACCAATTACCAAAAGACACCCGTGTGTCAGAGCTGGTAGAGGGTATTAACATGACGGGTGTTGGCAGTAATATACGCTTCCAAGATATTTCTGTAGAGCCTGAGATTGAAAATGAATTCTTTATCGAGCAGCCTATTCGCATTGCAGCGTTAGGGGAATATCATCAGTTTGGTAGCTTTATCAGTGGTCTTGCCGCCTTACCACGCATCATTACGATGCACGATTTTGAAGTCAGTAATCCACAGCCTACTTTAGATGTGTTGCCGGAGCTAAATTTGGTATTACAAACCAAAACGTATCGCTCAAAAGAAGCGGCGCCTGAAGGTGAAGAGGCTGTTGCTACTGATGCCGCTACGACCGATGCTGCAGGAGGCAACTAATGAATATCAAAAAACTGCCCATGCTGCTGATTTTAAGCGCCGCTGCTTTATCAATCACAGGTTGTAGTGATCGTATTGGTATGGCAGAAAAGGCGATGACCGATATTCGCAATCAGCCCGCTCAGCCTATCGAGCCGCCGCCAAAAGCTGAGCTGGTAGAAGATTTTGTCTATAGTGCCAGTACGCAGCGCAGCCCGTTTTTGCCGCCAAGCTTAGTCAATGTACAAGGTCCTAGCACCTCTATCGATGGCGTGCGCCCTGATATCACCAGAGTAAAAGAACCGCTTGAGCAATATGAGCTCTCACAGCTGACTTTTCGTGGCGTCGTAATTTCGCCAGAAGGTCAGCAGTATGCACTTGTACAGCGTCCTGATGGTTCGGTTGCTAGTGTGAGAGTAGGTGATTATCTTGGATTAAATGACGGCCGTATTGTTGAAATCACGCCGACCCAGATTAATTTGATTGAAATTGTGCCAGACAGTCGCGCCGGGTTTATTGAAAAACCCCAGTCGCTGGTCTCCCCTATAAGTTAAGTCGGCAGATTTTTTGAGGAATAAATAATGACAGTACGCAATAACAAGGTAATGATGATGAGCAACCGCGTCTCTTCTGCTTTTGCCATTTCTGCATTGGCAATCAGCATGGTAGCAGTTAGTAGCAGCGCCCATGCCGCCCAGCGCATTAATAATGTCTCTGTGGTACAGACTGCACCAGCAGTGACACAAATGCGTTTAGGCTTTGTAGGCTTGCCAGTATTACCTGCTGCTTACCAGCTCGATGATCCTAGCCGTCTGGTGTTGGATTTTGAACAGGTGCAAAACGGACTTGCCAGTCGCTTTAACGAATACAATATTGGTATGGTAAATGATGTCACGACGCTAAGCAGCGACAATACGACGCGTCTGATCGTTGGGCTTAAACAAGCGGGCAACTATACGACAGCGATTGATGGCAATGATCTGCTGTTGACCCTTACCGATCCCAGTCGCCCAGTCATCACCAATGACCCGATTCAAGACGTACTCAATAATAATAGCGGCATTACCACGACGGCAGTGGTCACACCGATTGTAGACACCAGTAGCGTGCCTGTCACTTCAGTGAGAACAGTCGCAACTAGCACGACCGTGGTGAATAACCAAGTGCCGAAGGATACAATGGTAGTACGAGTCAATCCGCTATTAAATCCACAGCTTGCTGCCTCTCAAGTTAGTAAGCAGTATAGCTATGATGGCTTAACGGCGGTGAATTTTTCGGCAGGGAGTAACGGCGGTGGCAACGTCAGTGTTGCGCTTGCCAACGAAGCGATTCCGGTTGATGTACAGCGCCAAGGTAATAAACTGGTCGTACGCCTAACTGGCAGCACGGTACCGAGAAACTTATTGCGTCGATTGAATATTAATAGTGGTCTCGTTAGTAGTATCGATACCAAAAACCAAGGTCAAAATGGGGTTATCACCATTAATATGACTGAAGATTATGAGTATCAAGCATATCAGTCGGGTAACCAGCTAAATATCAGTATAAGTAAACCTGAGCTGCTACGAGAGCCAACACTGGAAGAGAGGGTGTACAGTGGCGAAGCGCTATCCATGGAATTTCAAGATGTTGAAATCCGTAGCGTCTTAGATATTTTAGCGCAGTTTACTGATATGAATATCGTCGCTAGTGATTCGGTGGCGGGTAACATTACCTTGCGTCTGATCAATGTGCCTTGGGATCAAGCGCTTGATATTATTCTAAAAAGTAAAAATCTGGGCAAACGCGAGAATGGCAATGTGATTTTAGTCGCGCCATCTACAGAACTTGCTGAACAAGAAGCGCGTGAGCTTGAAGCGCAGCAAGCAGTTGAATCTTATGCGCCACTGCGTACCGAATACATTCGCTTAAGCTATGCAAAAGCGCAAGATGTATTAACCCTTATTTCGCAAGGTAGTGGTTCATCTGGTGGCAGCAACACTGGCAATTCAAATGCTAATGACAACAATACCTTATTGTCTAATCGTGGAACGGTCACGGTTGATGAGCGTACCAATACTCTGATTATCAAAGATGTCGCGGATAGTATCGAAAATATCCACAATCTAATCAGCAAAATTGATATTCCGGTCCGTCAAGTAATGATTGAAGCGCGTATCGTTAGTGCGACTGATAGCTTTAGTAAAGAGATTGGCGTTCGTTGGGGTATCCTATCGAATGGCGCAGCGAATAACCGTAGCCTATTGGTCGGCGGTAGTAATCAGACTTTGGCAGATCTTAAGGATTTTGATATTGAAACGACGACTGTCAATGGTCAAACGGTTTCTTATCCTTCCTATGATATCAGCCGTCCCGATAACTTAAACGTTGATTTAGGCGTTGCCAATCCAGCGGGTAGTATCGCTTTTGGCTTGTTAAGTATGTCGGATGTGATGCTGGATCTTGAGTTGTCAGCACTGCAAGCTGACAATCGCGGTGAGGTCATTTCAACACCAAAGATTTTGACAGCGGACAAACAAACAGCCAAAGTATCATCGGGTACGCAGATTCCTTACCAAGAAGCATCTGCCAGTGGTGCAACCACGACCAGCTTTAAAGAAGCGGCACTCAGCTTAGAAGCGACGCCAAACATTACACCAGACGGTAAAATTGGCTTGCAACTTGTTATTACCAATGGCACGCCAACGATTATCAATAATCAGGTAGCAATCGCCGAAGATTCAATCTCGACCAATGTCATCGTTGAAGATGGTCAAACCATCGTACTAGGCGGGGTCTTTAAAAATCGTACCACTAATGAGGTGTCTAAAGTGCCTTTCTTAGGAGACTTGCCTTATGTTGGCCGAGCTTTCCGTAAGGACGTACGTAGTAACTCTAAAGAAGAGCTACTGATATTTGTCACGCCAAAGCTGATCAACGATGGTGTGAGCCGTTTAAATTAATAATCGTGTTATCGGTTATAAATCAAAAAAAGCAAGCACTAGTGCTTGCTTTTTTTATGGGTAAGTTTTTGTGCGTGCGTGGATTTTACTCATAATAATCACTGCTCATTACTAGCCAGAATATCAATGACGTTGTATCATACCTAATTTAGCTGAGTGAGTGTTATGGTGGAGGAATTACCGTCGGTATTTTTAGTGGGGCCGATGGGAGCGGGGAAGACCACAATTGGCCGACTGCTTGCCAAGCAGTTAGGGCGGACATTCGTAGATAGCGATTGGTATATCGAGTCGCAAACCGGTGCTGATATTGCTTGGATATTCGCTAAAGAAGGCGAAGCGGGCTTTCGTGAACGTGAGACACGTGCCATTGATGAGCTGAGCCAGCAAAAGCAGATTGTCTTGGCAACGGGTGGTGGTGCTGTCATGGCTGCTGAAAATCGTGAATTTCTTAAGCAGCGTGGTATCGTGGTTTATCTCAATGCACCAGTTGATGTGCAAATGGCCCGCACTGCCAAAGATAAGTCGCGACCTTTACTACAACAGCCCAACCCCAGAAAAATATTGCAAGATTTATACAGTAAGCGCGATCCATTATACCGGCAAGTGGCACATATCATTATGCCTACTGGTCATACGTATCCTCGCCATATGGTCAATCAATTATTACAGCAGCTCGAATCCTTGTGTTGCGCGCCTTCTATAACACCAGACTCTAAAGAAGATTGAAGATAAAAAATAATAGACTATGGCGTGTCCTCATTTTTAACCTATTTAGATCGCTATCGATTAAATTGAGGACACGCTCTAGATGTATAACGATACTCAGCTAATGTAACTTCACTAAAAATGCTCAGGGAGACTTTCATGGCAACGGCACTGTTTCATGATGGCTTAACGGTACACACACAAAGCCATGATTATCCAATCATCATTACTGAAAAATCTGCGACAGAAGCTAGCAGTATGGCGAAGCAAGTCGCACCTTATATTAGCGGTCGCCAAGTATTGATTGTCACCAATGATATTGTGGCACCTTTATACTTAAAATCGTTAGAAGATGAGCTAGCACAGCAATTTACGGTAAAGGTCTGTGTGTTACCAGATGGTGAGCAATATAAGAACCAGACGAGTATTGACCAAATTTATGATGCCCTAATGGCTGAGCATTTCAATCGTGATGTTACGCTTATCGCACTTGGTGGCGGCGTGATTGGTGATATGACAGGCTTTGCAGCTGCCAGCTTTATGCGCGGAGTGAATTTTATCCAAATTCCAACCACGTTATTGTCGCAAGTGGATTCAAGCGTTGGTGGCAAAACAGGCATCAATCATGCCCAAGGCAAAAATATGATTGGGGCTTTTTGGCAGCCGCAAATAGTACTTGCTGAGATGAGTACGCTAAAAACCCTACCAGCGCGTGAGCTTTCGGCAGGCCTTGCTGAAGTCATTAAATATGCTCTTATCATGGATGCGGATTTTTTGACGTGGCTTGAGCACAATTTACCGGCGATGATGGCTTTAGATTTGGCGGTACTTGGCGAGGCGGTAAAACGTTGCTGTCAGTACAAAGCCGATGTCGTCGCCCAAGATGAAAGAGAGTCGGGTGTGCGTGCGTTATTGAACTTCGGCCACACTTTTGGTCATGTGATCGAAACCCATGAAGGCTATGGTAATTGGCTGCATGGTGAGGCCGTTGCCGCTGGCATGGTACAAGCGGCTGAGCTGTCACAAAAACTAGGCTGGTTAACGAATGAGGACGTGGCTCGTGTTAAGCGCGTTTTGACATTGGCCAATTTGCCTATTACCCCGCCTAATATTGACGTACAAACGGCTTTAGACTTGATGGGTCATGATAAAAAAGTGAAACACGGACAAATCCGCCTTATTTTGCTAAAATCAATAGGTGAAGCTGTGTTGACCAATGATTTTGATGCCGAGCTTCTCACTGATGTCTTGTCACAACATAGCTCATGAGAACGTCAAATTTATTGATTGTCACCGTATTGGTATGAGCACAGATTTAAAGCGTTTAACTATATTTCACCAAGGATCTCCTCATGGCAGCATCTAGCTCGTCGACTCGCACCCCTGGTCAGTCATATCGTCGTCAAGCACTGATTTGGTTGTTAGTGACCCTAGTATTGGGCGTTGCCACCGCTTTGGTCTGGATGTTTAGTCAAACACCAGCGATGGGTGCCAAGATTGAAAATGCCCCGATATCAGCTCCGCAAACATTAAGTGCCGAACTTGAGCAGCCGTTGGCCATCGAATCGCTACATGAGCTAGACACTGATGTGCAGCCGATCAGTTTTGATACGACGGTTCGTGATTTACGCAGTTATCCTGATGAGTTTAAAGACAAGCGTTATCTGTTGGCTAATAAAGGAAAATGGACCGTGCAGGTGATGAATGTTGCGGAAAACGAGGTGATTGTCAGTTATTTAGAGGGCCGTGAAGACCGTGAGAAGTTTTCGTACTTTCGCTATCTTGATGATAATAATCAGATCCGTTATATGCTGACTTATGGTTTGATGAGCAGTCCGCAAGAGGCTGTTGGTGCTGCCAAATTAATTGATTTCAGACTACCTGCCAATGTGCGTGTCTTGCCTGAAGAAATTAATCGCTATGTCAGTATCATCGACAATTATGAACGCCCTGATCCGGTCAAAGACTTGAGTGCTAGACGCACACAATCTGTTAATTTGCGTCCAACCAAACGTGAATTGCCGGTGCGTCAGACAACGCAAACTAATGATAGTGTCAATGAAAAAGCTGTCAGTAATAATGCCAATCGTGGCGGTCAAGAAGCAACTAATGATAGTAGCGAGGAAAGTATCCGTCAGTCGGTTGATACCTCTGCGACCTTGTCGGTCAATGAAGAACGTACTGTTGGTAATGAATCACAATCAATCTCTGAAGTACCGGCTAAAAACGAAAATGAGGCAAATAGGTCTAATCAGGACAATAAAACGCCTACGACATCAGGAACGGGTAATAATCCTATAAAAAAACCACCAGTGGTAGTAGCGCCAAAACCACCAAATACGAATAGCAGTAATGGTGCAAGTAGTAATTCGAACGCTACTGGTCGAGTCGCCAATACCAATCCTTCGAAAAATAATAGTGACAGCATGAAGGCGCTAATAGAAGATAAAAGCAACTGATTCTTATTGAGTGTTAATTGAATAATGAAACCCACTAACAAGAATAGTTAGTGGGTTTTTTAGTGTATTAGCACTCGTTCTGGCTGTGTTAAAACAACGTTTTAGAGACAGCTAGGCTTTATGTCTCTTGGCAGTTGAGTCTTAAATTTCTCTCTTTGTATTAAGTTTTTAATAGGGTTTTTCATTGTCCTATAACTAATAGTAATAAGTTGTCTTACAATTTATGGCTGATGAATCGATAGAAAAGACTAGATTTTTTGTTAAGCATTAACTAAGATGAGTATGGGCAACGCTCTGTATAGTTATCGTAAATAATGGTTTAACGAGCAGTCATTTAGTAACTTATTATTAGTGGTAAGATAGTTGCTTACTAAACGGTTGTCGCTTCAAGCGCGGCGATTGGCCCTCTATAGTAAGCTTATTACAAATCGCACAATCCCTGCTAGTGTCACTTCGATTAGGGTTACTAAGGCGCTTGTATATAGAGTGTCTGATATTCAATATTAATAAAATGCCATATTGTCGCATGCTCAACTAGCTGCTTATTAAGCCACGCTAGTAGGATGTAACACCAAGCGTTAATGAAAGTGCTAATGAGTGGGTAACTGGTATACAGGGTGTTATTTTACCCGGTTGCCATGGGCGGTTACTGATTGTTTATTGGTGCATTTTATTATTACACGAGTGGTCTGTTATTAGATTATCAAATGATTGGTTGCCAAAGCACTGTGAGAGTTAGAATTTCCTCTTATTCTCACAGCATAACTGTCTACTGAGCATCGCACTATTTATTAATTCGCATATACGAATATTTACCTACCAGCCCGTTCTGCCTGCGGTCACCAGTTTATACTCCGCATTGGATATATAAGCTGCCCGTTTACTCAAAAGGACAAGCTATGTCAATGATCTCTTCCCATACGCATTTGGCCACGCCGGATGACTTTTCTGATAACTGCGGCTTTGGTTTGATTGCTCATATTGAGGGACAAGCCAGTCACGATTTGGTAAAAACGGCTATTCATAGCCTCAGCTGTATGACGCACCGTGGTGGTGTTGCTGCTGACGGTAAGACAGGCGATGGTTGTGGTTTGCTATTGGCAACGCCCACGGCTTTCTTCAAAGACATTGCCCGCGAGCAGCAGTTAGCAATCACGGACAACTTTGCAGTGGGTATGGTATTTGTCAATTTGGACGATGACAAAGCCAAGCAAAGCCAGCAAGTGTTAAGCGATGAGATTACGGCTCAAGGGTTAGAAGTAGCTGGCTGGCGTGATGTGCCACTCGACTTGAGTATTGTTGGTGAGATTGGCCGTGAGACCTTGCCAGATTTTAAGCAAGTATTTGTCAATGCACCTGACACTTTAGATGCAGAAGATTTTAACCGTAAGCTGTTTGTCGCCCGCAAAAAAGCAGAGCAGCGTTTGGTGGATGATGAGCTGTTTTATGTGTGTTCGCTGAACTGTCAAACAATTATTTACAAAGGCTTGGTAATGCCTTCCGATCTACCAGCGTTCTTTTTAGATTTACAAGATGAGCGTTTGGCGTCGCATATCGTGGTGTTCCATCAGCGTTTTTCAACCAATACATTGCCGCGCTGGCCATTGGCACAGCCATTTCGTTATCTTGCCCACAATGGTGAACTGAATACCATCACGGGTAATCGTAACTGGTCTAAAGCACGTACGCCAAAATTAAAATCAGACAAACTGCCTAACTTAAATGAACTGACGCCATTAGTGAATAGCACCGGTTCGGACTCATCAAGCCTAGATAACATGCTTGAAGTACTGATGTCTGGTGGTATGAACTTGTTCCATGCAATGTCGATTCTGGTACCACCAGCGTGGCAGAATGTTGATAGCATGGATATGGATTTGCGCGCGTTTTACGAATTTTACTCGCAGCATATGGAAGCGTGGGATGGCCCAGCAGGCCTTGTGATTCAAGATGGACGCTATGCGGTCTGTATGCTCGATAGAAACGGCCTGCGTCCTTCACGTTGGGTGACGACCAAGAACGGCTATATTACCGTTGCGTCAGAGGTTGGCGTTTGGGATTACTCGCCACAAGATGTATTGGCAAAAGGTCGAGTCGGACCTGGTCAAATGCTGGTCATTGATACGTTGACCGGTCAAGTCTTAGATACGACTGCCATTGCAACCTTACTAAAAACCGCTCATCCATATCGTAAATGGTTACGTGAAGAAGCGACACGCGTCCGTGATGATGAGCGCTTAGAAGAAACCTTGGCAGCGCAAGCTTGCCGTGGTGATAAGCTAAAAGCCTTGCAGAAAATGTATCACATTACCAATGAAGAGCGTACAGAAATCATTCGTCCTAACGCTGAAAATGGTCAAGAGCCAGTTGGTTCGATGGGTGATGATACGCCAATGGCGGTACTGTCGCAGCAAATTCGCCATGTCGGTGACTTCTTCCGTCAGCAGTTCGCTCAAGTAACCAATCCACCAATCGATCCACTACGTGAATCCATTGTGATGTCGCTACAGACCTGCTTAGGTGCAGAAACCAACGTATTTGCGCCATCAGCTAGAGATGCACACCGTATTATTTTATCGTCACCAGTCTTGTCAGCCAGCAAAATGCAGCAGCTTGAAACCTTGGATGATTCGGCGTTCAAAATGGTGCGCATTGATCTGAACTATGACCGTACTGTAGAGTTGTCTGATGCTATCGTGGCTATCTGTGAGCAAGTAGCGACTAGCATCCGTGCTGGTAACACGCTGATCGTATTGTCTGATAAAGATATCGATGCCAACAAAGTACCAGCCAATGCCATCATGGTTACTGGTGCCGTACATCACTATTTAATTGGGCAAGGTATTCGTACTGATGCCAACTTGGTGATTGAGACAGGTCTGGCTCGTGACTCGCATCAAATAGCGGTATTGATTGGTTTTGGCGCGACATGTGTTTATCCGTACTTAGCTTATGACGTCATCGATGATTTGGTTGCCACTGGTGAGCTGCTTGGTGATCCGATTCAAGCGCGGGTTAATTTCCGCAAAGGATTGGATAAAGGACTGCTAAAAATCTTATCAAAAATGGGTATTTCTACCATTGTTTCTTATCGCGGTGCGCAGTTGTTTGAAGCAGTCGGCCTCTCAGAAGAAGTCGTCAATTTATGCTTTAAAGGCGTACAAAGTCGTATCAAAGGGGCTACCTTCGCAGACTTAGCTGCCGATCAAGCGCAGCTAGCAGCGAATGCCTTTAAACGTCGCGCGCCACTGGATCAAGGTGGTTTGCTGAAATTCGTCTTTAATAAAGAATACCATGCCTTTAATCCTGACGTGATTAACAGCCTACATACCGCTGTACGCACGGGCGATTATGACAATTATCGTAATTATGCCAATTTGGTTAATAGCCGTCCGGTCGCCACTTTGCGTGACTTATTGCAGTTAAAGACTGACAATCCTATCGATGTCAATGACGTCGAAGATATCTCCAAGATTCTGACCCGTTTTGACTCGGCTGGTATGTCGTTAGGCGCGCTATCTCCTGAAGCGCATGAAGCCATTGCTATGGCGATGAATACCATTGGTGGTCGCTCAAACTCTGGTGAGGGCGGTGAAGACCCAGTACGTTATGGTACCTTGCGCAACTCAAAAATTAAGCAAGTTGCCTCGGGTCGTTTTGGTGTAACTCCAGCGTATTTACGCTCAGCGGAAGTGATGCAAATTAAAGTGGCACAGGGTGCTAAGCCGGGTGAGGGTGGTCAGTTACCGGGTGGTAAAGTCAATGCCTTGATTGCCCGTCTGCGTTATTCAGTGCCGGGGGTGACGTTGATTTCACCGCCGCCGCATCATGATATTTATTCTATTGAAGATTTGGCGCAGCTGATTTTTGACTTAAAACAAGTCAATCCAGATGCCTTGGTTTCGGTCAAACTGGTCTCACGTCCGGGTGTTGGTACTATCGCTACTGGCGTGGCAAAAGCCTATGCCGACTTGATTACCATCTCAGGTTATGATGGTGGTACCGCCGCTTCACCATTGTCGTCTATCCATCATGCTGGTTCGCCGTGGGAGCTAGGTCTTGCTGAGACGCACCAGTCGTTGCGAGTCAATGGTCTTCGAGACAAAGTGCGTATCCAAACGGATGGTGGTCTAAAAACTGGTCTAGATGTGGTCAAGGCCGCTATCCTTGGTGCCGAAAGCTTTGGTTTTGGTACGACGCCGATGATCGCCGTTGGTTGTAAGTATTTGCGCATTTGCCATCTCAATAACTGCCCGACTGGCGTTGCTACACAAAAAGCTCAACTGCGTGATGAGCATTTCATTGGCGAAGCGGAAATGTTGATTAACTTCTTTAAGTTTGTCGCTACGGAGACACGTGAATGGTTAGCGGCATTGGGCGTGCGTAGTATGGAAGAGCTGGTCGGACGTACAGACTTGCTTGACGTGCTAGAAGGCAATACTGATAAGCAGCGCCATTTAGATTTATCACCACTATTATTTAGCCATCCGGCCAGTAGCGGCAAAGCGCAGACCTGTCAGGTAGAGCGTAATGAGCCATTTGATAAAGGCTTACTTGCAGAGCAAATGATTAGCGATATGCTGCTCAATATTCGTCAAGGTAATGGCGGCGATTATAGCTATTTTGTTGGTAACTGTGACCGATCTATCGGTGCTCGTATTTCTGGCGAGATTGCACAAGTATGGGGCAACCTTGGCATGAGTGATATGCCGATAAAACTTCGTTTGACTGGTACAGCAGGGCAGAGTTTGGGCGTGTGGAATGCTGGCGGCTTGAATATTGAGCTTGAAGGCGATGCCAATGACTATGTTGGAAAAGGCATGGCAGGTGGTGAGATTGTCATTTACCCACCTAAAAACTCAAACTTTATCGCCCAAGAAACAGCCATCATCGGCAATACCTGCCTATATGGTGCAACTGGTGGCAAGCTATATGCTGCTGGTACCGCAGGTGAGCGTTTTGGGGTTCGTAACTCTGGTGCGCATGCGGTCATCGAAAGCACTGGTGATCATTGCTGTGAATATATGACTGGCGGCATAATGACCATTCTTGGGCGTACTGGTCTCAACTTCGGTGCTGGTATGACGGGTGGCTTTGCTTATGTGCTCGACATGGAAGGGGATTTCTTTGATCGCTGTAATCATGAATTGATTGATTTAAACCGTATCTCAAGCGAGCAAACAGAAGAGCACCGTATTCACTTGCAACAAGTGATCGAGACTCATGTAGATAAAACTGGCAGTGCATGGGGTCAGACGATACTGGATGACTTTGAGCATTATGTACGTAAGTTTTACTTGGTGAAGCCAAAAGCGGCAAACATTGCGAGTCTCCTTAAAACCACGATGGCTGACCCACAGTAGCTTGTATTAAGTTGATTCAATCGATTAATTTAATCAGAGTCGCCAGCGTTCCGTTTTAAGACACGTTTTAACTCACAGGTTTCGAGTAGGTAAGTGGCAGCAACGACATAGAGGTCCTAAGTCCTGATGTATTAAGCATCGTTGCCTGCCACCACCCATCATATAAGAGCCTTATATTAAAGAGATAACACCATGGCAAAACGCTTAGAAAATAGCTTTCAGTTTTTAGATGTACCTCGGCTTGAGCCGACCAAAAAAGACATCGCGACGCGCTCAACAGAGTTTGTCGAGATTTACAAACCGTTTGAGAATGAATCAGTGGCGCAGCAGTCGCATCGTTGTCTTGAGTGTGGTAACCCGTACTGCGAGTGGAAATGTCCAGTACACAACTACATTCCAAATTGGCTCAAACTGGCGACAGAAGGTCAAATATTTCAAGCAGCAGAATTGTGCCACCGTACCAATACCTTGCCTGAGGTATGCGGACGAGTTTGTCCACAAGATCGTCTGTGCGAAGGTGCTTGCACGTTGAACGACGGCTTTGGTGCAGTGACGATTGGTAACGTTGAAAAATATATCAATGATACCGCTTTTGCACTCGGTTGGCGTCCAGATATGTCTGAGGTGGTATGGACAGACAAAAAAGTCGCGGTTATCGGTGCGGGACCAGCAGGTCTTGGCTGCGCAGATATCTTGGTCAGAAATGGCGTAAAACCTGTCATCTTTGATAAACGTCCTGAAATCGGTGGCTTACTGACTTTTGGTATTCCTGAATTCAAAATGGAAAAAGACGTCATGCGCAATCGCCGTGTGATTTTTGAAGACATGGGTATGGAATTCCGCCTAGAAACAGAAATTGGCACAGATGTCACTATTGATGAGCTATTGGCTGAATATGATGCAGTCTTTATGGGTATGGGTACGTACACCTATATGCGCGGCGGCTTTGCTGGCGAAGAGCTGACAGGCGTCTATGATGCGCTAGATTACTTAATCGCCAATGTGAACCGTTGTAATGATTGGGAAAAGGATGCTGAAGAGTACATCGACTTTAAAGGTAAGAGAGTGGTGGTATTAGGTGGCGGCGATACAGCGATGGACTGTAACCGTACCAGTATTCGTCAAGGTGCTGAGCAAGTGGTCTGTGCCTATCGCCGTGATGAAGAGAATATGCCGGGCTCACGCCGCGAAGTGGTCAATGCTCGTGAGGAAGGCGTTGAGTTTTTATTCAACCGTCAGCCTACTGAAATTATTGGCTTAAACGGTAAAGTGAATGGGGTAAAAGTCGTCACGACTCACTTGGGCGCACCGGATAATCGTGGTCGCCAGCGTCCTGAGCCGATTCCTAATTCTGAAGAGATTATCCCATGTGATGCAGTCATTATGGCGTTTGGTTTTAGACCAAGTCCTGCTGATTGGTTTGAGACTCAGCAAGTAGCGATGGACAGCTCTGGTCGCGTGTTGGCCGCAGAGAAACAAACCTTTAAATTCCAGACCCAGAATCCTAAAATATTTGCCGGTGGCGATATGGTACGTGGCTCTGACTTGGTTGTTACGGCTATTTGGGAAGGCCGCGAAGCTGCGGAAGGTATACTAGACTTCTTAGAAGTTTAATTAGATTTATTAAACTCAGCAATTTATAAGTAGCGTTTGAACATGAACGTCTTTTGTCTTTTGATAGGCAGGAGACGTTTTTTTTGATTAATGCTTTGTAAATAGAGAATCGACTGCTAGCATGTTTGTGAGTAACCTAGGTGATTTATCATTTATCTCGCTTATCAACTAAAACTCGCTTAACCACTAAAAAGAGTAGCCTTGCGTGAAACCAACCCTTTATCAGCATGTTACTGCGCCATTTATTGAGCCTTATGTCCGCTACCAACATGCAGATGTTTTGCATGCTATACGCTTAGGTACCGCTGTAATACTGGCTTTGTTAGTCAATAAAGTCACTAACTTCCCACATGGTGAATGGACGACCATTACGGTTTTTATCATCTTGGGATTATTACAGTATCAAGGCGCTATTTATACCAAAGCGAAAGAGCGCATACTGGGTACGCTATTTGGTATTGGCACTGCCTTTGGGGTTTTGTGGTTTAATCAAAACGCAGGTGCATGGCTATGGGTGGACTATGCGCTCATCGGTCTATTAAGCGGTATCATTGGTTATTTAGCGGTTAGAAATCTTGGATATACAGGGCTACTGACAGGTATTACCATGTTGATGATTGTCTCTGATCTAGGTAACAATAGTATCGGTCAAGACGGCATCTACCGCGCTCTAAATATCTTGTTGGGTACTGGCGTTGCGGTAGCCGTGACGCTGATTTTGCCGTTGAAGTCGACCTTGATGTGGCGGTTTTTATTGAGTAGTAACCTTGACGCTTGTAGTAGTCTCTACGCTGGCGTCGGCCATCACATTGATGCAACGGAGGGTGGAGTAGATGGGACAACAGATGACTCTGTGCAAAAGTTAAAACCCGTAGCCTTTCCTGTTAAGGAAGTGCCCGTTGATAGAGCATTGGTCACAGCGCTACAGCAGATTAACAAACGCCTGCTAGCCGTGCGTCCACATATCGCTGCGACAGCAAGTGAGTCAGGGATCGAGAAAGAAACGCTAGAGACGATTCAGCGTACTCATCGTAATATCATCGGCACGATTGATTTACTATTAAGTGCCGCGCCGCGCTTGGCGAATATAGAAATCGATGAAGAAAACCATGTCCTATTGATGCACTATCAGCATGAGCTGACCCAAGCCATGCATCATATGGCCGCGGTGCTACGTAGTCCAAGCGATGAAGTATTTCGCCCCATTACTCGTATTGCCGTCTCAGAGTATCCAAGCGTACAGCACTTGGCGTTTGAGTGGCAGGGGTATTTTTGGTTGACACAGACGTTGCAAACCCAGCTACAGCAGTTGAGCGACTTGCTACAAACCAGCAAGCCGCACTGGTTTGCAGCGTCAGGTCTGGGCTATCAACGCCGTGAGCAGCGCCGCATGAAAGAGCAGGGCGGCGAGACAGATCTGCATTTATAACACACAAAAAAAACGCTGACCATTTAAGATCAGCGTTTTTATTTTTAAAAGTATGCTTTATTTTTAAAACTCTAAATCGAGACTATTAACGTCCAGTTTTTAGCTTATCCCAGTACTGCTGATACACTTGCAACGCTTCATCACCGACATCTTCTTGAAATTCCGCTTTTGCCAGTATTTCTTGAGATGGATAAATCGTTGGATTGTTACGGACGCTTTCATCCATAAGCTCACGTGCTGCTATATTTGGTGACGCATAGCCGATCTCTTCACTCACGATTTTTGCATTCTCAGGGCGCAATAAGTAATCAATAAATTTGTGTGCTGCATCAACCTGCTTAGCGTTTTTTGGAATGACAAAATTGTCCATCCATAATATTGCGCCTTCACTTGGGTATTTATAAACCAAGCTGGTCAGACCTTCGTCATTGGCCATGACTGCCTCGCCATTCCATGTCATACCGAGCGATGTTTCACCTTCGATGTACGGCATACGTGTGGCATCAGAGTTAAAGGTTTTGACGTTTGGCATCAATGTGGTCAGTTTATCGTAAGCGGCTTTGATTTCGTCAGGATTTCTACTATTGCCTGAGTATCCAAGAGTCAGTAGTGCCATACCAAATACTTCACGCACATCATTGGTGAGCATCACTTGACCTTTATACTTAGGATCCCATAGGTCGTTCCAGCTATTCACAGTCGCAGGATCGACAGTGTCACCGTTGATGGCTAGACCTGTGCTGCCCCACATATAAGGGATTGAATATTTGTTTTCAGGGTCGACTTTGGTATTGGTGAATGAAGTATCAAGGTTTTTAAAGTTGCTTAATTTGGACTTATCTAGCTCTTGTAACAGCCCTTCTTTAGCCATCTTTTCGACATAATACGTTGATGGAATTGCCAAATCATATTGGCTAGAATCATCGAGTAGTTTGAGTTTGGCATACATCGCTTCGTTAGAATCAAATGTGGTGTAATTGACCGAGATGCCAGTCTCTTCTTCAAAACCATCTAAAATCTCTTGCGGCATATATTCTGACCAGTTATACAGATTGAGCGTCTCATTACTCGCGGCAGCGCTACCATCCGCCGCATTGTCAGAATTGCTACAGCTGGCTAGTGCCAAGCCAACAGCTGCCGCTAATAATGCTTTTGGCACTATGCGACCGATACGGGCTGAGGTATTAGTGGTTGGATGGGACGATGATAAATGGGTCAAAATATCTCTCCTAAAAGAATATGGGCAAAAAATTAGTGCTGAATAAAAAGTGACGCTGAACATGGTTCAAGCCATCACATTCCTACAGTAATGACCATCTATCATAACAATTTAGAGCATGACAATGTAGTTCTGCTTGGACACGATTAGGGCGTGTCTTAAACCCAAACCATCGGAATTATCAGCGCTTTCCTAAAGTGACACCAAATAAAAAGTCACACCAAATAAAACTCAACTATTGATTATTTAACCGAGTCTATTTAAAACTTACGTCTTGCTAGATAATTAATAATATAACAAACAAATATAGGTTGTTTTTTTTGTTAGCCTTATACCCTCAGTCATTGTCTGCGGCTAAAAAAGCATGTCATCTACCTAAAGGTTTAGCCTTGTAATAAAAAATTATCTAAGGATTTCAAAAATCTAGCGTAGACAGACAACCAACGACTATGCCTTTCAAAAGCTCAGTGATTCATGCATCAATCAATAGCTGATATCGAATCGGACTCTACCTAAATGATAGGTATCTTTCTGTTTTTATGTAACAAATTAATTTCATAGTCAAGAAGCTATAGGCTTTATGGTCTGATGAGCTGCTATAAATATAGATGTCATTATCAAGCCTAAAGTCCGTACAACCTTGATTTGAGCTTCGCTAACAAGCTCATCATGCGTCAAAAATCTGTTTACAGAATAATTTATTGTAAAGAAAAGTTATGTGAAAATAAGTGTAAGTTAACTAATAAATTAATAACACTTATAAGATTATTGTGATAATCTATATTTATAAACGGGCAATTGTTTGATATATTTATAAAGACTAAATTGGCTATCGATTTTATTAAACAGTCTAATGTTTGTTTTTTAGCTGGTTTATTTAGGAAAGATGTTTGAGCGTAAAGCGTGCTGTCCCTAGCATAACTAGAGCTGTTGGCCTATTTTTTGAGAGAACTATGTATTCTATACACAAGTTTGGCTATGAGACGATCATAGAAAGAGACTTTCTACAGTACTGCGGCAGTCCAGTGTCTGCTTTATTATTTAATCCGTCCTATCAATGGTTTGTATATGAAAAATACGCAATAGCCTATTTTAGCTATAAAAACACATTGATCAGTATCGGGGGGCTATTGGCTGATACTGCCAATAAACCAAAAATTCTAAAACATTTCCTAGATTTCTGTAATGAAAACAAACTCAACTATATGTTTTTGCACTTTGCCTCTGAAGATATCGATTTTTTGAATAAAGAAGGGGTTTTGGTCAATCAACTTGGGGCTTCATTTGTCATCGATTATAAAAAATATTCAATGCAAGGAAAACGGTTCCAGCAGATTCGGAATAAGATAAACAAGGCAAAAAGTAAAGACATCCAAGTTAGTGAAATTAAAAACCAAGCGAGTTATTTGAAGGTAAAAAATCAGCTTAGAATTATAAATAATGAATGGCTTAATAATAAAAATGCCAAGCTACTGAAAAATATTGTGATTGACTTTGAATCGATTGAATTAGGAAGTGACTTGCACAAAATTTTTATAGCAACGCATGAAGAAAAAATCATTGCTTATATTATTTATAGCAAAAACTTTGGCACGTATAATGGCTGGTTTCATAATTTGTCAAGAAATACGCAGGATGCGCCAAATGGTGTGATGCAGCTTATAAATAAAACTGCGATGGAGACGTTTGGAGATTTTTCTTATCTCAGTTTTGGTTTTACGCCTCTCGTTGATGTTACTTCAAAAATAAAAATAAAAAGATCGAATATATTCAATACTATCATAAAGTTTTTAGAAAATAGGGGCGGCGTTGTTTATCCTGCTAAGTCACAACGTCAATACAAAATGAGCTGGCGACCCCAAATTATTGAACCAGAGTACATTGCATTTCCCAATAAAAAAGCCCTTATTTCACTCTATACCCTTTTGAAATCAACCAATAGCATATAGTCAGGGCAATATAAAAGAGACACAGCGTGACTGGTATAGTCGATTCAATTTAAAAGTAGTACAAGGCAACCGAGTGTAGATGTATATGTGATACTTCAAGCGAGGTTAACGCTGTAATACTTTTATAGTGGAATGACTATATAAATTGTTTGTAGCCTCTGTCTGCGAAGGCACAGCAAGCAAGAAAAATTTTTACCAGTCACGCATTATATTTAGTATCTACTATATAAATACCAATAAATAATTTATGTGCATAAATTAGTGGTAAGAATACGGTACAACCAAACGATAGGTAAGCATAAATAGACTTGGAGCATGTAATGAATCCTTATAAATTAGGAAGCTTTGACTGGATGACATCTACTAAAGGAGTGTTAAGTACCAAAGAAAAGATACGTATCATCAATAGAACGATGGTGCCGACGACTATTGGTCTGATAAAAAATAAAATCAGCTATAACAATAGTGATAAAGGTATAACGGTGGAGCAATTACGGATACCAGATACCGCAATCATCAAAGAATCAATCAACGAGTTGACGAATAAGGCCAATCAGTCTTTGATTAACCATTCGTGGAGAACGTATTTTTGGGGTGGCGCACTTGGTCTGATTCATCAAAAAACATTCGATCATGAATCATTGCTCACCGCCTCATTACTCCATGATATAGGTCTGACTGAGGCGCATATCCATGATAAGGGGTGCAAGTGTTTTACGCTTGAGAGTGCTGAAAATTTTGAGCGGCTCGCAAGTAAAGTGGACTATCCAGTAGATAAAGTCGAGCTGGTTAAAGACGCAATTTGCATGCACATGAATGGATATATAGAAGAAGACGATCCAGTTGAGGTCAAGTTATTACAATATGGCGCTTCTTGTGATGTCATTGGAGAAAAATGGTCTGAGCTGCCTGAGTACTATAGAAATGACATCTTAAAACAATATCCTAGAAAAAACTTTAACACCGCATTTAAGCGCTTATTACGTGAGGAATCAAAGTCCGTAAAAAACTCCAGGACAGCATTATTAAGTGTCTTAGGGTTACCCATTATGATTGATATCAACCCTTTTAAAGAGTAGAGAGAATGATGACACGTAATTTTAAATTCAAGTCCGTACACGATGTTGTCGTTCAAATTTATGATGCCAAAGCCGACAAGAATAATGAAATGACCGCTGTGCTATTGCCAGCTATCGGTGTGCCCATCGTCAAGTATGAGCGTTTTATTCATCAATTGTCTCAAATTGGTTTTACGGTTATCGCGGCAGACTATCCTTACTGCGGCGCAAACACACCTCATGTTAATAAGTCTATCAACTACAACTATCGCGACTTAATAGAGGGCTTTATTCCTGAGCTTTTAAAACAGTCATCAACGAAAAAAACGATATTGATCGGGCATAGTTTAGGTGGACATCTGGCTACCTTATTTGCGACCACCACTACCATTCCTGTCATTGGCATTGCCACAGGAAATGTACATTACGCCAACTGGCAAGGAATAGAGAGGCTGAAAATATTAGGTTTTGCCGCTTTTATTAAAAGCATGTGCAAAGTATATGGATATTTTCCAGGATACAAAGTTGGGTTTGGTCGAAAAGAAACCAAAGACCTTATGAAAAACTGGTGTCATACGGTGTTGCATGGCAATTACACGTTTTATGCCGATCCGCTACCCAAAGCTGATGTATTGGGTTATTTCATCAGTATACACAACGACAGTTTTGCACCGCTTAGATCCACTGAATCGCTCGCCGATAATTTTTTAGAAAACCAAATCGTCATCGTCAAACTCCCTGTAGAAACAAAAGGTAACCCCCATAGCGCATGGTTAAAAAATCCAGAAGCCATTGTCAGTCATATTAAAAACTATAGGATGTGATGCTGTGTTAAAAAAAATAATGTACCTAAAAATAGAAAGTCTACTACTTTTCGTCCTTAGCATCGTAATGACGATTGTCTTAAAAGCTGAGATTAATTTTTATTATTACGTGCTGTTGTTTTTTTTAGTAGATATTGTGGGTTATGTGCCAGGGCGGATTTTTAACTATTTTAAAGGCGATGAAGTCACTCACAAAGCCTTTTATATTATATACAACTCGTTTCATAATCTGGTTACGATCACCTTAGTAAGTCTGCTTTGGTTTTATTATTTCAAAGATTTTAGCTTCTTGGCTCTATATCTGCATTTGTTTCTAGACAGAGGTATTTTAGGTAATTTTTTGAAGTCATCAACTGACACATATAAAACGCCAACCACTCAGCTTAGGAGCTAGAATGAACAACATAAATGGATTTTTGTTAGAGGTTGTCAACGCAAAACAAAGATTGTCACCTTCTGTTATCAGTGAGTGGTTTGATATAAAGTCAACGCAAAAGAAATTTGAAGGGTTTAAAGAATTGGAGTTTTTAGAACATCCATCTCTAAAAGAATCGCTTATACAAGAAATGTCATTCAAATCTTTAACTGAATATTACGCCTCAAAAGCTATTTTAGACATCATCAAAATAGCCCCCAGTATGGAGGAGTATGATTTTTTAAATACGTTACTCATTGATGAGACAAACCACAGTTTTTTGTTTAGAAATTATCTGATTGAAAATAATCTTATTGATTCAAAAAGATCAATGGAGCAAATGGCCTCTATTTTGAGCGACACCCATATGGACGTGGTTGAGCCATTTCAAGCATTTATTAAGCAGTGGGTCGTCAACAAAAACGACTTTTATGCTGGAATAATAATCATTACCATTATTTTAGAAGGAGTGCTTGCACCAAGTGCTGAACTCAGCGAAAAAAAATGGCTTCCCTTTTATCCTCGTGCTTCAGCTATTCAAAAATATGCAAATTCAGATGAAGTAAGACACCTCACTTTATGCTGCGATATTTTGAAAAAAGCCATAAAGAACAATGCTAATACGCTGCATACCTTAAAGAGCTGCATCGTTGAGGGCTTAGGAATATGGAATACCTCCAATATTAATAACATCATCATGAATAGAGAGATTCTTTTTCAAAAAGGCATGAATGACAATATTAATTTGTTAGAAAACTATTATCTGACAAAAGACGTCATGCTAAAAGACACCACTCCTGACAGTCGATTAAAAATATCCCACGAGATGGTAGAGGCGCTACAAAAATCTAGATTGAGAGATATCGGTATTGATTTATAACCATGAGATGGTGATATTTTTATCACTCAATGACATACAAGGTATTTTTTATGAATACGAATGCTGATGCTAATCACTATAACTCGAGCCTTATTTTTGAGCAGCCATTGGCCAGTCCAAATGAACTCAAAAATTATCTGGTCAAAAATAAACTGCTGTCAGCTTCTATTAGTAGCCAAGCCTATAAATACGAAAGCAGTTTGCTGACATTGTCTCAAATGGTTCGTAAGCAATCTGCATTGAATCCGAACTTGGGCATAGCGCTAACCATGCACCATCATATCGTCATGGTGCTGGCCAAATATAGAAACATATTTATAAATTCATCCGATGTGATAAACAACGTGTTGTATAAAGAATATCTAGTGGCTTCTGCTTTTTCAGAAGGAAAGACAGGAATCAGTGTGTTTGAACCTTCATCTTTTTTAAAAACCACAAATGAGGGTATAGATTTGCATGGTTACAAGCGTCCTTGTACGCTTTCATCGATTGCCGATCACTATGTTTTATCCGCTAACCATAAAGGCTCTCTGACGCTTTTATCGATTCCAGCTAACAAAAAAAACATCACTGTCAATAAGTTTTGGATCTCAGAGGTATTCACCTGCTGTGACAATAATGAAGTTGTTTTTAATAATGTGCCTATAAATAACAGCGAAATTACGACTCTCAAAAAAGAAGAGTTGGGTGCCTGTTTGATCTATGGATTGTCTCAATTTAATTTTTTAGCATCGAGTACCTATATAGGAATAGCGGATAGAATTTTAGATATTTTTCCGGAGCGATTAAAGATATTGTTTCATTTAAAAATAAAAATAGCTGAATACAAAAATATCAACAATACCTTGCTTGAGCAAATGGCTAGTATTTGCTCTAAGTCCGAGGTATCGGAACATGATTTGAATTCTATATTGACACTCAGATATCTGCTAGAGGCCAACTTAGATAGTATTTCTAATTTCATATTCGATAATTGCGGTGGCGTCACAGTTATGTCTAATCCAGAGATTATGTCGCTGACCAATCACTTAAGAATGTTTAAATATCACCCAACCAGTAAATTTCAGTTTTATAGTCATTTATTACAGGAGGCCGTATAAAAATATCCATTTAAAGTAAATAGACTTGTAAATTAATATTATAAATAAAGCCCAGCTTTTTACCCATAAAATTAATTAAAAAAGGATGTTTTGATATGCTATTGAATGAATATAGAGAAAGTCTCATAGAAAAATTTGGTCTGCATCTGTCGCCTCAGTCGGCTAAAGGTAATGTCATAACGCTCAGCAATGGAGACAAGATATACGATTACTTGGCTCAATATGGTGCGTTGCCTTTTGGACACAATCCCAAGTTTTTAAAAGAGTGCGCCATAAATTTTCTGTCAACCGATCAGATAAATTTTGTCCAGCCAAACATCCATCCTGCTGCATCAAAACTTGCTGAAACACTGACGGCACTGGTCAATAGTGAGTTATACACGCGCTGTGTTTTGACTAATAGCGGTGCTGAAACGGTTGAGGCCGCCATAAAACTTGCCAAAATTAAGACAAGAAGAAAAAAGATTCTTGCCGTTTATAAAGGGTTTCATGGCAAGACTTTTTCGGCGCTGTCTGCCAGTGGCTCTCACAGGTTCAAAATGCTTAATATACATGATGACATCAATTATGATTATATAGAGGTTGGTGACAGTGATGGATTGCATAGCAAGCTTGCCAGTAAGGAGTATGCCGCTTTTATCATTGAACCTGTTTTAGGTGAAGGCGGAATGATCACTGTGCCTCATGAGTTTTTGGCATCTGCAGTCAAGCTATGTGAAGAGACAGGCACGCTCTCAATCTTTGATGAGATCCAAACGGGTTTGGGTAGGTTGGGTGATATCTGCGTCGCAAAACAATTGAATATCTATCCAGACTGTCTATTATTTTCAAAAGCGTTGGGCGGTGGTCTAGTCCCAATAGGGGCGATGATTTATAAAGAAGCGTGCTATGATTTAAATTTTGATAAAAAACACAGCTCTACTTTTGCAAATAATGGGTATGCTTCTACTATCGCCACTGCAACCCTAAATGGGCTTATGAGTGACAATAAATCAGCGTTAAAGCATGTTAAAAAACTCAGCCAACACGTTGATAAACTCAAAGATACCTTGTTACACAAATATTCAGACATTTTGGCTGTTTCTGGTAGCGGACTCATGCGAGCTTTTACGTTTTATGACGCGCTTGCAAAGAACAACATACTGGTGAATTTTTGTCAAAACAGCGGCAGTATGGCATATATCATCTGCGGGTTTTTGATGAAAATGCACAAAGTATATGTTATGCCCCTATTGTCTCAACCCTGCTCCATCCGATTTGAGCCACCTTTAAATATAAGCTATGAAGATGTCGATAAGTTTTTTGCTGCGATAGAACATGTCTGTCTATTAATAAAAAATGGCCGCTACGACATGCTTTTTGGCACCATGATAGAGGCAAGAGGGCTGCCATCAGTAGAAAAAAAATACCCAGTGTCTTTTGTTCCTAACGTGATTATGTCAGACGATGAGAGCACAAATGAAGGTCTGATAAAGGGCAAGAAGTTTGCCTTTTTTATTCATTCAACGTCTCGTGATGATCTGATTCATAGCTTTCCTTATTCAGTAAAAAACAACTATACCACTGAGCAAAAGATAGAGCTGGCTGATAAGATCTTTGAGATATCAAGAATTGATTATAGCCCAGATGTTGCTGTTAAGTTTTCAGTAAATAATGACAAAAACGCTTCGAGTGGCATGTTTATTTTTTCGCCTTTAGCACCAAAAGATATGATGAATCTTACGCAAGCGCAGAGATTGGATCTGATGCTTGAGTACATTCAGATTGCCAAAGACAACGACGTCGAATTGGTAGGTTTGGGTGCATACACTTCTGTTATTTCTGCAGGCGGGATGACCTTATTGCCACATTTAGAGGATCTGCTTGTCACAAATGGAAACTCGCTGACAGCGCTGTCAACGGTCGAGAGTATTTTTTCTATTATTGGCGATAAAGAGGTCGCTGATGAGTATGCTGTCATCGTAGGTGCGCGCGGCTCTGTTGGCAAGGTATGCGTGGCAGGGCTGGCGCATAGATATGGTCATTTGATATTGGTCGGACGACAAGGCAGCGAGGATAAAATCAAAAAAGACATACTGCCTTATTTGCTAGAGAGCTGTCTTGACACCAGCAACAAGATATCTGCCGGATCGTTTTTTGATAAATTAAAAAGAGTGTTGACCACCCGTCATTTTAACATTGAATCCATAGATATCGATGACTTCTACTTTGAGCTAGAAAAAATAGGCTTAAGCATTGATTCTGACTATGAAGCATCGTTTTTAAAGGCAGATGTCGTCGTTTCAGCGACAAGTGAAGGTAAAGCATTCCTCAGTACGGACTATTTAAAGCGTAGTGCCATCGTGTTCGACGCTGCCCGTCCTTTTGATTTTATTGCAAATAATGACTTTACCATTTATGAAGGAGGGTTAGTGACTCAGCCCAATACAACCTATTATAGTGACTGTAATATGGTGAAATCCCCTCCTGGTATCAATCTAGCTTGTTTGTCTGAGACGATTGCCTTGGCATTGGACGCAGCAGGAGACAGAGTCAGTCTTGGTAAGAGTGTCAACTATGCCAATGCAAGCTCTATATTAGACATCGCGCTATCGCAAGGGTTTACGCCTGTTAGATACGATACGGACAAGGGTGAAGGTAAGGCACACACGCTCAAAGAGGGAGGTGATACCGTCGCTGTACTGTCGTAGCGATATGTGACTATATAAGTCTTTGGCCTGAGTCTTGGACATAAATAATATAAGAGTCATCCCAGTAGATACACAGTGCTGCTGGGATGACTCTTTTTTGACTGCCATACGCTCTAGCAGCCCATCAATCGTCCAAAATTACACCAGTAGACCTAAATTTTCAGTAAGCCTAAGGGTTTTTACTATGAATGGATAATATGCCTGAGCCTACGCACAAATGCCTCAGACATTTATTACCATAGGCAAATGCCCAAGCACCGCCTGTATGCCATATTCTTCAATCGTACCAGTGACAAAATCAGCACGTTCTATCAGAGCAGGTTGTGCATCGCCCATCGCTACTGCATATCCAACCAAGTCAAACATCTCTAGATCATTCATACCATCACCAAATGCCATGCACTCGCTTGCATCTACCGCATAATATTCGCACATATCTTTTATACCTCGTGCTTTAGACGCATCGGCTGGTAGGATGTCTGCACCAATCTGATGCCAGTGCACCAGTTTTAAATCATACTGCGCAAAGTCGACATTTTGCATTTTTTCTTGTTGATTATTAAAAAATACCGAGCATTGATAGACAGTGTTTGACTTGTAATACTCAGGGTCAACAACAGAATTGGGTGTGACAGCATTGAACTCGCGCAAACGGTCATTTTCACCTGACCATGCGATATGGGTTGCCGAGTCAAACTTATGAATCAAATCACTCTGCTGGCACAGGCGTACTATTTTATCTGTTTGCTCAGCGGACAACGGATAGTGGCTGATCCGGCCGCTTTTATCAAAACTATACTGTCCATTCATACAAATAATGGCATCTAAGACATCAGCTTCGAGCAAGGCTAAAATATCTGCTGGCAATATCGCTTTGGAGCGTCCCGTTGAAATCACCAGCTTAATATTAGTACCTGCAAGCTGCTCAAGGGTCGCTTTGTTGTGTTCGGCGATAATACCGTTACGGCTCAAAGTATCATCGATGTCAAAAAAGATGATCTTGGGTGTCGATATTTTAGTGGTCATACTTTCTTTGGCAATCTTATCTTCGATAAACATGATGTTCCTATTATTTTTAGTCGTTTCAATACCAATGATTTAGATACTACTACAACACACCCAAAGAGATAAATAACTATCGAGTAACCTGTGATGTTGCAAATTTAGCTACTGATGCAGTATTCATTCTGCTGGCGGTGCGATTGATTACCGCTTGTGCAAAGGATTAACAAAAATCCTAAACGATATTATTAACTTAATAGTGTCGATTCATTGTAAGGTTATATTTAATTATCAAAATTAATTCATAAGATGAGATGGATTTTTTTCATTCTTATGAGGTGCCAGTAGGAATTGAGATGGTCGCAGAATACCGTAGCCGTGAAGGTGAGGTGGGCGGTGCATATAAACCGCCTTGCTCAGGTGGCAAAAACCATCTGTATACGGTAGATGTGCAAGCATGGCAAAGCGATAGTGTCCGTGCTGAGACAACGGTTGAGATGGGTCGCTATTGATGCTTTGATTGTTTTTGATAGAGAGTTGGCAGTCGTCTATGATGCGTTACGTTACTAGTTGGTTTCTATTTTGGGCTTAAATTGCGGTTAATAGGCAAATACAGATTAGACTTTTGAACGATTAGAATAATGCTATTACACTGATTTTGACAACTTTTATAGTACTATTTTACTGTGATAGACGCTGCGTGCTATCCCGTTAAAATTTTCATGCTATAACTCTAAAAAATCATGATGGATGATAAAAAATCGGTCAAAATCTAAAAATTTTATTGATTATACTTTACCTTAAAGTGTATCTTAAATTAGATTAGGTTCTCACAAATAAGGTTTCTTATGACTATAACGACAAGCCAACCTTCAAAAGATAGAAAAACGCATGGCGAGCATATTCTTATCCACATGACATATATCGCAAAAAATGTCGAACTAAATTCGGGCATTGAGTTGACTCGCGCACTTGAATATTGGCGCAGATATTTTGAAGAAAACGATATCGTTTCAGCTTTAGTTATTAGTGAAGGCTATTTTGTTCAAAGTTTTCAAGGGACAAGGCCTGCTATCAATACTGCCTTAGCAAAAATATTTGATGAGCATTCAACCATTTTTCCTAATATTGTTAATATAGAGGAAATAGAATCGCGTCAATGGAATGGGTTTTTAGTCAAACATCTAACATCAAGCGTTGAAGATGAAGAGTATGCCCTAAAAAGCTTCTCAGCAGGTTCTGACTATAATCCCTATCTAATGACAAGTACTCAGATTGAAAGCTTTTTGACAGCAGTTTTTGAAGATGCTGACTCTAACAAGTCTTAGATGAGTTTTCTATTCTGACCAGCTTAAAGAGGCCGTCTATACATTGTGTATAGGCGGCTTTTTAATAAGAGTAAGTTTTGTTTCACATATCTATAAAATGTGCTGACTTAGTAATGAGGTAAAGTTTTAGCTGATACTCGCAACATTTAACTGATGAGAAAACGTTGGTCAGTCGTATTGTGGAGTTTAAGGTTAGGGCTGAACTATATTACTAACAAGAGGAACAATATAATTTGTTGAAACTGATACTAAGCTAAAGTGTTGATACTTTAGGTTGTTGTATTTATTTCTAATAATTTCTTTTCTATACCACCAAATAAACTGTTGAGGAATAATCGACTCTCTGTCTTCACCACGACTTTTCAATGTTGGATATTCATTTAGATTAACTATTAAGTCAGGGTAGTTCTGTTCAATTGATTCAAATAGAATTGAAGTATCAATAATTTTGGACAAGCTTTTATAAGTAGCTTCATCAAAACCTTCTTTACTTGTAGTTCCATTTGTAAGACTCGTAAAAGTAGGAACGTAATCGTTAAGGATTTTATAAATAGTTGCTGGATCTGAACTAACTAATGACTTTACATAACCGTTCAAACGGTTTTTATCCATATACTCACTTAATATCCAAAAAACACGTGATAGCAAATCAGGTTTTTCAAAAGTAATGTCAATAGTCTCAATCTTAGAAAAGATTTTTTCCCCTAGATATGCACCTAACTCCTTTCTCTCATCTAAACTAAAACAGTCAGGTTTAGGGTTCTTGTTCTCACTGTGATATAGCCACCTAAATAATTCAATTTGGTATTCAAGTGTTGGAGCATTGTCAAATGTAAGTTTCGCAATGTTTATCTGCTTGTCTTTTCTAGTATTAATTATCATATCTGCGATTAACACTACAGATTGGACAAGAGGATTAAATGAAAGAGAGGTTCTAGTATCAGGAATAATATCACCAGATTGCGCTATAGATAAAATAAGTGGCTGGTAAACACCACTACTCCAGTCAATTTGGCTATGTAATTTTTGTATTACCTTTTCAGCGTTTTTGGGTGTTATGAAGTCCTTTAGAGGATTGTCTTGATAATTATAAGGCGCATCCCAGTTATTTATCTCTCTCAATATTTGGGTGACTGCTACGTCAGATACGTCATTAGGCGATACTGAGTAACCAAAGTATCTTGAAAAGTAGTTTTTCGAGCAAATATCTTGGTTATCGTTCCATGATTTTAGTGAATCATTACCGTAGTACATTCTTCCATAAACAGCCTGTAACTTAGGAAAAATACTTTCTAATAATCTGATAACGTTTGTCTTATTATGTGAGTCAATATCACTTAACGCATTATCAACTAAACTTTTAATGAAGCCTTTTTCTGTATCAGATTTCGAATCACTACCTGTAGGAAAAATTCCTACAAACGATAATTCATTGTCCCTAATAATTTCATATAGTTTTGGATAAAAAGTTCTAACACCTTCAATTAGCATCAAATCAATAGGATTAACTTCACCTTTCAAAATAGGTAAAGAAAACATAACTACATTGCCATATAACTTTGCCTTTCTTGGTGTTGTAATGCAGCTATCAAATGCAGCGACAAAATGTCGAGAAAATTCTTGAGCTTGCTCATCAGTTAGTTGGATATTGGCTAGATCAAGAGCTGTATCCACCCCTTGAAAACAAAAACCTCTTAAAGTTTGTTTATCGATATATGGTAAGTGCAATGGCACTTGAATAATTTTTTCTAAGAACGCTTCGCCTGAATTGCCTTGGGTGGTCGAATATCTATCTTGTAAAGATGAAGCGACGATATCTTTATCAAACGCAAGAATGTAAGAGGTATACCGAAAATCGGCTGTTAGTTTTACTAGACGAAATAAAGCATGAATTTCGGTCTTATCTAACCTATCAACATCATCAATCAAGACCAATATACGCTTTTGAGATTTTTCTAAAAGCTGTTCAGTTCTACTCTTGAAAATATTTATGTCGGGCATTGAAATGTAAGACGATACTATGTCGCCTACTACTCCCATGCCAGCAGCACTAGATACAGGTTTTAAGATTTTATTACCAATATCTTTAAGTTTATCTTCTCTAGTCTCTAACTTAGCGTCTAAAGAATCAGCTATCTGGTTAAAAAATCCCATTAAGAGCTGATCTTCTGTACCAAATCGCCAAGGATTAAATTTTATACATATAACATCATCGTTTGTATTAAGAGATTGTTCAATAAAGTTGAGGACTGACGTTTTACCATCGCCCCATTTACCATAAAGGCCAATTACGATACTGCTTGGGTCACGACGATTAGCAATTACTTGTGCTACTCGTTCAGAAAATTTCCAACGAGAAAATATATCTTCTCCTTTAGTAGAAACTGGAGCATCGGACGAGTAGTTTTCAGTTGTCATTTCAATCCTTAATGAACTGAGCTTTAGTCGAAATAGATGTTTTAATTCTAAACCTAGGTTTCGCTATTGCTCCGCCTACGCTTCTTTTGGAATACGAAAAACCTAACTACCCAACCTCAACACTCGTTACATTCTGAAAGCCTCTCGGCAATTGACCACCGCGATTGCCGCGAACACCCGTATAGTTAGCCAAGTCATTTGGCTTGAGCGTCACATGGCGTTTGCCAGCGGTAATGATTAGGCTGTCTTGCTGACTCAGTGGCGTGATAGTAAGCACTTCTTCGCCATCTTTTAACTTGATAAGTTTATTACCTTTACCGCGAGCTTGCTCAGGCAGATCATAGAGGCCAAATATCAGTAAATATCCTGCATTGGTTGCGACGGCGATATGGTCAGGTGCTACGCGTGTATTGCTATTCTCACCATCAGCATTGGCGGTTGTTTCCACTGGTGCATCAATACGTGCAACAGGAAGCAAGCGACTATCAGTGGCTAGATTGATGACATTTTTCCCTGCTTTTTGATTGCTGTCTAGATTGCCAATGGTGTTGATAAAGCCATAACCTGCGGAGCTGGCGAGAATAATGCGTTGATCGTCAGCACCCGTTAATAGCTGCTCAAAGCTGGCACCTGCTGGCGGTTTTAACACACTGGTTAGTGGATCGCCTTGACCACGGGCCGAGGCGAGATTGTGTGCATCGATACTGTAGCTGCGTCCAGTGCTGTCGAGCACGTAGATTCGCTCATTGGATTTGCCGCGTACGTGCGCTTGATAGCTGTCACCTGAGCGGTAACTCATACCAGCAGCATCGACATCATGACCTTTAGCAGCACGAATCCAGCCTGCTTTTGATAGGATGGCGGTGACAGGCTCGCTCGGTACAAGATCAGACTCTTTTAATGCTTGTGCTTCTTCGCGTTCTACTAATGGTGACACACGTTCGTTGCCGTGTTCTTTCATATCAGCAGTGAGCTCATCAATCATCAGATTGGTCAGACTGTCTGGATTGTCTAGATACTCTTGAATAATGGCACGTTCGGCAGCCAGCTCATCTTGCTCGCGGCGTAGCTCAATCTCTTCTAACTTTGCCAACTGACGCAGACGAATATCCAAGATAGCATTTGCTTGAATATCAGTTAGATCGTAGTCCTGCATCAATGTTGCTTTTGGATCGTCCTCTTCACGAATGATGCGAATCACTTCATCAATATTAAGATAAGCAATCAGCAAACCTGCCAAGATGTGTAAGCGCTTGTCGATTTTATCGAGGCGATATTGCAAGCGGCGCGTGACCACAGAGCGGCGACAGACTAGCCATTCATCAAGGATTTCTTTTAGGTTTTTGACCTGCGGTTTACCATTTAAGCCAATCATATTCATATTGACGCGGTAATTGCTTTCTAGATCCGTACTGGCAAACAGATGACTCATGACACGAGCGACATCGACCCGTGTTGATTTCAGCTCAAGCACGATACGGCAGGCATTTTCGTGATCTGACTCATCATGAATATCAGTAATCCACGGCAGCTTTTTATCGGTCATGAGCTTAGCGATTTGCTCCTGGATTTTATTACCTGAAACTTGGTAAGGCAAGGCCTCGATAATGACGAGGTTTTTCTCTTTAGGGTCAACATGAAACGTTGCACGCATTTTATAGCTGCCACGACCCGTCTCGTACATCGCTTGCAAGTCTTTTTTACTGGTAATGATTTCAGCTGGCGTTGGCAAATCAGGTGCTGGTATCGATTGGGTAAGCTGCTTGACCGACAGTTCAGGGTTTTTTAACAAACGAATCGCCGCACGTACCACTTCATTGAGGTTATGTGGTGGGATATCCGTTGCCATACCGACCGCGATACCTGTTGTACCATTTAATAGGATATTAGGCAGGCGGGCAGGTAGGGTGGTTGGCTCTTGCATCGTACCATCGAAGTTGTCTTGCCAATCGACAGTGCCTTGACCTAACTCTGCGAGCAATGTATTGGCATAAGCTGACATTTTGGCTTCGGTATAACGCATCGCCGCAAATGATTTAGGATCATCTGGGCTACCCCAGTTACCTTGACCAGTGATGAGTGGATAGCGATAGCTGAACGGCTGCGCCATCAGTACCATCGCCTCATAGCAAGCGCTGTCACCATGCGGATGGTATTTACCCAACACATCACCGACCGTACGCGCCGATTTTTTGGCCTTGGCAGTCGATTTTAGCCCCAGCTCGCTCATGGCGTAGACGATGCGGCGCTGTACTGGCTTTAGGCCATCAGCGATGTTTGGCAGCGCCCGATCCATGATGACGTACATGGCATAGTTGAGATAGGCTTGCTCAGTGAACTCTGCGACTGAGCGAGTATCCATCGGTTCATTGGGTATGATTGGGGCAATCGTATTATCAATAACATCAGACATAAAATAGGATTCACTTATCAGTTTTAATAGGTATAGATAATTGGTGCAAGCGTACAAATAGGATAGTGCTATCGTAAAGGAAATTGGCAGAATTAAAAAGGTATAAGTCAGAATAGACGACAGGTCGTGACGCGCTTATATTTTGCTTTTATAGAACCTTCTCATGATGTTCTGATACATAGCTTTTATGGATTAAGTTGAGTATAGTAAATCTAATATTTGTTTTCTATATTATTAATAAGTGTTCCAATATTTGAGCGCGTTTATCTTATGTCATTCATCTATCATTGGCGTAATGTGTCGATACGAACACGCTGCCATTGACCTATCTATAATAAGGAATATCTGCCATGTCATCTGACCATTTATCAAAAATGCTTACACCTGCCGTTATTGAAAACAGAACCAAACCCATAGGCAAAAATTTTACTAAAAATGCACTGTTAATTAGTGTTGTAGCCAGTCTAGGATTGACAGCCTGTAGTCCCTCACAAATGAGTAAATCTGTGCCAGCCGAGACAAGCAGCACCGTGGAACAAGATGCAGCGGTGATGTCAGAATCTGTCATGGCGTCACCCAGTGCCATAAACTTGGCCAGCGGACAACAGATGATGATACGTTCTGCACCCCAGACAAGTGTCATACGTCCGTCACCGAGCATCATAGTCACACCAGAGACGAAAGACAACTATCAAAAAAACGAGGCGAATCCTGTACATCGGACTACGGACATGGCGATATCGACCTTATCTATCGATACGGATACGGGCAGCTACGCCAATGTGCGCCGCTACTTAAATGAAGGACAGTTGCCACCCGTCGATGCTGTACGAGTCGAGGAGATGATTAACTATTTTAACTATCAATTTGATGATGGCAAACGCCTTGGCAACGCACCATTTGTTGTATCAACTGAAGTGGTTGATTCGCCGTGGGATAGAGCAGATCAAGGCAATAAAATCGTCAAGGTTGGCATCAAAGCCGTTGATAGTAGCTGGTCACAGAAAACTGATAAGCAGTCTATGCCACCTGCCAATCTCGTATTCTTAGTAGATGTCTCAGGCTCTATGTCGTCGCGCGATAAGCTACCATTGGCGCAGTCGTCGCTTAAACTATTGACGGAACAAATGCGCGCTCAAGACAGCATCAGTATCGTCACGTATTCAGGCAGTACCAGTGTGGCGTTGCCTGCGACCAATGGTGACCAAAAAGCGAAAATACTGGTTGCGATTGAAAGCTTAAGCGCGGCAGGCTCAACCAATGGGGAAGACGCGCTAAAACTGGCCTATAGACAAGCTGAGCAGGCGCTAAAAAAGAACGGTATCAATCGAATTATGATGTTAACGGATGGCGATTTTAATGTCGGTATCAGTGATGTCGATGAAATGTTGGATTTGGTCAAAGCCAATCGCGATCGTGGTATCTCTTTGTCTACGGTTGGCTTTGGGCGTGGCAATCTCAATGACCACATGATGGAGCAGATGGCGGACAACGGCAATGGTAATTATAGCTATATCGACAGCTTAACTGAGGCCAAAAAAGTCTTTGGTGATGAGTTAGCCGCGACATTCAACACCGTTGCCAAGGATGTAAAAGTCCAAGTTGAGTTCAATCCTGATGTGGTAAGTGAGTGGCGTTTGATCGGTTATGAAAACCGAGTATTGGCTGAAGAAGACTTTAATAATGACAAAGTAGACGCAGGCGAGCTAGGTGCAGGTAAAGCAGTCATTGCGCTGTTTGAAGTGACACCAAAAGGGCAAAAAGGTCTCTATAGCGACCGACGTTATGGAGAAAGCAGTGCTAAAGAGATAAATGCCAATACCAAAAAAGGTCAAAAAAATAATGAGCTTGGTTATCTAAAAATCCGTTATAAAGCGCCTATAGGCGGTAGCTCTAAACTGATTAGTCAACCAATTAACAACACCAGTCATGCTTTGAATAAAGCCAATATTGACACCCAGTTTGCTGTGGCGGTAGCGGGCTTTGGTCAGCGTTTAACCCAAAGTGAATATATTAATAATTGGCAATACAGTGATAGCACAAAGCTTGCAAAAAGCAGTATTGCAGATAAACCAAGTAGTGACAAAGATGGTACACGTCGTAACTTTGTGACGTTGACCGAGCTTGGTAGTGCGCTTGACGGCAAGCGCTAATGAAACGCATATCAGACGATAGCAACTGATATAAACGGATAATTGTTTAGTAGTTAAAATTGGTGGATATGGCTATTATTTTATAGATAGGCTATTGATATAAATAGTAATATACTACGTCAAGGTGCTTTGCGAACTCAGGTAGCAATCTTTTGTATTGAGTAGTTTGTACAAAGTGTGTATGTTAAAGAACAAAGGGCTATTTGCTGCTACATTGTTTACTCATCACCATACGTCGACGTCGTCAGCCTTGCCACCCTGAAGAGGGTTCGCTTGTGCTCCGATGTTTCGTATGTTTATCACTCTGTGATTGGTATGGGTGGACGATAACGCATTATTATTACTAGGAGAGATAAGATTATGGAAAATCAAGGCAACCTCATTCGTCGTAATGACAAGGTATGGGTCAAAACTTACGAAAAACTTGGTATTCAGTACAATATTGATATGCCAGCTGCCAACACCTCTTTAATTGACATACTTGAGCAAAATTTCATCAATCACGCAGGCAAAACTGCGTTCGTATGTATGGATGTTAAGCTCTCTTACGAAGATTTAGACTGTTATAGCAAACAAATTGCTGCCTATCTACAGTCACTTGGGCTAAAAAAAGGCGATAAAGTCGCGGTCATGATGCCAAACATTTTGCAGTTACCCGTTTCTGTATTGGGTGTACTTCGCGCTGGCATGACCTTGGTCAACGTTAATCCGCTTTATACCACCAAGGAGCTTGAGCATCAGTTAGAAGATTCTGATACCAAAGCTTTGATTCTTTTAGAGAACTTTGCCAAAACCTATGAAGATATTGGCAAGGACTTGGTTGATCATGTGGTCGTGGCGTCCATGGGTGATTTGATGAGCCCATTAAAGGGTCTGATCGTTAATACCGTTGTGCGTCATATCAAAAAAATGGTGCCTGATTATCATATTAGAGGCAGCGTTAAGTTCAAAAAAGCCCTACATCGCTTCCCAGCCAAAAGCTATAAACGCCCTAACAATATCAATCTCGACGACGTCGCGGTACTTCAGTACACTGGTGGTACTACGGGCGTGGCAAAGGGTGCGATGCTGACCCATGGCAACTTGGTGGCCAACCTGATTCAAAGCGATACGTATCTAGGTGATGCTTTTGATAAGTTTGATGGTAGTAATGAGCAGCCAGTCATTATGACCGCTCTGCCGCTATATCATATTTTCTCATTTACCGTGTGTGGTATGTTTGGCCTATACCGTGGTTGTATCGGTTTGCTCGTGCCAAACCCACGTGATGGTGCTAGCTTGATCAAAGCTTATAAAGACTATCCACCAGCATTTTTCCCTGCGGTTAATACACTGTTTAATGCCCTCGCCAACAGCGAAGTTTTCCAAGCGTTAGATCATAGCAAGCTTGAGATGTCTATGGGCGGCGGCATGGCAGTATTGAAAGACACGGCCGAAAAATGGCAGAAGATTACTGGTAATGTAATCGTACAAGGCTATGGTTTGTCAGAAACCTCTCCTGTTGCCTCAGCAAATCCGCATGGTACAGGGGAGTTCTCCGGTAACATTGGTTTGCCAATGCCTATGACTGATATGGCCATCTTGGATGAAGAAGGCAATGAAGTGGCCCTTGGTGAGCGTGGCGAGATTTGTGTTCGCGGCCCGCAGGTTATGAAAGGTTATTGGAAGCGTGAAGATGCGACGGCGGAAGTCATGACTTCAGACGGTTATTTTCGTACTGGTGATATCGGTGTGATGGATGAAGAAGGTTACTTTAAAATTGTCGATCGCAAAAAAGACATGATTTTGGTATCTGGCTTTAACGTCTATCCAAACGAAGTTGAAGACGCCATGTCAACGCATCCCAAGATTTTGGAATGTGGTGTTATCGGTGTTGATGATGAGAAGAGCGGTGAAGTACCGAAGATTTACGTGGTACGTAGTGACAACAGCCTGACAGCCGAAGAAGTCATCGCTTATGGTAAAGAAAACCTAACTGGTTACAAACGTCCTCGCCATGTTGCATTTATTGATGAGCTACCAAAATCTAACGTTGGTAAAATCCTACGTAAAGATTTACGAGTGCTTGAAGAAAAAAACCACGGTTAGATAATCAATAGTCAATACTAGACAGTTTGTTATCAGCTGCCTTTTATTGGAGCTGATAACAACTATCGTGGTATAAAATTTCGTAATGACCAAAAATGATAAGGCCAGTTCTATACTGCCTTATCATTTTTGTTTGTTTCTATCAGCGTTTTTTGCCAGTATTCATAGAGAATGGTTAGAGCGTGTCTTCAATTCACTCGATAGTCATCTAAATGGTCTAAATATATAGTCAGTGAAAAGTAATATCGATACATCACGCACTGCTGATATCAATTTGTTTTGCTTGCTGTGCCTGTGCCGACAGAGGCTACAAAAAATTGATATCAGCACTATCGTCGTGTTTTTGGGGTATTTTGACTATAGCTAAATCTTGCCAAACATCGTCAAATAGCTGGTTAATATCCCGATATTATTCGCGCTATTTTTCTTGTTTGACGGTAATTTATCTTATTTTTATCACCATTTTTAAAATGAAGACACGCCCTAGCAGAACTGCTATAGTGCCTGCCGATATATTTTCTTATTTAGCGATAGAATCGAATGAGAATCGCATGAGTTTGGCGCTATAGAGCTGGCATGATTATCGTCGTAAAAACGTATTAGCGGCTTAACCTTTTTGCCTGATTTGTAGTAGGCTTAGTGATGAGTGTCAGGATTGTTCATTTATTGGAATGCATAAACAATCCTGACGTTCAGGATATTTTCATCAGATTATTCTATCTTTTTAACGGTAATATTTAGGGGAAGTTATGACGGACAATATCAATAAAGAGACAACAAACGACAGCGCGGCTAAAGATGCTCAGTCAACGATTGAGACCAACACTTTTCCTACGATGCCGACGATAGCTAGTGACAGTCCTTGGCTGAATGCTTACGAGCGCTATAATATCGATGCGACTATCGATATGCCAGATGACCGTACCTCTTTACTTGAAGTGTTCGAACGCAACTTTAGCCGGTATGGACAAAAACCTGCCTATATCTGTATGGGCGCCTCTATTAGTTTTAAGCAATTAGACCTATACAGTCGCCAGATTGCCAGCTACTTACAGTCGTTAGGACTGGTCAAAGGGGATAAAGTGGGGGCGATGATGCCCAATATTTTGCAATATCCTATTGTGATGTTAGGCATCATTCGGGCAGGTATGGTGTTGGTCAATATCAACCCGTTGTATACCAGCCGCGAATTGTCGCACCAGTTGCATGACAGCGGTGCCAAAGCGTTGTTTATCGTCGAAAACTTCGCCAAGACTTACGAAGAGGCGGAAGACAAAGGTCAGGTCAAGCACGTCATTGTCTGTAAGCTCGGTGATATGCTCGGCACGGTGAAAGGGACTGTGGTTAACCTCGTCGCTCGTCATGTCAAAAAAATGATTCCGTCTTATAGTTTGCCAGAGAGCACCAGCTTTAAGCATGCGCTAAATGCGGTCTCAGCTAGCGAGTATAAGCGCCCTGACATGAATCTAAGCGATGTGGCGTTGTTACAATATACTGGTGGCACGACCGGTGTTGCTAAAGGCGCGATGTTGTCTCATGGCAACTTAATAGCCAATATGCTACAGATTAGTGCGCTCATGGACAGCGCTTTTGAAGATGATATCGAAGCTACTGATGTTCTTTTGACGGCGCTACCGCTATACCATGTGTTCTCATTTATGGTTTGTGGGATGTATAGCATGTACCAAGGTTGTGCTGGTTTACTTATTCCAAATCCACGTGATCTTGACGGCTTGATCAAAGAGATGGGTAAATACAAACCTGCTTTTATCCCTGCGGTAAATACCTTGTTTAATGGCTTGGTACATAAAGACGGCTTTGCCGACCTAGATTTCTCTAACTTAAAAGCCTCGATTGGCGGTGGTATGTCGGTATTGCCGAGTGTGGCAAAAGAGTGGCACAAAATCACTGGTCTACCGATTGTTGAAGGTTATGGTCTGTCTGAGACATCTCCTGTGGTTGCTTTCAACCCAATGACTATCGCTGAATTCACGGGTAAAATTGGTATTCCTGCTTCTAGCACCGACGTGATACTGATTGATGATGATGAAAATGAAGTCGCCTTAGGCGATCGTGGTGAAATCTGTGTCAAAGGCCCGCAGGTGATGATTGGTTATCAAAATCGTCCAGAAGAAACCGCTGAGAGCTTTACTGTCAACGGTTACCTAAAAACGGGTGATATCGGTATCATGGACGAAAAAGGCTTTATAAAAATTGTTGATCGCAAAAAAGACATGATTTTGGTCTCTGGCTTTAACGTCTATCCAAATGAAATCGAAGAAGCCATGAGCGAGCATCCAGGTGTGGTAGAGTGCGGTGCCATTGGTATTCCGAACGATGATCGTGGCGAAGAACCAAAAATCTTTGTGGTCAAAAAGGGCGATGTGACTGAGCAGGAGCTGCTTGATTTTGGCAAAAAGCAGTTGACTGGTTACAAACGTCCGCGTCACGTGCAGTTCGTTGACGAATTACCAAAATCAAACGTGGGTAAAATCCTCCGTAAAGAATTGCGTAAGATGGAAGGTTTAGAATAAAGTAAGCGCCACATTTAACGGCAACAGCGGCGTAATAGCTTGAGTGAATCTTGCTATTGCGCCGTCGCCACGTTAGGATGTCGTAATATTTAGGTCTGCTAAGGCATCCAGTTATCCTTTATTTCGAAGTGTCAGTATGTTGGAATGCAAGTGTTTCGAAACTTGAGTGTTTCGCTAAATAAATACTGGCTACTACCCAAATAATGACAGACCCCTTATCTTATGACATTGCTTTTAAAACATCGTACTAGGAATTTTTATGCGTATTGACAATCGTGAGCTTGACCAACTTCGCTCGATCAGCTTTGAGCGCCATTATACTAAGCATGCTGAAGGGTCTGTATTAGTCAGCTTTGGCGATACCAAAGTACTCTGCACAGCCAGTGTTGAATCAGGCGTACCGCGTTGGCTCAAAGGTAAGGGTAAGGGCTGGATCACGGCAGAATACGGTATGTTGCCAAGAGCGACCAATACCCGTAATCAACGCGAAGCGGCACGTGGTAAGCAGTCAGGCCGCACGCAAGAAATCCAACGTCTCATCGGTCGTAGCTTGCGTGCCATGATTGACTTGAGCAAGCTGGGCGAAAACACCATTTATCTTGATTGTGATGTGTTGCAAGCAGATGGTGGTACTCGTACCGCTAGTGTGACTGGCGCAGCTATCGCGCTCATCGATGCCTTAGAGAGCATTCAAAAAGCCAAAAAATTGAAAGCCGATCCATTGATTGGTTTAGTGGCTGCTGTTTCTGTTGGTATGAAAGATGGCAAAGCGTATCTAGATTTGAACTACGAAGAAGATGCTAGCTGTGATACGGACTTGAATGTGGTGATGACTCAGAAAGGTGAGTTCATTGAACTACAAGGTACGGCAGAAGAAAAGCCATTCACCCGTGCGCAAGCAGACGATATGTTGGTACTGGCAGAAAAAGGCATTGCAGAGCTTATTGCGATGCAAAAAACAGCGTTAGGCTGGTAATTCACTGTTAATGTCTAAGATAATGAAATGTTTTTTTGATGCTATCGTTAATCTTCGATAGTTAAGTGTCTTTTGACAGATAGTTGTTTCCCAAAACACATGGTTGTCTTTTAAAAGATAATTGTCTCTCAAAAAACAGTGGTTCTGCAACAGGTAGTAACGCATGCTCAAGCTGACTGATGATGGTGCCAAAATCACTCTGCAGGCTCAACCGCAAACGGCTGATAATGGTCTGTTTTGGTTTGGGGCAGCATTGCTTATTGGTGCAGTTGCAGTAGCCATGGCCATGAGTTTACTCTCTGAGCGCTTAGCTATTGGTGCGCTTGCCTTGCTTATTATCGGTAGTTTTATTTTTAATAAGCAACGCCAACAACGCAAAAAGGCCATGAGTGGCGTTATTAATAACGGTATCTTATGGGTGCGAGCTGGCGAGCTGGTGCATGACAATAATGGTAAGCGTGAGCACATCCATTTGACCGATAGTGATGACGTCAAGCTTATCGGCGAACAGCTACAAATTTGCGATAGTGACAATGTACGTAAGTATCATATTAGCGGCTTTGAGACTGTCCAAGAAGCAACCGCTGCTAAAGCTATCTTGCAAGGTCAAGGGCTGACAAAGCGTCATGTCAATATTAAGATGAGCAGCGATTAGCGTCTTTACTAGGGCGTGTCCTCGTTTTTAAAATGAGGACACGCCCTAGCCTTATAATTGTGAGCTAATACTTTTCTAAAAAATTGCTATCCCACTCCCGTATTATTCGTACTTACATTTTTATTGCCTGTCTAAACCCTTTTTCTCTACTACCATTAGTCTGTCTTTTTATACCTTTTATCGTCAATGAAAAAGGAATAATGCTTGCAGATGCACGCTTAAATAGTTTATAAATAGGATTGGAAATCCAACCCCTATTATTGTTAATGCTATCATTGCGATGCTATTGACAAGGAGCTAGTCATGTCGCGTTTGCCAGTGTCTATGTCGTCGGTCACAACGTCATGTAGTATGTCGTGCAGTCTATTGCTACTCACTATCGGCGTGGTAGGTCAAGCCCATGCAGATAGTATGAGCGCGCTTATTGCACAAAAATCCGTCCAGCCTGAGTACAGTGCCCGTTATACACCAACGCATGCTGCGGTACCTGCTGCCAAAGTGAGTACACGCTCTACGATTCAACGTGCTGGCAGCTATCGCTCAAGCCCTGTCAATGTTCGACCAACTAGTAATCCCTCTTATTCAACCACCACTTATTCCAATAACAACCCTTACGCGAATCCGCCAGCTGTCAATACTTCTTATCGTTATCCTGACGTACAACGTCAAGCACCTAGCGCGCTACCAGCATTTTTATCCGGTAATTATGACAACGTCGATAGTGAGTATTTACCGTTGCTCAGCAATGCTGAGACCCAAAGCAATATGGCAGCGCGTGAGGTGGTGAGTACAGCGCGCAAAATGGCACTGAACGAGCGCTCGATTATTCAAGGCGGCTGTTGGGATTATCTGGATGCGGTATTTAAACGGGCAGGGGTGACGCGTGATACGGTGCATAAAGGGACTTATGGTCAAGGTCCGTACGCCAATAGTGGTGAGATTGAAGTTGGGGATTGGCTCTACTATATTAATCATGGCTACAATGGTGTTGAGCATAGCGGACTGTTCGTCGGCTGGGTCGATGAGCGTGCAAAGCAAGCCTTGATACTCAGTTATGCGGGCGAAAACCGACGCGAACCTGCACGTTATCGTGTTTATGATTTGAGCAATGTTTATCAAATCATGCGCCCTAGTGCTTAAGCTCTACTGTTTGACAGTAAGTCATAAAATACGATTGGCTATGTCAAATGCCTTTGGTATATTAGGATAATAAAAAAGCGTCCGTCACTGATAAAGTGGCGGACGCTTTTGATTGGTAAGTATCAATTATTCTTCTGGTTTTGGCGCTAATTTTAGAAAGGTTTTACCACCACTAAAATTACGATAATGACCAAAGCAAATACTGGCACTTCATTAAACCAGCGCCAAAATTTATGCGACTTATAATGTGGATTATCCATCAGTTTTTTACGATAAAATCCGCATGCGCCATGATAGCCAGATAGTAGTACGACCAGCAAGAGCTTAACGTGTAGCCAACCTTGAGTTTTATACACATCCCAGCCTAGCCCTAACATCCATAGACCAAATACCCATGTCGCTATCATCGACGGTGTCATAATACCGCGATAGAGCTTGCGCTCCATAATGGTAAAGCGCTCTTGGCTAATGCTATCATCGCTCATCGCGTGATAAACGAACAGGCGTGGCAAATAGAAAATCGCCGCAAACCAGCACACCATAGAAATAATGTGTGCTGCTTTAATCCAGTTAAAATAGTCTGCCATCTAGGTTTCTCTTACTCAGCTTTGATTGTCTACTGCTAGTTGGTTATACGGTAAAGTGGAATGTGTTCATCAGGCCTTAATCAGCCATCACGACTTGTGTTTGATGACCGTTCATCGCATCCATCACAGGCAATACTCTAGGCGATCTTGGTGCGGCAAACTGCTTTGTTAGACCAAGCTTACGCATGAGTCTGTCATCGCCTGATTGACTGGCGTTACCAGTGGTCAAAAGCTTGTCACCATAAAAGAATGAATTGGCACCTGCCATAAAGGCCAGTGCTTGCTCAGAGTCAGATAAGCTCTCGCGACCAGCCGACAGGCGCACATAGCTGGTCGGGCAGCAAATACGCGCCACGGCAATGGTACGAATCCACTCAAGTACAGGCAGCTGACCTTCTGCTAATACCTTATCGCCAATCGGAGTGCCTTTAATGGGCACTAATAGATTGACCGGAATCGACTCTGGCGCTTTAGGCATTTTTAGTAGCTCGTGTACCCAGTCGATGCGATCGTCACGGCTTTCACCCATACCAACGATGTTGCCGCTACAGACATTGATACCTGAATTGCGCACGTTATTGATAGTATCTAAGCGCTCGTCATAGCTGCGCGTGCTGACAACTTGCTCATAGTAGCGGCGCGAGGTATCCAAATTATGATTGTAATAATCCAATCCTGCATCCGCCAATTGCGTTGCTTGATTGGTATCAAGCATACCAAGCGTCATACAGGTCTCAAGACCTAACGCTTTTACTTCTTTGACCAGTTCAACCACATAGGGCATGTCTTTGGCGCTAGGATGTTTCCACGCTGCACCCATACAGAAGCGTGACGAGCCACTGGCTTTGGCACGTTTAGCAGCGGCAATGACTTTATCGACTTCTATGCGTTTCTCTGCTTGCAAGTTGGTGGTATCGCGATGATGACCTGATTGCGAACAGTAGCCACAGTCTTCTGGGCAGTTACCTGTTTTAATAGACAGCAAGGTGCTGATTTGCACTTCATTCGCTTTAAAATGTTGACGGTGGATAGTTTGTGCTTGTAATAATAAATCCATCAAAGGCAAATCAAAGAGCTGAGAAATTTGTTCACGGCTGTGTTTGCTGGTCACATTTTGGTCTGTTTTAATCGCGTCTGTGGCTAGCATCGCCAACAACTCATTGGTTGTATTGGCTTGATTGTTAAGTGTGTCAGTTTGGCTGTCGGCGTTAGGTTCTGAGATACTAAGCAGTCCTGCCATAATATAAGTCCTTTTATAACGGTATTAAAAATATGGATATTTGCGTCTTTTATTGTTTTAAAATATTTAATGGTTCTAAAACAATAAAAAAGGCTGCGATATAGTATACCGCAACCTTTTTAGAAAGTCAGAACGCGACTAGATAGTATTTAGAATGGCTACAATTAAGCACATTAGAAACATCTTAGAGGCACATCAATAGTCATTGTTGGCTATTCAGTTATCTAACTGTTTATGTCTGACTATTTACCCAGTTTATGCTTAGCAACACCAATCCAATGTTCTGCAAATTTCTGTGCTTTATAGGCATAAGGTTTGGCTTTATCAAGATAAGGCTTACACTCTTCTGGAATGGCTGGCACGATGTGTTTGGCAAGCTTGTTGAACCACATCATTAGACTGTAATCACCCTCGATGCTCAGGTTACCTTCTTGTACTGCTGTCATAAAAGCAGGCAGACTGCCTTGGGTCAAAAGCTTAACGCCAGTCATAGAGTCTTTGAAGTTAATGGTTAGATCCGCTTCTTTTGCATGACCGCTATGTTGGCTAAACTGTCCATTATCAAAGCTAAAAGAACGGGCAATATCAGATTCAGTACTGGCAAATTCAATCGTGACTTTGCGATCAGCAAATAGTGCTTTGACGTCTTCATTGTCGCTATCAGCTAGCATAGACAAGCGATAACCAACAACCGCTAGCAATGCATCTAATGGGTCAGATTTGATATCTAATACAGGAATAGTAAACATAGTGGAACTCCTAAAGGATGAGGCATAAAAATAAAGCGTACTTTATACCAGTTTTTATGATAAATATATAATTAGATTATAAACTACTGAGTAGTTTCAATTCTTTAGGAGTTAAGTAGAGAGCGTTAAGTATCTTGTAACATTCGATGTCAATGTTATTGGCAGGGTGTTTGTATAAGCACAACATAATCAATGAAAACGTGGCTGATAATCATCATCGTAAACAGGCGTATGCTCGACATAGCGAGCCGCTTCTAATTCGCGCTGCTGACTGACCGACTGACTCACATCATCGTATCGTAATGCTCGATACAGCACCCAGACCGCCAAAGGTAGCCAACTTATTCCAATAGCGATGACATAACTGTGCCATTCTGAAAGCTCTGATAGTGTAGGGCGACCTGCCAAGATATTTTGGATAACCTCGACGCTCAACCAGTAGACCATACCGCCAAATAGATATAGTAAGAGCCAACGATACGATGAGAGAGCAAGTGCCACGACCACACCTGCTAGCAGCCCATAACCAAGCCATGCCGCGCTGCTCCACGCATCAACACCGATAAAAGAAAAAATAGTCAGTAACATCATTCATCTCGCTATTCATAAGGTGAATTCCAATGAGGCTATTATGAAAGGTTATTGAACAAAGCTGAAGAGGGTGTAGGCGACTTTGCGACAACCGTTGACGTTTGGTTTTTTGAATGATTTTGACCGTTTAGCGTAGGGAGTTGCTAGAAAAAACGCCGCAAGGATGGGCGCTTTTTATTGGGAATGAGGAGAATGTTTTGTTAATTTTAGATGAGATTAATACAAGCTTGAGGCAGGGCTAAGCTCGATTGGTACGGTTGCCCCACCAAGACAATAGCGAGACTAAAATAGCACCGAGTAGCATAAGTCCGACTGTGCTTAACCAGTGCGCGCCAGTAGGATATTGCCATGGCATGACATTGGTGATCGCCTCGCTATTTAGAGAACCTAAGGCGTCGACTTTCCACGGCCAGACTTTAACCAAGGATCCGGCGATAAAGCCTGTGAGCAAGGCTAATGTAGCTTGATAATAGCGAGACAATAACCATTTAAGCGCACGAGTAAATAATAACAATCCCGTTGCCATACCCGCCATAACAGTAAAAATGATGGTGAAATCATGAGTATGGACAGCCTCTAATACCGTATCGTATGCCCCCATCAACAGTAAGATAAACGATCCTGAAATACCCGGTAAAATCATCGCACAAATAGCAATGGCTCCGGCAAAAAATAGATAGGGTAAGCTTGGAGTGGTGGTCAGTAAAGGCAAGCTACTGATAGTAACAGCTGTTACTATTCCAATGATAAACAGTACTGCTCGTCCTATATTCCAGCGCTTAATTTCGCTTAATAAAATAAATACGGTTGCGACAACCAGCCCAAAAAAGAATGACCAAATCAGTAATGGCTCATTGTCCAGTAGATGCTTGATCATACCAGCCAAGGTCAAAAAACTGGTGGCAATACCGAGTAGCAGACATAACAAAAAAGTGGCATCAACTTGTCGCCAAACCGCAACTAAACCTTTGATGCCACCTTCTTGGCGGAATATCTGCCAAAGATTGGGGCCAATGCTACTAAGCGCATTAATCAAACGTTCGTAAATACCTGCAATCAATGCAATAGTACCGCCAGAGACACCAGGCACGATATCAGCCGCGCCCATGGCCATTCCTCTAACGTAAACCCCTAATAGTTGTTTTGGGCGATCAGTGCGTACAGGGACGGTACTGGCATCTAATGGCTGCGCTGCTGACGGCTGGTTTGGCCGTGGAGATTGTGGTGCCGTCATGAACAGTCCTTTATTATCTAAGAGTGAATGTTGTTTAAAAATAGGTATCAGAGGTTGGTACTACTGGACACACTAAAATACCTAAAAAGTGCGCTAACACATAAAAGCTGGATTAATGAGAAAAACATTAACCCAGCTTAGCGGATAGCCTAGAATATTTAGCGATTACTTAGTAGGGGCAAGTGCTGGATAGCCAAGCGCGTAAAGCATACCTTCAAGCCCAGTCACGTTGATAGCCGCATCGGCACGTGCTTGCACAATAGGCTTAGCATGATACGCGACCCCTAGATCAGCAAGCGCCATCATCGGCAAATCATTGGCACCGTCGCCGATACAGACCACTTGTGACATCTCGATACCCAAACGCTCAGCAGTATGTTCGACGATAGCGGCTTTTTTGGCACCATTTATGATGGGTAATTGTATGTGGCCAGTGACTTCACCTTCGTCGATGTCTAATGCATTGGCATGGACTTCATCAATACCCAATTGCTCAGCAATATACCGGGCAAAATAAGTAAAGCCGCCAGATACCAATACCGTATGATAGCCCAAGACTTTTAGTGCGCTGATGGTAGTGCGAGCGCCTGCAGATAGCGTTAAGCGGCTGCATATATCATCGAGCACATCTGTTGAGATGCCTTTTAGTAACGCCACCCGCTGAGCAAATGATTCATCAAAATCAATCTCACCGCGCATGGCTGCCTCAGTAATGGCTTCGACTTCTTCACCAATTCCCGCTGTTTTTGCCAGTTCTACGATGACTTCTTGTTCAATCAACGTTGAGTCCATATCAAAGCAGGCAAGCTTGTGGGTACGCAGCATATGACCGACGGATAAAATATGGCAATCAACGATGTTTAGGTCGTCCGCAGTATCTGTGCTGCGTGTGTTTTTATATTGCTCGGTCAACTCATGACGCAAGCGCGTGGTCAATTGATCATCGATGATATGAGCCGCCGCCGTCTTCTTGCCAGGGTGCATGAGAGTGTCGGTTACTGGCACCAGTAGATAGCGGAATACTTGCGCCTGTGTAAAGGGAAGACGTTGCGCATCTGCTGCCATCGGCTCTGTATCAGAAACCGTGATATTGATAAAGCTTGCATCGGTGTCTTCGGCGACGGTTACCAAATGCCAGCTTGGTTGCTCATCGACCCATGACTGAATATATTGATGAATATCCATTGCTGACACTTGATTCGGCAGCACTACGATGAGTGCAAAAACAGGCAGCGACTGTAGCGCATCAAAATCTTGCAAATTAGTATCATCAGGTAATAATGCCGCAATAGAGTCGACGGCTTGTTGCCATGCTTTGCTGTCTTTTGGTAACGAATAAGAGGTATTTTTTGGCATGGCTCAATTGTCCCTTGTATGCTCATATAAGATTGGGAATAATAACAGTTTTACTGAGCAGCGCCTATAGATGACGTGCAAAGTATCACAGGTGTCTAAGATTGCCTGTCAGGGCGCAAAAACTGCTCAAATGCGATAAAGTTATCATGATAAATTTATAAAGCGACTAACGCTATAAGACTTATTATGGTGATATAGTAGATGAGATAAACTGCCCACTTGGTAACGATGTTGTGGCAAAGACAGCAGTGGTGTTAATGATGCAGATTGCGATATTATCATGAGTTAAGTTTAGTCCGATGGGCGAAAGCTATTTGACGTCATAGTGATTTAAATAATGGTGATTGGTTTCAGTAACGCTCTATCAATATGTACGCATCACAATTTTCTAAAAATTAGCCAAAAAATGAGCAATAGCCTCGTTTTTTAATTTCTCTTCTCCAAAAAAGTTTACCATATCATGACGTATTTAGCGCCGCGGCAAGGGTTGTTTGCCATTATTCTTCTGGTTAGTTTTTGTTTGCAGACTCTATTATTGGTCATCAGTACCGACCAACAGCTGAGCAAAAGTCGTGCGTTAAAAGGCGAGCAGATGGTCGCCCAGCTGATTGATGAGGCAAGGTTGTCTTTAGAAAACAAAGACCGTGTCAGCTTGAGCGTTATTGCCAATCGCTATACCAGCGAGCAAGACGTCACACGGATACTGATTAAAGACAACAACGACGACATCTTGGTGCCTGTTGGCAATGCGCCAATGCAGCAAGGTGATACCATTCGTCAGATCGCCACCAATGGCGATGCGGTGATTGGCAGTGTGTCGTTGACACTAAAAGATATTAGCAAAGGCGAGATTATCGCTATGCAATGGCCGTTTGTCATCGGTACTATGCTGCTGCATTTATTGCTTTGGCTGATTTATGGTTATCTGGCTCGTCCTACTAAAGAGCAAATCAATGCGCTCAGCCGTGATGTCGAAGATTTATATCGCGAGCAATATCGGCAGGTTGATCAACGCAGTGACTATCGTGAGAATGCTCGCGAGAATGCTCGTGGCTATGCTGATGGTGCGAATGGTGCAAATGACAAGCGCTCAGCCGATAACGAGAATGACAATACTAGAAACAGTAGCACTAAAAATGAAGGTCGTAATCTTGATGATAATCAAGTGACTGCTGAAACCAGTGATAAAACCACAAATACCCGCAAAATCGACGTCCATAATGAAGTTAATGCCTATCTAAGGGCGCAGCAGAATCAAGAGGCGACGACTGAAGACACTGGTCTTAATGCTGACAATACCTCTGAATATCGTACAGATGATCAGGCTACCAACGCAACGCAAAACGATGGGTGCAGCAGTGATAATGGCACTCATAAAGTCAATGGCAGTGCCTCTCAGTCATCTACCGCTAAGCTATCTGCCACACGCGCAGTTGACACGGTCAGTGTCCAAATCGTATTTCATGACGAATTTAATATGCTTGAGCGTCTAGCACCTTCCCAGCGCTTGCCTTATCTTGCGCTATGTACGCAGCTACTCAATCAAGCAATAACCGAGCTACTCAAACAACCGCTATTGATGGGTGTGAGTGCGATGAATGAACCACGCTTTGACGAAAGCGGTGCTTGTGCGGTGCTCAAAGCGGATAATAGCCATGCCAAAGTCGCGCTAGCAGGCGTGATGCTTGGCAAGCTCTACCTAATGCTCAACAAGATCATCCACGACAAGCATATTGAACTGTCGCGTTTTGCCTTGTCAGCTAAAGCTGGCGTGAGTGATGATGCTCAAGCCGATGCCATGACCCAACTGTTACAAAGCGTGGGCAAAAAAGAGCAGATGTTGATATTGCTGCCTAATGCTGGACTCAAACAAATCAGCAACCATGTTCAAGTACACAGCATCATGCGTCCGACAACTGTCTATGAGCGTGAGTGCGCGATATTTGATGGTGGCAATGACTCGATGATTCAGCGTTTGGCAGATGTCCGTAACGCAGTTCTGATGATTGAAGAAACGGATGAGTAATATGCTTCATCGCTATTAATGCTGCCACTTTCTCTACAATTGCCTGCGAGATAGCCTGTACGATTGTTCTTGTGTTTGTTGCTAAATAGGGCATAGTGATAAAAAGGATTGACAATGCCCAGTAGAGACTTTATAAGGCATATATATATTCACGTATTTTTAATACACTTGCCAAAAAATGATAGGAGTTTGTCATGAGTGACGCTGATATTGACGACGATTTTGATGATGATTTTGTCGACGATGATGATGCAAAGATGGTAGAAGAGGCTGAGACTAGTGTGCGTACGCGCCTAAGTAGTCTTGAGAAGCGTCGACTAATCGATAATTTGCTAGAAGAAAAGCGTTTGGCTAAAGAGTTAAAAGACGATCTTGATGATCTAGATAACTTCGATGAAGATGGCGATGACTGGGATGATGATTTTTAGGTTTTAGACTTAAGTTAGGGGTCCTGTTAGGTCAGCCAAGCAGATGATACGATTAAAGTAGGCCCAGTAAACCAAACTAAGCCAATGCCTTAGGGGTTGATCGTGACTGAATTGTGCTAAGCTGGCTGTACCATATTTTGGTTTTGAATGCTTGATTTTAGTTTTTAATGATTGCTGTGCCACTTAGGGCGTGTCATCAATTAGCACATTGATACATTTAGTGGTCTTAAAATGGTTAAATTTTGCCAAATGTCGTCAGAAATCTTGTCAATAGGTTCATATTTACGGCATTTTTTTTCTTGTTTGGCTACAATTTTCCTCATTTTAAGCCTCACAATCTAAATGATGACACGCCCTAGCTATATTCAATAAATTTATTTATAAAGGTTGTTTGGTTTTAGGTGTGTCATCCAAGCAATTGCTATCCTCTTCTTATTCACCATCAGACATTTAATCGGTCGTTTGTGGTGACTGACGCAATCCATCTTTCAAGGATTATTACATCATGAGTAACCAACTAAGTTTTGATGAATTACTAGATTATTTGGACAATCAAGAGAGCCAGTTTGTGCTCGATAGTGTCGCCGCGCATGGTTTTCTGACAGCGACAGTCATCGGTCGTCCATTGCCTAATTGGATGGATGCGCTATTTGAAGGTCATGCTAGTGAGATTCCAGAAAATGTCATCGATGGCATTAAGCGCTGGCGCGACTCTATCATCGCTGAACTAAAAAATGAGACACCTATCGAGCTACCGTTTGGTGAAGGTGCTGGCGACGAAGAAGTGGCTGTCGATTTTTCAGACGAGTCAGACATCGTTGCTTGGTCAATTGGTTTTGTCGATGCCATGTATGGTGATGAAGCCAGTGATTGGTTTGAAGATCAAGACACCGCAGAAGACGTGGCAGTACTGACCTTGCCTATGATTGTGCTTAGCGGCATCGATGATGAAGATCCAGAGCTATCTGAGATGCGTAAAGATGAAGACAAAATGGTACAGATGGCCAATAGCATCGAAGGCAATTTGACTGAGCTATTTTTATTGTTTCATACCAATGATTAGTCTTTTATAGACAGTTTTTATAGACAGTTTTTATAGGCAGTGTTGATTGCCATTAATAATGTGGTTTGTTCGCAGCAATGTGGTCTGCCATTATTCTTTGTCAATGTTGATTAACGCTGACCATTTCTAGCTGAATGATTTTTATAAGTCACCGATAAGGTCGTACTATGACTGTGCAGCTCTCCAACCTTGAACATTTACCCAATTATCAAATCACCGAGCGTCTCGATGTGGTGTACGGCAGTACGGTACGCTCAAAGCATGTCGGTAAGGACTTGTTCGCCAGTCTAAAAAACATCGTTGGCGGCGAGCTGACTGCCTATACTGAGCTGCTAGAAGAGTCACGCCAAGAGGCGATAGATCGCATGATTGTAAAGGCCGAAGCACTCGGTGCTGATGCCGTCGTTGGTCTGCGATTTTCGACCTCTAGCATCGCGCAAGGTGCGTCAGAGCTGTTTGTCTATGGTACCGCGGTCAAAGCAGTACCTGTGCAACAGCAGCCTGCATCACCGCCACAGTACCCATCTGGTCACACTCCACCTATTCAAAATGCACCTACTCAAAATGCACCTACTCAAAATCCGCAAACGCCAACTCCAGCGGACGATTTACCACGTTTCAATCCTTTTGGTTAGTTAATTAAGTTTTAAAATACTAGAACTTTTTTATGATAAGAGACGTGCCATGAATAATTCTATGACTCAATTCCTCATTAACTACGCGCCGCTTATTATATTATTCGTGGTGGGGTGGTTCTTTGGATCGCGTCATGAGCGCCAACACTTAGCACAGCTCAGTATCGCAGAGCAAACCTTGGGTCACATCGTGGTCTCAAGCGAGCGCTTTTATTACCCCAAGCTGGCAGCCGATAGTAAAGGTGAGCTGGTACTCGGCAGCGTGGTGATTGCCCAAGATTACTTTAAGATGATTATCGCTCGGGTACTGAGTTTATTTGGCAAAAACTTAACCACTTATGAGACTTTGCTAGATCGCGCACGGCGTGAGGCTATCGTCCGTATGCGCACGCAGGCACAAGCCAAAGGCTACAATCATATCTATGGTTTACGTCTGGAAGTCACTAGTATCAATCAATTGGGCAGCATGGTCGAAGCCATTGCCTATGGCACAGCAGTGGTCGATATCGACACAGCAACTGACCACCACAAATAGCTGAGCCAATCCCTAATTATCTGTAAGTTTCTATGGCTTTTCCGACAGTCATCAATGCTTGTTTCTTCAATGCCATCGTAAGCATGCCATCCTAAAATTTATATTTACATCTATCAGCGTAAATAGCTCAAACCTATATTCCATTACAAAAGCCCATTATTGACCGGGGAGTAACTGAATGATGTAAGTTATGAGCACGCGACAACGCTATACTTAATTTTATCGTTCGATATGCTGGTGTACGTGTATTAGCAGGATTGGCTTATACCGCTAGCGTGAAAAATATCGTTATAAATTCTACAGCAACCTAGCCATTAAGTGCTTTGATCAAGTGCACTAAGGACAAGCGCTGTGTGTCGACCTATAGACAGGTCTTATCTACATGGATGTAGTTATGGAAAATCTTGAAATAGTCACCTTAGTAAACTCAGTCGTTATTCCCCTTTGCCTATTTTTGATTATGATGGGCATGGGTATGACCCTCATTACCAACGACTTTAAACGTATTTTGAAATACCCAAAAGCGGTCAGTATTGGCTTGCTCAATCAGCTTATCTTATTGCCGATTATTGGTTTTGCACTGGCAAATATTATGCCGTTGCGACCTGAGTATGCGGTAGGGGTCATGTTACTCGTGCTCTGTCCGGGTGGTACCACTTCCAACCTATTTACCTTCCTTGCCAAAGGCGATGTAGCGTTATCAGTCACTATGACGGCCATTGCTAGTGTCGTCACGGTATTTAGTATTCCTGTTGTCCTGAGCTTTTCACTGATTCACTTTATGGGTGCTGGCAGCGAGTTTCAACTGCCGATTATAAAGACAATGATTTCTTTATTCGTCATCACCATTCTGCCTATTAGTATTGGTATGCTGATCAAACGCTTTGCGCCAAGGGTTGCTGATAGCTCACAAGTCATAGTCTCTCGTTTTGGCGTGACATTTTTGACATTCTTAGTGGTGTTTTTGAGTTATGTACAAAGAGATATCATCGTTGAGGCCTTGATCGCTACCGGACCAGTATCATTGCTACTAAACCTGTCAACCATGGCGCTTGGTTACTATAGCAGTAAATGGTTGGGCTTAAACCTAGCACAGCGAACGTCCATCACTATGGAAGTCGGCTTGCAAAACAGCACCTTATCTATATTTATGGCGCTCACGCTATTGTCTAATTACGACATGTCGATGACACCAGCTATCTATACGTTAGTCATGTTCTTGACAGCGGGTATTTTGGTACGAATATTTAGCGCAAAGTATAATAAGATGAAGAAGACGGAAATTGAGAAAGGTGTTTTGGCCGCCCGTATGCTTTAAAAGTGTCATCAGTGTTGAGCACTTATTGCCTATAAAATATAATTACTCATAAAATATTGCCAGCGCACACTCTTAAATAATGAGTGTGCGCTGGCATATGTTTGTGCGAATCAGAGGCTTTATGAGTTGATAATAATTTGATTACTCTAGCGATGTCGTCTATCCATTCTTGCTATTTGATTGTCTTTATTTTGCTGCTTAACTTTGGCGACATCAAATAAGAAAGTACGGTTTTTGAGAACAGCGACAAATACCACGCCACCGACGGTATTGCCCAATATCACCACCACCAAAAATATCAAGTAACGCCAAAAACTAACGGTATTGCCGTACAGTAAGGCAGAAAATACCTCAATATTACCCACGATACTATGATGCAAACCCAAAAAGCCAATACTGCCTGTGATCAACGACACCAGCACGATACGGCTAAGGGTGTCGCGTGCCGAGGTGACAAGCCACGCAGCAACACCCATCATCCAACCTGCCAGTACCGCGCTACCAAATATGACCCACCATTCAAATCCTAAAACATGCTCGGAATAGGCGTCGATATCGCTGGCGTCAAACAGATGCATATGCAAACCCAAACCGATCATCAACGCTGCAAATAAACAGCCGCCAACGATATTGCCAGCGATGACAATCCCCCAAAGCCGCATGAGTTTGTTTAATGGTTCGATACCATTGAGTACCGGTAGGCTCAGCAGAGACGTTTGCTCAGTGAACAATAGCGACTGACCAATGACGACGATAATAAAGCCAATCGGATAAAGTAATGACGCCAGCACCATGGCATATTGATTGGGCATTACATCGGTCAATAGGGCGAAGGCGGACAAAATCATAAACAGACTAATACCAATCTCCAATCCTGCGGTAAAGGCACTGGTAAATAACGAGCCAAGCGAGCGATTAAAGGTTTCTTTGGCATCGATAACTTGCTCGACTAAAATGCTGGCATAACTTTTTGGCTCGCTTAAGTTGTCATCGCTGGCCACTTCTTTGATGGTTTCTTTGTCTTCGTCACTGATTTCTTTTGGCAAATCTTCATCTTTTATGGCGTCACCTTTGGGCACACCTTCATTTTGGTTTGCGTCTTCAGAGTCATTTTGGCTTTCATTTTGAGCGCCATCCTGATTGGTTCCAGTAGCCACATCTAACGCCTTGCTATTGTCCTTCTCATCGGTATTGTCACTACTCTGCGCCGCGTGAATACTAGCTGTCGAATTCGGATCACTATTTTTATTAGAATTGTCTTTAGTATTAGGCATGACAGTAAACTTATATAAGAGGAGCGGTGAGTGAAGGATATAAAAATAACGGTCAAACCAGTGTCAACGTCATAGCCGTTGCGATGTTGCTGCAATGCAAAAAAGCTTATTTTAACAAGTTACAGTAAGACCATAACGACTGCAAGTATCGAAAAAGCATTCGATACTAACAAAATCTGCCCATATAAGATAAAATCATCCTACTAACTTTTTTGTTTGCTCGAATCACCTATTATTATCCAGCGTTAGCGCTATGCCTGAACCCAGCTTGCGTTGGTTAATTGTATGAATTCAGCGATAACCATACTTTTGCTTACTATTTATTTAATCCATTTACGTTTTAGTCTGAGAGCCTTATGAGTAACCCTAATAGCAAAAATAATTTAACCCAGTCTATCCAAGCCGCCTTAAGCCAATTAGAGAATGCCTATAATCCTGCGGAAGTCGAAGCAGGTATGTATCAAGGCTGGGAAGAAAGCGGCTATTTTCAGCCGACGTTTGACAAAGAAGAGTCATTTTCTATCGCGTTGCCGCCACCAAACGTCACTGGCTCGCTACACATGGGTCATGGTTTTAACAATGCAATCATGGATGCGCTCACCCGTTATCACCGCATGGATGGTGACAACACATTGTGGCAACCAGGTACGGATCATGCGGGTATCGCCACCCAGATGGTCGTTGAGCGTCGTCTGGAGGCGCAAGGTATCAAGCGCCGTGATATGACCCGTGAAGACTTCATCGATAAAGTGTGGGAGTGGAAAGAAGAGTCGGGCGGCAATATCACTAGCCAGATTCGCCGTTTGGGTAGCTCGGTTGACTGGTCGCGTGAACGCTTTACCATGGATGATGGTTTGTCTAATGCGGTAAAAGAAGTGTTCGTTCGTCTATTTGATGATGGTTTGATCTATCGTGGTAAGCGTCTAGTTAACTGGGATCCTAAGTTCCAAACCGCATTGTCTGATTTAGAAGTGGAAAACCACGACGAAAAAGGCAGCTTGTGGCATTTCCGCTATCATTTCACGGATGCAGACCTAACGACCCAAGATGGGAAAAACTATCTGGTCGTCGCTACCACACGTCCTGAAACGCTCCTTGGCGATACCGCTGTCGCAGTCAACCCAAGCGATGAGCGTTATGCACATTTGGTCGGCAAAACCATTACCTTGCCAATCACTGGTCGCGTCGTGCCTATCGTCGCTGATGATTATGTCGAAAAAGACTTCGGTACAGGCTGCGTAAAAATAACTCCAGCGCACGATTTCAATGATTATGAATTGGGTCGTCGTCATAGCTTGCCACTCATCAACATCCTTGATGAGCGCGCCAATATCTTAGCATCGATGGAAGTCTATCCTGATTTGCAGACACGTGAGCCAGAGTTAGAGACCACGCCGAGCGAGTATGCAGGACTTGAGCGTTTTGCCGCACGTAAGTTCCTCGTTGAGCAAGCAGGCGAGCAGGGCTGGCTAGAAGATATCGAAGACTACGCGCTAAAAGCCCCGCGTGCTGAGCGTGGCGGCACGATCGTTGAGCCGTGGTTGACCGATCAATGGTATGTCGCTGTTAAAGAGCTGGCCAAGCCTGCGATTGATGCGGTAGAAGACGGCAGCATCGAGTTCGTCCCTGCGCAGTACAAAAATATGTATATGTCATGGATGACCGATCTACAAGATTGGTGCATCAGCCGTCAGCTGTGGTGGGGACATCGTATCCCTGCATGGTATGACGATGCGACGGGTGAAATCTATGTCGCCCGTGACGAAGCGGAAGTGCGTAGCAAGTACAATCTCAGCGATGATATCGTATTGCGCCAAGATAATGACGTGCTCGATACGTGGTTCAGCTCAGGTCTATGGACGTTCAGTACGCTTGACTGGGCAGACGTCAACGCTGATCCACGCGTGATGGATACCTTTCACCCAACTAGCGTATTGGTGACAGGTTTTGACATTATCTTCTTTTGGGTGGCCCGCATGATCATGATGACCATGCACTTCGTGAAAAACGAAGACGGCACGCCGCAAGTACCGTTTAAGACCGTCTATGTGCATGGTCTGGTACGTGATGGTAATGGTCAAAAAATGTCAAAATCAAAAGGCAACGTCTTAGATCCGATTGACCTCATCGACGGTATTGATCTAGAAGCGCTGGTCGAAAAACGTACCAGCAATATGATGAATCCAAAAGACGCCGCCAAAATCGAAAAGCAAACGCGTAAAGAGTTCCCTGAAGGCATCCCAGCCTTTGGTACGGATGCATTGCGCTTTACCTTTACCTCTCTTGCTAGTACCGGTCGCGATATCAACTTTGATCTAAAGCGGGTCGAAGGCTATCGTAACTTCTGTAATAAAATCTGGAACGCCAGCCGTTTTGTACTCATGAACTGTGTCGATAGCGAAGGCAATGCCAAGCCTATCGACCAAGCGGCGAATCCTGACGTTTGGGAATTGCCAGAAAAATGGATCATGAGTCGTCTGAACTCTACCGTTGCCGATATCCATCAGCATTTCGCCCAGTATCGTCTGGATATGGTCAGCCAAGATATCTATGAGTTTATCTGGAACGAGTACTGTGATTGGTATGTTGAGCTTGCCAAAGCCAGTCTAAATGATGACTCGGTGTCTGACGAGCGTAAAGCGCAAATCCGCTATGTATTGCTGCATGTGTTAGAGACGGCGCTACGCTTTAGCCATCCAATCATGCCGTATCTGACTGAGCAAATCTGGCAGACGGTCGCACCGCTACTCGGTCGCAAAAACACTGACAGCATCGTGGTCGCTGAATATCCACAGACCGATGATAGCCAAATCAGCGAGCAGACCGAAGCGGATATGGCGTGGCTACAGGAGCTAATCGCTAGCGTCCGTAACATCCGTGGTGAGATGAAACTGGGCAATGCGGTACGTCTGCCAGTGCTACTACAAAATATCTCTAGCGACGAAGATGCGCGTCTATCACGTATTAAAAACCAGTTCAAAGCGCTTGCCAAAGTCGAGAGCTTAGAGATCGTCAAAGAAGGTGATGAAGTGCCACTATCGTCATCAAGTATGGTCGGTCAGCTACGTGTACTCGTACCGATGAAAGGTCTGATCGATCCAACGGCTGAGCTGGCGCGTTTAGGTAAGTCATATGATAAGTTGAAAGGTCAAGCCGAAGGCATCGCGCGTAAGCTTGGTAATGAAGGCTTTGTCAGTAAAGCCCCTGCGGAAGTGGTAGAAGCAGAGAAAGCGAAACTGGCTGAGCTAGAAGGGCAGTTGACCGCGATGACGGCGCAGATGGAGCAGTTGAAAGCGTTGTAACTTGGTAATTTTGTTGTAAATAGACTTACCAAATATATTTGCATAATACCTTTTGGGTAGTTATAATTAATTTACAACTCACCCTTAGTAACTAAAATTAAGTTTTTAGATTGCCTAGGGCAAAAAAACCGTTACAGTGCTATGCTGTAGCGGTTTTTTTATGTCAATAAAATAACTGGGTGGATAAACTTGAAAACCAATGTATATATTGATGGCTATAACCTATTTTATGGCTGTCTAAAACACAGTAATGATAAATGGCTAGACTTATACCACCTGTTTGCCAATCGTATTATTCATGCTCAAGATCCAAATGCGATGGTTGAGACTGTCTACTTTTTTACCGCAGATATCAAATCGAGTATATCAACGCAAGGAGAGGCCGCTCAAAACGCTCAGCAATCCTATCATAGGGCGTTGCTAAAAATGTATCCTGACAAGATAGCAATCATAAAAGGGTACTATGCGCGTGAGAAAGGCAACTTGCTGAGATACAAAAAACCTCCTGATAAAAGTGACCGTGTTGAAGTGTGGCGTCTGGAGGAAAAGCAAACTGATGTTAATATCACATTGACCGCTTACCGAGATGCGATACAGAACAAGGCGCAGCAAGTGGTTTTTGTTACTAATGATACCGATATCGAGCCAGCGCTTAAGGCGCTACGAGAAGATATGGGAGATACCATTATTATTGGTATCATCATTCCCATACGTGCTAATAGTCGTCGCCCACCAAATGAGCGATTAAGTAAATATGCTGACTGGACACGCTCGTATATTACCGATGATGAACTGGCAAACAGTCATCTACCTGATAAAGTGCCTACCGCAAAAAAACCAATTTTCAAGCCTGAATATTGGTAAAATAAAGTTTGTAATTTTTATAAGTTATTTTATACTTAAAAAAGTTGTAAGCTCGGTAATGAAGGATTCGTCAGTAAAGCCCCTGCGGAAGTGGTCGATGCGGAAAAAGCAAAACTGGCTGAGCTAGAAGGGCGGTTGGCGGCGATGATGGCGCAGCTGAAGGCGTTGTAAATAAAGCGTAAATATCTATAGTAATAAAAAACGCTGTCACGATTGTGATGGCGTTTTTTGTTGTCTACTGGTTAGTTCTCTAACCAACTCTTATTGCTAATAAATACTGAATATTTGTGTGCTATTATTTAGTAGATCATATGGCGTTTTAATAAATTCACGTGCTATAAAAATGGCTTTTTTGTAGTGCGGTTATTATAAGTAAAAATTTACTTATAAAGTATTAGCAATCATAAAGAGTATTTTAACTAATATATTTAAGGGCACTAATGGTCAATCAACCACATAAAATAGATAAAGATTATAAGCGCCTATTGACGGTAATCGGATTTTCTGTAGCTTGCTACATTGCCTCATTGTTTTTGCCAGCTATTGGTTTCTACCACTCACCGATGAATGGAGGCGACGAATGGATACAGTATGATAAAGGATATGAACTACTATTTATAGGTACAATATTTGGATGGGCATCAGCTCTTTTCAAAGCAAATATTGGCGCTTTAGCAGTATATGCTAATTTTTTATATGTCTTAGTGGTGTTTTTACTGATTTTTAGAGTAAAGCTATTACCCGCCATTATGTCTTTGCTAATGATATTACTGGCTAGTCTAAGTTTTGTTTATAGAGATGCAGGAGGAGAGATTCCTAGCCCTCTTGGAGATGAAATTTCTTTATGGGGATATGGGGCATTCTTATGGTTTCTTGCACAAGCTATAGTAGCTATTGCTGGATTCATGCAAATATTTAGAGAAAAGTCGGCAAGCATATGGTTTTATATCTTACTATTTGTAATTGCATTTGCTTATATCTCGGAAATACAGCGTCAAAAGTATAGTAATTTAGCTAACGAGCTTGAAAGAGAATCTTACTTTTCAAAATGGATTATGTTAACAACTAAAGAGATGTCTGGTATTGAGTATATCAATCTATCTGACACACTACCAGTTACCGCTTTGTCTTCTGATACTGTCGTAGGAATTATCGATAATGAGATTGAATATCGTAAGTATAGTGTAATAAACCCTACTGCAGTTTTAGGCTATCAAGAAAGCTTTGTGACTCCCAATAAGTTTCAATATAAAGGTCACTTTTGGCAAGTGCATGAGGTTTGCGAGCACTACTCTTGTATGAATATCGCTGAGTTATCAGAAAAAAAAGATGTCGATTATTACTATACTATTAAATCTTATACTAATAATGTCGACTACCTTGTAACTGATAAAAGTAAGAATGTAGTATGGCAGGCTAAGGCGCGCGCTGAAAAATTAGGTCATAAATACTTTCCTAACTACGGATCTGAGTTATATCAATTGTTTGAAAGGTTGAAAACACCTAGCACTACAGATGAAGAAGATTTAAGAGATTTAATTGTGTCCCAAACTTATAATACTGGTGTTTTAGGTTGTCGTGTTGACTCTTACAATAGAGTAAGTAATGCTATTAAATTAGAGGGTAGAGTCTATCAGATGTCAGAGTATGACCTCAGTAATTTTAGACTGTGGTGTTCTGAAAAATATCTAGCATTAATAGAGACTGAAAAAAACAACAATATACCAAAAACTGTTATTTTTTTCGAAAGAGAGCCAGATATACATCCAATTAGAATATATGCTTGGTCATATTTGGATGAGAATAGCCAAAACCCCACTAAATTACTCTCTAATGAATTGATTTTTACTAAAGATCTTTTAAAAAGGATGTGATATGGCTTTCTACATAGCCCACTTAGCTCAGGTACGATAAACACTTAACTCTCGAAAATAAACAGATAAACTTACCAGTAAGCGCTAAGCAGGTTAATGTTAAGGCACGAGGTCTAACAGATTTTTAATTCAAACCGTTAATTGTCATAAGCACTACTCAATCTACAATCCGATTTGTGATTCTGTCTAAACTTAAAAACCGCTACAGTAAATACTATGACGGTTTTTTAATATCAGTAATTAAGCTACTATCTTTAAAGGAATAAAAATCTAACGTAAGGAACACCATGAACCATCTCACCGTCGGACAACGCGCGCCTCTAAGCAACCTTGCTATTGACGATACCGCACCCATCACGCTCAAATTTACTCGCCAAAGCCCAATAGAGATGGACATCAGTTGCTTTGCCTTAGACGCAGCGGGCAAACTGATCAATGATGATTACATGGTGTTTTATAATCAGCCAACCTCACCATGCGGGCAAATCAAGCTTACCCATTACGAGTCGCAGCCAACGGCGAATAAAGGCATCCAAGCCGAGTTTAAGGTGGATTTATCCAAATTGGCTGCGAATATAGACAGCTTGTTTTTTGTGTTATCAGCCGATACTCCGCTGAATCAAATTCAATCGTTAGAGATTGGCCTTTGGCAACAATCGCAAAAAGCGCAGGCAGAATATCAAGCAGCAGACTTTGCCCAGCAGCAAGCCAGTATGTTGATGCAGCTGTATCGTAAGAGTGGCGTGTGGCGAGTATCTAACGTTGCGCAAGGCTTTAATGGTGGACTTGCCGCTATCGTGCAGCATTTCGGTGGTGACGTAGAAGAGACTAGCTCGACAGCAGCAGAGGTAACTGCAACGCCAGTTCAAGCAAAACCGTCGTTAGAAAAGGTTATGCTAGACAAAGCGCCAAAGCTGGTCAATCTGGCCAAAAAAGCCACGATATCGCTTGAGAAACGCCAATTGCAGCAATTAACCGCAAAAGTAGCACTGGTGTTAGATGCCTCAGGCTCAATGAACAGACAATATAAACAAGGCCGCGTGCAAGAAGTGGTCAACCGCTTATTGCCATTGGCAGTGAGCTTTGATGACGACCAAGCGTTAGACTGCTGGGCGTTTGCCCGAGATCCGCAGTATTTGGGTGAGATTGGGTTGAGCAATTATGACGGTTTTATCAATAACGCTCATGGCGGCTGGCGCAAATGGGCACTTGGCCCGCGCATCAACAACGAAGCAGAAGTCATGAAAGCGGTGACGGAGTTTTATCAAAAGGACGGCTTGGATGTGCCTGTCTACGTGCTATTTATCAGTGATGGCGGGGTGAATGACAATCGTGGTATCACCAAGGTCATGACGGAAGCCGCGAAACTACCAATATTTTGGCAGTTTGTGGGCTTGGGCGGGCGTGGTTATGGCATCCTAAAAAAACTAGACGACATGACAGGGCGCGTGATTGATAACTGCGACTTTTTTGAGCTGGATGATTTAGACGATATCAGTGAAGAAGCCTTGTATGAAAACATGCTAGAAGAGTTCCCAATGTGGCTAAAAGAAGCTAAGCAGCTTGGTATAGTCATTCCACTATAAAAGTATGACTGCGTTAACCTCGCTTGAAGTATTTAATATACATCTACACTTGGTTGCCTTGTACTACTTTTAAATTGAATCGACTATATCGTGCAGCAATAATTTTATTATTCTATTATCACTACATAAAAAACCGCTCACCTTATAGGGTCAGCGGTTTTTTAGACTAAAAATTTAGTGGCTTATTCAGTTCTACTCAGCATATAGAGGCGCAAGAATACCTTTATAGGCAAAACGCTCGTTCACAGGCATTTTAAATACTTGCCCGTTAAATGCGGCAGTTTTGCCCCATTCAATTTTATTGGTTTTCAGATTCAGTAAGTATAGATGATGAAACTGACCTTGCTGCGGTGCAGAGAAGCTGGTTCCTGCGGTCGCCACAGCCGTCGTCACACCGACTGCCATCGAATAGCCGAATGATGGTTTAGAACCAGTCACCATGGATACAAATACTTTGTCAGTCCCTTCCATTTTTTGAATGGCGGTTAGCGTGGCTTGATCTAATGCCAACTCAACACTAGCCCCTTTTGCAGCTTCAATTTCTTGACGCTTGGCTTTATTTAAAGTGCTAAATAGTGTGAGGTAGGCTTGATTGGTCGCTGTATCAAAACTGTTGCCCGCGCTTAATAGAGGATAGGTTGTGTTGAGCTGCTCTTTAGCGCCTGCGGTGGCGGCAATATCCATTTTGGTTACAGCTTCTTTGGTTAGCATGCCACAAACAAAGGGCGCTGTCGTACGAGCAACCGTGAGCCCTTTGTGACTCAATGCCTCTTTAACTGTGTGCATCATGGCCACAGAAGTCGCATCAGACTGCTGATATAAAATATCATTTTTGCCCATCTCAACTCGAATCAAACAACCATCACTTAAAACAGTAATAGGCTGATTGGCCAATGCTTTTTGAGTTTGATCATAGGCCAAACGTGAATCTGGGCTAGTGGTGGTGGCGCAACCACTAAGCGCTAGCATAGTCGCTGCTACCAAAGATACCGTTAACGCTTTAGCCATAAAAAGGTTGGTCATAAATATCCCTATAAATACCGAAACACTTAAAAAATGTCGATTAATAAAAAAGAAGATTATGCCTGAGTTTTTATTTTTCACCTACTAAAAAATATACTAAAAAACAGTGTTTTTGTGTACCGTACAGTCGTTATATTTTTAGAAAAAACGACATAAAGATGCAAAATTACGCTTGTACCGTTTTGAGCAATATCGCATGCTTAGCTACCTATATAGGTAGCTATTTTATAAACCAGTAGCTACTTACCCCAACTGATGCATCGTTGAATGACACTACTTATATGACCAATCATAAAAAAACATTTTACTATAGACCTAATACCAATCAATCGAGAAGCCCCGCAGTGCGTTGGACGTTTGTCATACTGGGCTGGATATTTTTTATATTGGGTATTATAGGAGTGCTGTTACCCGTAATGCCAACTGCGCCTTTTATACTACTGGCAGCAGGGTGCTGGGCACGCAGCTCGCGGCGCTTTCATTTTTGGCTGATCAATCACAAATATTTTGGGAAGTTTGTCCGTGATTGGGAAAATAATCATGCTGTACCTCTCTATGCCAAGTGGTTAGCAACGATAATGATGACTATATCGACGGCAATGTTATTTTATCGCTTGCCAGCCGATACGATGTGGATGGCATGGGCGGTAGCCACTGTTTGTAGTGGGGTTGCGGTGTATTTGTTCCGCTTGCCAAATGCCTAAAATCGTTGCAATTTGGACCAAAAATGACTAATAAAAGAGCTTTGTTACACGAAATCTCAGATAAGACTTGCGATACTAGGATGTACCCCTTATAATACGCCCAAGCTTAAGAGCAGTTCTGCACCAAATCATTACCTCGTAGTATTAGTTATAATCCTTCGTTTTAATATTTATCGTTCAGTAGCTATTTGCAAGCGTTACCGGTCACTAGGCCATTAATAAATTAAAAAGTAGGATTATCAATATGTCAGATACTCAAAAAGGTACAGTTAAGTGGTTCAACGAAGCTAAAGGCTTTGGTTTTATCGCTCCAGAAACTGGCGCAGACGTTTTTGCTCATTACAGCGAAATCACTGGTTCAGGCTTCAAAACTTTAGCTGAAGGCCAAGAAGTTGAGTTCACTGTAACTCAAGGTCAAAAAGGCCCACAAGCCCATAACATCGTTGCTATCTAATCTGTCTTTAAAGACACTTAGAGCAAGATGAAAAAAAAGCGAACCTTCGGGTTCGTTTTTTTTCGTCTGTCATTTAGTATTAGACACAATAATATAGTCAGTGAAAAGTAATATCGAACCATCACGCACTGCCGATATCAATTTTTCTTGCTTGCTGTGCCTGTGCAGATAGAGGCTACAAAAAATTGATATCGGCAGTATCGTAGCGTTTTTGGGGTATTTCGACTATATATTAAAAAGGCCTCCGACTATAAAGAGTTGGAGGCCTTTTTTTAAAGAGTGTGGCTAGGGCGTGTCCTCAATTCAATCTATGAATATCTAAATGAGCTAAAAATGGCTAAATTTTGCCAAACTTCGTCAAACAGCTGGGTAATATCACGGTATTAACTGCGCTATTTTCCTTGTTTGACTGCAATTTATCTCATTTTTATCACCATTTTTGAAATGAGGACACGCCCTAATCTATTAGATAGAGCTAATACCAATATTAATCAGACCGCCACCAATGATTAACCAAGCAAACATAATAGCACCCAAGATCAGTGGCTTCATGCCAGCTTGCTTAATCGCGCTCAGATGAGTCGTCAAACCCAGTGCAAACATAGCCATCGTGAGCAAAACATCATCAAACTTGACCATACTCTGCTCAAAGCTGTCAGACATCGGCACCCATGTGTGCAGTATGACGATAAGAATAAAAATAAAGGCAAACCATGGCACGTTGACCTGTTTAACGCGGTCTACAAATGATATTTTTTCGCCATGAATATCATTGTCACCCTTGGTCAAAGCAAAGGATAAAATCAGTAGAAAAGGGGCGAGCATCATGACGCGTATCATTTTGGTCACGACGGCTGTATTACCAACCTCAGGATTGATCGCGTTACCTGCCACCACGACTTGCGCGACTTCGTGTATGGTCGAGCCAGTATAGATGCCATATTGTTGAGCATTTAGCCAAGGCTGCAACCAACCAAGATGATATAAAAATGGATAGAGTAGCATCGCAATAGTGCCAAAGACGACGACGGTTGCCACAGCGATAGTGACTTTATGCGCTTCTGCTTTTACCACTGGCTCTGCGGCAATCACTGCGGCTGCCCCGCAAATACTCGCGCCTGAGCCAATCAATATAGTCGTTTTTTTATCGACTTTTAGCCATCTCGTACCCAGCCAATAGGTCAATAAAAAAGTCGATGTCAGTACCAGTGCATCGGTCATAATCGCTGGCATACCCACGCTAGCCACTTGGGTCATCGTTAGCTTAAACCCATAAAACATAATGGCTAAGCGCAAGATTTGACCTTTGGCAAAGCATACACCAGCATTTAGCTGCTCAGCGAAATTAGGGTATACCATATTGCCTAAGACCATACCGAGCAAAATTGCCAATGTTAAAGAGGACAGTCCGACGATGCGCCCGTTTGACCAAGTGTCTAGACCAGTATTGAGCCATAAACAAAATAAACTACCGACCAGCACCACGACCAATCCTGCTAAGTGCCGATTGCTTGGAAAGTAACGATTCACTGAGTGGGTAAAAGCGTGCATGACAGAGCTATCCTATTATTGCTAATCGACATAAGCATAAACTTATGAATAGACAGTATAAGATAAGCTGATTTATAATAAAAACAGATTAATAAGATACAAACTATCGAAAATTTGGGTTAATAGGGTTGTATTGACCGTTTGATATTAAAAGATTAGTCCTAAAAGACGGGCATAAGGTGTCATTAATTAATGAAAAAAGCGATGCAGACGCTACCGAAGATTACGCTAAAACAATTGGCGGTATTTGTGAGTATTTATCAGACAGGCAGCACCAGCCGTGCCAGTGAAGCGCTGCATTTATCACAGTCAGCCGTCAGTAGCGCGCTGACTGAGCTTGAATCTAGACTGCAAATGCCGTTGTTTGAGCGCGTTGGGCGTAGGCTCAATCAGCATCCCAATGCCCATCCTATTTATGTGCAAGCGCAAGCAATTTTGGGGCAGTCACTGACGCTTGAGCATTATCACAAGCACCAAGCAGGACAGATTCATATTGGCGCGAGTACGACCATAGGCAACTATGTATTGCCACCGCTGCTGGCTGAGTTATATAAAGCCTTACCAAATGCAAATGTGAACACTTATATCGCCAATACCCAAGAGGTAGTTGCGGAGGTCGAGCAACTCAACATCGATATTGCGCTAGTAGAAGGGATGCCGCGACCTGCGGATACTAAGGTCATTGAGCAGCGTGCATGGCGAACGGACACCTTGATGGTCTTTGCCAAACGCGATAGCAAATGGCTGACAGATATGGCAGCATATAACGATGTGGATAATTGCTACGAGCTTAGTATTGAACAACTGGCAAAGCTACCCTTGTTAGTACGCGAAGCAGGTTCAGGTACTCGGCAAATTATCGATGAGCAATTATTACAGCATATGCCCGATGCCGAAGTTATCATGGCCATTCAGCAATCGGAAGCGATCAAGCATATGGTCAGTGCCGATATTGGGCTGGGTTGTCTATCACAGCACGTGATTGAGGCAGAATTGGCCAGCGGTAAGTTAGTACAAGTAAAAGTGGCAGGCATTGATTTGTCGCGAACTTGGTGGCTAGTGTGGCATAAAGCCCGCCATCAAAGCCCAATTTGGCAAAGCTTTATTGATATTTTGACATCAGAATGAGGGTTAGAGACAGATAATAAAAAACGTCCCATAGCCATGACTATAGGACGTTTTATAAAATGTTATGTTTAGTTTGTAATATAAGCGGCTCAAGTTAACTCATTAAAGCTAAGCCGCCTTTACATTTAGGCATTGTTTATTTAAAGGTGATTGCTTATTTATTAACTGGCTTATCCAGTCTCACGACTAAGCTATCGCAGGGGACATTTGGCAAAATATTATCTGCTGTTGCCCCACTGAGCCATGCGACGATACCATGGCGCTCATGACGACCGATAACCAGTAAATCAACGTCATGCTTATGACAATAATTGACGATACCTTCGCTACTAGAGATGGCGGTGGTCACCTCGGCATTGACGGCGGTTAAGCCATTACGCTCTAAAAATTGTGCTAGCTTGGCTCGTGCTTCTTGGCAACGCTCATCGTCAATCTGGTCATATAAGCTAGAGGCGGGTACTAGCTCATAGCCAAAACCAACCATCGTATCTTTAACAATATGCAGTACAGACAGCTTAGAACCCGGGCGGTTATCGACGATTTGTTTGGCTTTTTGCGCCACTGTGTCGGCATCAGATAACAAATCGGTAACCAGTAAAATATGTTGGTAACTCATGAGGTGCTCCTCGTAGCAAGTAGTCTTAACTATAGCACTACTGATGACTGCTGTTAAGTAATGTCGGCATACTTTTAAAGCGCTAAGGTATTGCCCTTCCTAATTGTACTATAGTTAGATTCAAATAATTTCGATACAAGGAAACCGAGCGCAAGTTATACATTAGTATGCTTAGCGAGGATGACGATGTAGCGGATTTATATGGATTTGACTATATCAGCGCTGCTCTTTATTAGGATAATGCCTTGACTTCTCTGTCTGCTAGCCCCATCTATTAGCGCTAGACCCATTTTTTCATTGCTATACCTTACCCACCATAAAACCGATAAAATTTTGAGCATTAAATTTTAATGATCATTTTATCACGCACATTGTTACCATTCTATTTACCCTGAACTGCAGGGCATTATCTACATAATGAGCTAAGGACAACTATGACTGACACCGCATTTACCGCTGACCTAACATTGCACTCCGCATTTGAGTTGATTGAACATCGCCATATTGAGGCGCTATCGATGGATGTGCTGATCAGTCAGCATGTTAAGACTGGTGCGATGCATTATCACTTAGCACATCCAAGTGATGAAAATGCGTTTTTGGTAGGTTTTCGCACCCAGCCAATGGACTCAAAAGGCGAAGCGCACATCTTAGAACATGTGGCTTTATGTGGTTCTGAAAAATTCCCTGTGCGTGATCCGTTCTTTTCGATGATTAAGCGCTCGCTCAATACCTTTATGAATGCGATGACCGCTGCTGATTGGACGGCTTATCCGTACGCCACACAAAACAAAAACGATTACTTTAACTTGCTTGCCGTTTATCTTGATGCGTCATTTTTCCCGAATATTCATCCGCTCGATTTTGCTCAAGAAGGTATTCGTGTTGAGTTAGATGAAAATGACAAGCCGCAATTTAAGGGTATCGTTTTTAATGAAATGAAAGGCGCTATGAGCGGCGAGATTGATCAGCTGTATCATGCCGTTGCCCATCATCTCTTCCCAACGACGACGTACCATTATAATTCGGGCGGCGAGCCTGCTGATATTCCTGACTTGACCCATCATGAGCTGGTCGAATTTCATCAAAGCCATTATCACCCATCAAACAGTGTGATTATGAGTTTTGGTAATATTCCTGTCGCTGAGACGCAGGCAAAAATCCATGAAGATGCCTTGATTCAGTTTGAGGCGGGCAAGAAGCATGTATCGCGTCCAGAAAAACGTCTGTCTGCACCGATTAGCGCTACCGACACTTATACCGCTGACGAAGCTGGCCCTGACCAAACCCATCATGTTGTGGCGTGGTTATTGCCATCGATTACCGACCCCAAGCAGCGCCTTGCTTTGCGTCTACTAGAAGGCGTGTTGATTGAGCATGCTGGCTCGCCGTTGCGTGCTTATTTGGACAGCCATCCACTCGGCAAAGCACCAAGTCCGCTATTGGGACTGGATGACAGTCATTATGAAATGGTCTTTTATACGGGTCTGCGCGGTTCAAACCCAGAGCATGCCGAAGCAGTCGAGCAGGGCATTATTGATTTGCTGACCGAAGTTGCAAACTCACCAGTCGATGACGAAACGATTGAAACCATCCTGCATCAGATTGAGATAGATCAGCGTCATATCGGCGGTGACAGCATTCCTTATGGTTTGAATCTCATGCTAGAAGGCTTTAGTACCGCCATTCATGATGGTAACCCAATCGATGTCTGGGAAGTGGACGAGCATCTACAATGGCTACGTGAGCAAGTAAAAGACGCGCAGTGGTTACCGAATTTAATTAAGACTCATTTGCTTGATAATCAGCATCGTGTCCGCGTTACTCTGACGCCTGACAGCGAAAAAACTGCTCGTTTAGCGGCAGCTGAGCAAACACGTCTCGACACTATTGCGATGGATTTGACTGCTGATGATAAAGCCATCTTGCACAAGCAAGCATTGGATTTGGCAGCGCGCCAAGCGGCACCAGATGATTTGAGCTTATTGCCAAAAGTTGGCTTGGATGACGTACCGACGGATATCAGCTTTAAGCAAGGCAAGCAAAAGCAAGTAAATTTGAGCGGGCAAGACAGCACCTTATTTGAATATGAAGCAGGCACCAATGGCTTGTATTATTATCAAGTAATTGTGCCGTTGACCGATGCGATTGGTAATGCAGGTACAAGCGAGTTACCCGTCAATGAAGTCATTAATCATCCGCTACTGCCTATTTATCTAAGCTTACTGTCTGAGCTAGGTACAGATTCTCTTAGTGCCCATGAAATGCAAGCCAAGCAAGCGGCGCATTCGTCAGGTGTGACAGCGCGTATCAGCCAACGTACCAATATTGATGACAGCCAGTCTATCAGCAGTTATTTTGTGGTGGCAACGCGCGCGCTAAACCGCAAGCCTGAGGCGATTGATTTACTCAAAGAAGTGATGGAGCACAGCGTCTTTACGGAGCATGACCGTATCAAAGAAATTCTGCAGCAGCGTCAAGCAGGTTGGCAGTCAAATCTTGCTGGTTCAGGGCATGCTTATGCGATGCAAACGGCCAGTCGTGGTATGAGTCGCCAAGCGCAGTTAGAGTATGTGCGTAGTGGTCTGCCAGCATTGAACGCGTTAAAGGACTTTTTAACCCATGCCAGCAATGATGATGCGCAGTGGGATAAGCTTGCCACCAGTTTGATGGATTTACATCAACGTTTCATCAGCCTCCCTAAGCATGCCGTTATCATCTGTGAAGCCGAGCAAACTGAACGCTTAAGCAGTTTGATTGTCGATAGCTGGAAAGACAGCCAAGCGCCACGTATTGCCGCGCAGCTAAGCAGCTCTGATGCTAGTATTGAAGACAATATCCCAAGTGAATTTGCCGAGTTGCAACTTGATGCGGCACTAAATGGTGAGAAAGACGTTGTCAAATCGTTAGAAAGTGGTGTCGCGCTCGATGTTGAGGACTTGGCATGGTTGGTGCCGACCAACGTCTATCACAATGCTAGTGCCTATACGGTTCCAGCGGCTGATCATCCGGACACAGTAGCCTTGATGGTATTAGCGCCTTACTTACGCAATGGCTATTTGCATAGCGCCATCCGTGAGCGCGGCGGTGCTTATGGTGGCGGTGCGGGCTACGATGCCAATGCTTGCGCCTTTAAGTTCTTTAGCTACCGTGATCCGCAGTGTGCTGAAAGCTTCGCCCACTTTGATGCCAGTATCGAGTGGTTATTAAATGAGCCGCAAACCGATGAGCAATTGGAAGAAGCCATCTTGGGTATCATCTCCGGTATGGACAAACCGGGATCTCCAGCAGGCGAAGCGATCAAAGCATGTTTTTCTGACCTGCATCATCGCGGTGCTGACTGGCAGCGTAAAATGCGTGCGTCAATTTTAGCTGTGACAGTCGCTGACTTACAGCGCGTTGCCAAGCAATATTTGCAAGGGCAAAAACATGTACGTGCAGTCTTAGCGCCTTACGACAAAGAAGAAAAGGTAAAAGATCTTGGTTTTGAGGTTTGTAAAATAAAAAGCTAAGGTGGTCAAACTTACCATGAAGCACAAAAAAGCCAAGCATTAAGCTTGGCTTTTTTGTGCCTAATCACTCAATTAATACCGTTTAATGCTTTGGTCTTTACCAATATAATCTTGATGCACAGGGAATTTATCATGGCTATCGAATTGCTTACGATCTTCAAAGTAACTGGTTAGCGTGCGACGTACCGCTTCAAAGGCGATGCTATCCCATGGAATGTCTTCTTCACTAAATAACGCACAGTCAAGACTCTCAGAGCCAATACCATAAGCGCCATCTTTTAGATCGTTCAAGTAAATCGCATAAATTTGCCCAATATCAGGGATATCATAGAGGCAGTATAAATGGGGGTTGGTCACCACCGCTTCAGCTTCTTCAAAGCTCTCACGCGCCGCGCCATCAGCGATGGTTTCGCCATTCTCCATAAAGCCTGCTGGTATCGTCCATAAGCCATACTGTGGCTCAATCGCTCGGCGGCATAGCAATACTCGGCCCTTGTGAACGACCAATGAGCCACAGATGACCTTTGGGTTTTCGTAGTGAATATAGCCACAATTTGGGCAGACCAAACGCGGGATATTATCGGTGGCCGGTATTTTACGTTCAGCCTCGTGGCCACATTGTAGACAATAGCGCATATAAACTGCCTTGTTATTATGATAAGAAAGGATATGGGGTGTCATGGTAATAGCTTGGGTGTGCAGCGTTATACTTAGGGTGCAACAGTCATGCTGCCGTACGATCGTAAATAACAGCCATTACCTTAAGATAGCACATATTTTCTTTGCACAGAATGATGATAACAGTAATGTATAGTCAGAGCACTTTTAAACCGCTACGGTGTTACCCGTCCTAGATGTACTGAGTGTGCTATCTGCGGTCGGGCGGCTTGTAACAATTCTAAAATTCCTTGACTATATTATTTCACCGCAGAGACGTTGTTTGTTGCTATAAAACAGAGGCTCTCAATTAATTCTTGTGATACAAATAGGCAGTCACATAAATAGCATGCAGTAAACAGGCGATTGCGCTAATCTAGATTGAGACATTATTTTGGGTCTTTAGTTAGCACACGCTCTAGGGTATGTCCTCAATACTATGTTCCTTGTTTGACGGCAATTTACCTCATTTTTATCACCATTTTTAAGATGAGTACACACCCTAGCAATTATTAAATAATTTAATGATAAATTTATAGATTTGATGACGATAACTATCGTTTTATGACTATTGTTTTTATGACCATCTTATTGTGACAAGGCTTTATACCGATAAAAATACAAGGCAATTATAATGTTACTTCCCCCGCAGTCTGTAAATTTTGATGAATTGTCAGTCGCTGTGCCAGACTTTATTCGTTATCCCACTATTAGAAAATTGGCAGAGCGAGTGCAGCATGAGACATTAAGTGCTGTCACCAGTCCAGCAATGTACAACGCTGGTGGCACCTCTCGTCGTACTCGCATTTTAGATAGCCTATATCAGACACCCATTGCCGATGCCTCAGTATTGGTTGCCATCACCCATGAACGCCATCCTAAGCTGCTATTGACACGCCGCGCTGCCCATATGAATAGTCATGCTGGCGAGGTATCTTGTGCAGGCGGTAAGCATGAAGCTGGCGATGGTAACAATGTCGTTACCGCATTACGTGAGGCTTGCGAAGAGACGGCGCTACTACCCAATAAAGTCCAGCTACTCGGTCAATTGCCGATCCAAACGTCCAAAAGCGGTATGAGTGTGCGTCCGATTGTCGCGCTTATTGCGCCAGATTTAGTATTAGTACCTGAGCTTGGCGAAATCTCACGTATTTTTTGGGCAGATTTTGAAACCTTATTAACTCAGCCCACCGTAGAGTATGCGATAGAATATGTGATGCAAGATCAAATGGCGACCATCCTTACGCCCAGCTGGCAAGTGGATGGTGAAACAGTATGGGGTTTAACGGGACGAGTCATCGCTAGCTTATTAGAAACGGGGTTTGATCGGCAGCTTGAGTGGTATTACCGTATACAAGATACGCGCAATTAACGCGCAGGGCAGTTGAGTTTTTCGCTTAAAATGTTCAACAGACCCTAGTCATCATTACTTATAGTAGTCGTCATTTTTTTTGAGCCACCAATTCATATTGTCTTGCCGTTTGGCACGGAAGGCTTCTAATTTATGCGCCAAAGCTTGATTGTGCTGTCTGGCAGTGTCAAGAGCAAAGAGAATCGGTACTGAGGACAGGACGCCAAAGCGGATTTTCGATTTGGGCAAATCTAAGCCATCACCGATATCGTCACCGACTAGCGTACGTGTCACACTGGCATTGACCATCTCAACAAAACGTCCACGGCGATTGTCTTCTCCCATGAGCTGACGAGGCAAATCATGCAGGGCTTTTGCTAGCGGCTGTCCCATCTTAAAATCAAGCTGTTGAATCGATAAATAAGTATATAACCACTCCCAGCAAGCCGCTTCATCTGTTGGCAAGCGCTCTAAGTCAACGCCCATCCAGTAGCTGGCCAGATTCCATAAATGCAAAATCCCTTCTGCTTCCTCAGGGCTGATGCGTGCACCCAGTAGGCGTAGGCCGCGCATAATCAACAATGAAAACTGCAAATGGGTAGCAATCATATCGGTTTGATTAATAGGAAGACCCCAATAATCTGTGTTCCAGCTGCCATCTGGATTATGATGCTGGTCGGCATTTGCTATGACACCTTTAGCAGCATTTCCTTTACCTTTAAGCAGGTTTTGCCGCACCAGTGTATGGATTTGACGTACCTGAATGGACTGCCGCCATCCCTCAGAGTCAATCGCTAGCACTTGCTCGATAGGCTGGCGGTCGTTAGCCATGTGTGCAGTTGATTGTGGATGCTCAGAGACCGCTAGAATATAAGCATAAGTACGCATCAAGCGCGGTAGCGCATCGTGCATCAAAGCACCAGTTTGAATCAAAGGCAAGGAAAGGGCAGGGATGCTATAGCCAGCCATCAGCGCGACGTTACGAAGTAGCCAAATAAGCATCAGCGGATAACGTCGATAGGCGACTGCGCCAATTTGCGCAAGCTTAGGATCAAACCAATCAGGATGGCTGCTAAATTGTTCAGTTAAGGCGCTAAACGAAGAGTGGGTTATGGGGTCATGAGTTGGAGTATCATCAAGAATGATGTGCTGTAAGGGTTTAGAAAAACGAATACCGTCAGCCGCTAAAGCATCCGCGAGTGGATCACCGATATCATAGCCCGCGACTATCTCGTCTAATAAGTCTTGCGAGATGGCAAAGTCTTTTGGTAATAAATAACGCTTAATGCGCTTTAGGACCTGTAAGTCACTATGATCATCGACAGCAGTGGTACGACCATGACGCTGATAAGAAGTTGCCGACTGACGATAGGTGTCTAAATCTAAACCATTGTGCTTTTTGTTCATATTTATCTCTACACCTATCATCTATCGCGTGCGTCTGTTGCTTATAGATTACCTCATTAACCCATCAATCGAATTAATGACGGGTCAGATCTACCGAGGTACTGTTAATGTCTTCTTTTAGCGTTGCTTTGAGCATCATGTAACCGGCGATACCAGAGACAATTGAACCCATAATAATACCCAAACGCTCATCGAATAAGGTCGTGTCGCCTGCGAATGCTAAGCCACCGATAAACAAACTCATGGTAAAACCAACCCCGCATAGTAAGGATGCACCGTAGATTTGCTTAAAGTTCATGCCTCGTGGCATGGTCGAGATGCCAAGTTTAAAGATTAACCAGCACATTATCATCACGCCCAGTTGCTTACCGATGAAAAGACCAGCGGCGATACCTAGCGGTACTGAGTGAAATAATTCAGCGAAGCCTGCACCCTTGAGCGAGATACCCGAGTTGGCAAACGCAAACAGCGGCAAAATACCAAAGGCAACGGTATTGTGTAGATCGTGTTCTAGCTCTTCTACTGGCGAGTGCTCAGGATCAGTACGATCGAACATAGGAATAAATAACGCTAACACCACCCCTGCCAATGTCGCATGAATACCAGATTTGAGTACCGCAATCCACATAATCACGCCGATGAGTAGATAAGGGGTGATGCTCGTCACATTGCGACGATTGAGTAAATATAAAAACGGTAGACATAAACCAGCGACAGCTAATGAGCCCAGTGACAAGTCGTTGGTATAAAATAAGGCGATGATTAAAATGGCACCAATATCATCAAAAATAGCAATAGACACCAAAAACACTTTTAATGAGTTTGGTACACGATTACCAAGCAGGCTTAAGATACCCAAAGCAAAAGCGATGTCTGTCGCCGCAGGGATAGCCCAACCCTTCCAAAAATCAGGTTCATTATAGTTAAAAAGCAAATAGACAATGGCGGGCATAACCATGCCGCCTAGTGCCGCTCCAGCAGGCAGGATAATCTGCTTAATATTAGAGAGCTCACCAATCAAGACTTCACGCTTTAGCTCAAGTCCGACTAAGAAAAAGAAAATAGCCATCAGACCATCATTGATCCAATGATGCGCATCTTTGGCAATACCAAATTCGCCAATACGAATGGATACAGGGGCATGAATAAAAGCCTCGTACCAAACGCTGAGGGGACTATTAGCAATGATCATTGCAGCGATGGCAGCCAATGCTAAAATGATACCGCCTGCTGCCTCAAATTCGAAAAATGCCTTAATTCTTTTTATTGCCATATCATCCTCATTTACTAAATACAATTTGCTAAATAATGCAATAACCTCAAGTATCTATACTGCTAAATTTGACAGTGTCGCAGATAGACGTTAACAGTTTCTCATAATCTCATTCATATACACAACAAAATCCGTCAAACTGAAACCATAAACCTATCTTACCCTAGTAATAAGAGCGAAATGCCAGCGCTATGGCGAGAGGCAAAGCAGGAATAAATCATAAAACCTGTCATTGATAAAAATATTATTCTTAAATATTTCAATAACCTGTTAGACAAATCTAGCAGACTTCACCTCGTTTTTGGCTTTTTTTAGTCTTTTATCTCTATAATGAATGGCATCACGCAGTGTTCTGTCACAGCTTTGATACATATCAGCAGTACTATTGGCTAGCCACTAGCAAAGTTGGTAGCAACACTGATAGTGATCATTTATTCTTATTTCTTAAAGCCAGTTCTTAAAGCCAGTTCTTAAAGCCAGTTCTTAAAGCCAGTTTTTAGGGCTTCTTCATTTTTTATCATAAAGTTTACAGGTCGGTGTTATGGACTTATCATTCTCTCTAGAGATTATTTTAATGCTGACAGCCGTGGCAGTGCTGGCAGGTTTTATTGACGCTATCGCAGGTGGTGGTGGCTTATTGACCATACCAGCCATGCTACTAGCCAATATTCCCCCAGTGCTAACGCTAGGCACTAACAAGCTACAAGCCGCTTCAGGTGCGCTAGCAGCATCCATTACGATGATTAGAAAAGGGGTCGTCAAGCCACAACGTATCAAGGTGGCCATTATTGCTGCTTTTATCGGTTCGGTTATCGGTACGATCGCCGTACAGATGTCACCACCTGATTTGCTCGAAAAGCTGATTCCGTTTTTAATCGCAGCGATTGGTCTCTATACGCTATTTGCACCCAGACTTGGTGAAGTAGAAGCCGCACCGCGTATCTCAGAAGGTAAATGGCAAAAAGTCGTTACGCCCATAATAGGCTTCTATGATGGTTATATCGGCCCAGGAACTGGCATGTTCTTTGCGCTTGGTAATGTGGCTTTGCGCGGTCGTCAGATCATTGAAGCGACAGGCACGGCAAAGGTCTTGAACTTATCGACCAATATTGGCTCGCTGATTTTCTTTATTTTAGGCGGTAATGTACTGTGGAAAGTGGGGCTAGCAATGATGGTTGGGCAAACGATAGGTGCGTATTTTGGCTCGCACATGGTGGTTAAAGGCGGTAGTAAGCTGATTCGTCCGATGATTGTATTGGTGTGTTTTGCCATGTTAACTAAATACGTTTTTGGTTAAATAACAATAAATAATCTTATATGTCTCAAAAAAACCTCAGCCGATTTGGCTGAGGTTTTTTATTTTATGAACGTCTATTTATAGTCGATTCAATTTAAAAGTAGTACAAGGCAACCGAGTGTAGATGTACATGTGATACTTCAAGCGAGGTTAACGCTGTAATACTTTTATAGTGGAATGACTATAGATAGCAGTGTCGATTAGCGACGACGATCTACATCATCATACTCACTACCCATGATGCCATCACTAAAGACTTCAGAGAATTCACGCTCGTTGTCTTCATCAATATGACCGTCAAATACGTCTTTCGCGCCAGCGTCAGGATCGTTATAAATAGCCAGATCCATTTTGCCTTCTGATTTTGCTACGATGGCAGTTACTGCCGCATCACCACCAACGTTGACAGCGGTACGTAACATATCAAGAATACGATCCACACCTAAGATTAAGCCAATACCTTCGATTGGTAAGCCAACTTGAGCAAATACCATAGAAAGCATGATCAGACCAACACCTGGTACACCAGCCGTACCGACAGATGCCAGTACCGACATCAAGATAACCGTCAGATACTCGGTCACGCCCAAATCAATACCATAGATATTGGCAATGAAGATGGTTGCTGTACCTTGCATAATAGCCGTACCATCCATGTTGATGGTGGCACCAAAAGGAACGGTAAACGAGGCAACAGAGTTATTAACACCCATACGCTTGGTAACGGTACGCAAGGTAATAGGAATCGTCGCGTTTGAGCTTGACGTACTAAAAGCAAAGATTTGAACTTCGCGCATTTTTGCCAAAAAGGTCTTGATAGACAAGCCAGAAGCAAGCTTAAGGACAATCATCATGGTGATAAAGAAATGGAAGGCCAATGAACCGACCAATACCGCAACATAACCAAGTAATGACCAAATTAAATCTAAACCAAGCTCAGCCATTGCCTTGGTCAATAGGGCAAAGACACCATATGGTGCTAGGTTCATAATGATCGTCACCATCTTTAAGATGACTTCATTGATTAGCTCTAAGCTTTGCACCAACCCTTTAGCAGGCTTACCAACCATCAGAATACTGACACCGATGAGAATCGCAAAGAAAATAATCGATAACATATCGCCATTGGCCATCGCACTGATAGGGTTTGATGGGATAATGTTTGAGAAAACATCAAGCAATGGCGGTGCTGATGCTGCTTCAAAAGTGGCGTCAGTGCCAATGGTCATGCCCTTACCGATACCAAATAGCGAGCCAAGTCCAATCGCCGTCGCAATAGCAAGCGCGGTGGTGAACATATAGATCATAAATGTTTTGGTACCAATACGTCCAAGCAAGCGAATATCACCAATGCCGCACACACCGCAAATCAGTGAGATAAGCACCAAAGGTACGACCAACATTTTTAGCGAGTTAACAAATAGCTTGCCAATAATAGCGAGGAAGCCGTTTGTAATATACGTATTAACAAAGCCGCCTTCAGCGTTTAGTCCTGAATAGTTTATAAACAAACCCAGTATGATACCGAGCGCCATGGCAACCATGATCTTGCCCGTCAGTCCCATATTTTTCCACATACCCTCTATCCTTTTATATGCAACGCTCAGTAGTCAGTACGGCAATAAATCAATATATCTATGATTGTTGTCTCAACGCCTGATGGTGTTACGTCTATATGTTTTTGTGTGTTACTTAGTGTCAAAATTTTGGACAATATAAAATAATTGTTAAGGGTACTGCAAGATTTTTTTATCATTTAAATAGCGTGACATTAGCGATTTTTTCCGTTTCATTTATTTGATTGTCATAATAAAGATCTTAAACGCGAGTAAAGTGCATGTTAAATAGTAAATATAGACGGCGATTTTTTTTGGCAAAAAAGCGAGACCGCCTATTTTAGACGGTCTCGCTTGTGGTTATTTATCTAATTGATTTAAATGACTTTTTGGAAGTAAGGGTTTCGTATGATTAAAAGGTTAAAGCGATATCTATCATAAATAGACGCCTGTCAGTGATTGCCTGCATCTTTAGACCTTGTCGCTTTCATCACGACGGAGGCCATCCTGCCATTTGCTGTCCTTGACTACCTCAGGTTGTGTATTGGTTGAAGTAGACTCTGAATCGTTAGACACTTCAGAGTCTGTTTTATTCAGACCATGATTATAGCTCATGCGCTGATTAAGCGTTGATTCGGCATCACGATAACGAGGGTCAAGTGCTTCTGCTTCTGGATCAGATGCTTCAAAATGTGTTTGCCCTCGAACTTCTTCGACGGTACTTTGCTCGTCCACCATTTTTACATCGCCATCGCTCTCATAGCCATGATCAGGGTTGGCATCACCCGTTTGATCTTGAGGATCTGTGGCTACCATCGTGTTACTAGGCGCTGTGCCATTTTTTGCTTGGGCATCATTTTTTAGCTGCGCGTAATCAGTCAGCTTGTGCACGGCGTTTTCTAAGCTATGTGGATTTTCACGCTCTTGCGCTTTCAATAGATGTCCATCGAACACATCTGTTAATAATGAATCAAACCGTAGCCCATTATATTGAATCAGTTTCTCAGCTTCTTCTTCAGTGATATCACCATTTTGGCTGGCATAGACCACATGATCTTCGAAGGTTAAGCCTTCAAAGCTGTCTTTATGCTCTGCTTTTTTGAATTTCTGCCACAAGGGTTCAATGTCAAGTAAGGTTTGATACGCATGCTCCATGCGACCGCTGACATCATCAGGCAAGGTATTATAATAGACCATGGTCTTGAGATAATCACGGAAGGGATTGGCTTCATGGTCATCCATAAACACATCGCCCAGTTTGGTTTTCAACTCATCGCTCGCTGGAGTAAAGATACGACCACTCGGGAAAGTCACAAAGCTGACGACGCCCGCCGCCATACGATTTGGAAAGTTGGCAAAGAAAGAAACAAAGGCTTCTTGAATGGTATATAGGCTGTTTTGTAGCGCGACCTCGGCATGTAAGCGCTCGGCTTCTGATTTGCTACCGTGCTCATAAAACTGCAAAATCGCGGTCGCAATGAACAAGTGACCATGAATATCTGCCAAACGACCAGAGAGCATCTCTTTGCGCTTCAAATCACCAGCTAACAATCCTAAAGCCATGTCAGCTGTCAAGGCAAAGCTAGCACTTAGACGGTTGATATGTTTGTAATAAGGGCGGGTAAAGTCATCGGCAAAGTTTGGTGCATCGCTACTGCCACCGATATAACCAGCGATAAAGGCTTTTGCCCCGCGGTTAAAGGTATAACCCAAATGTTTAAAAAATAACGTATCGAACTCTTTGGTCGCAGATTCTTTGTCTTCACTTTGCAAGAGTTGTAATTCGTCAAATAAATACGGATGACAACGCATCGCCCCTTGACCAAAGATCATCAAAGAACGCGTTAAAATGTTGGCACCTTCAACAGTGATAGAAACGGGAATCGCTTGGTATGGCGTCGCCAAAAAGTTACGAGGCCCCATTTGTACAGCGCGTCCACCCACGACATCCATACCATCGTTAACAACGCTACGCATGGTTTCTGTCGCATAGTATTTTGCCATTGCCGTCATAACCGATGGCGTACCACCTTGATTCAATCCGCATGTAACGAGATGTCGGAACGCTTCTAACATATAAGTATTACTCGCCATACGGCTAGTGGCGTCTTGTACACCTTCAAATTTACCTACTGATATCTTGAACTGCTCACGAACTTTGGCAAACGCACCAACCGACAGATACGTCATCTCGCTTGCTGAAGTAGATAAGGCTGGCAGAGAGATACCTCGACCCACACCCAGACACTCCATCAGCATGCGCCAACCGCGCCCAGCGTTTTCAACACCACCGATGATATAATCTAGCGGGATAAAGACGTCTGTGCCATCGACTGTACCATTCATAAATGGTGAGCCGATTGGGTTATGACGCGGCCCTGTGATGACCCCTTCGTGGCTAGCAGGAACCAACGCACACGTAATGCCGTAATCGGTTTTGCTAGGGTCACCAAGCAGACCTTCGGGATCGTGCATTTTAAATGCCAATCCAACCACAGTAGCGATAGGGGCAAGGGTAATCCAGCGCTTAGAAAAGTTCATACGCAGACCAAGCATTTGCTCGCCTTTGTGAGTTCCGTAACACACCACACCTGTATCAGGAATAGCGCCAGCATCCGAACCGGCCTCAGGACCAGTCAGACCAAAGCATGGCACTTCTTCGCCTTTTGCTAAACCGGGTAGCCAGCGTTGTTTTTGCGCGTCCGTCCCATAATGCATGAGCAGCTCACCAGGGCCGAGCGAGTTTGGCACCATGCAGGTCACAGCTGCGGTGGGTGAGCGCGAGGCAATTTTACTCATTACCCGACTTTGGGCATACGAGCTAAACTCAAGACCACCAAACTCTTTAGGAATAATCAGACCTAAGAAGCCATTGGCTTTAATAAATTGCCACGCCTCAGGCGACAGGTCTTTGTCTTCGTGCTGAATTTTCCATTCATCAAGCATGGCGCACAGCACTTCTACTTCATTGTCTATAAAGCTTTGTTCTTCTTCTGACAGTTTTGGATATGGGTAATTGGCAAAAGTGTCCCAGTTCGGCGAACCCATGAATAGCTCTTTTTCCCACCAGCTCGTACCCGCATCGAGAGCTTCACGCTCAGTATCACTCATGCTTGGCATTGCGCCAGCGAGTATCTTATAGACAGGCTTGGTAATCAATGACTGACGGATAGGCGCGACAAGCAGCACCAAACACAATAGCAATATCGGTATGCCTAAAATAAGTGACCATGGACTGATGATGGCGGTCACGACCACGGTAATAATGGCGACGATACTACCAGTGACGCGCGATAGAGACAGCAAAAAGATGGCCAAAACTGTGGCTAACTGTATGATTACTGCCAAAATAAATAAGCCAACTGCCATGACTGTCTCCTTGGTAAAACCTAACTGGAAAATGAGGTAAAGCTCAGAAAGAGATTATATTAAGAAAGCATTTTATTTAAAATAATGGGTTTTAAATCAATTAACTTTGAATCTAAAACCTTTTAAAATAAACAATGTCATTATTTTTATAGCAATCATATTAAAAATCTATTGGTGAACAAACTTATAAACGTCTATCACAACGTCATTCTGACTCAAAGAACCATTCTTGAGTCAAAAAAATGCGATAAAACTAGGATTGCTGACCATTAGAAATATATATTTGATGCTCTACAAAAACTAATGAATCAAAATATAAATAACTGAGCGAAAGTTAGCTACTAATATGAAATAGTTATCGATAACTATCAATAGCGAAAATGCTATTCTGTGTCGAGGATATGTATCATATTCTAGATATATCGCCAATAAACCAGCGTTATAATTGATTCAAGATAACTGCGTGTCCATTATCAAAGTATCATGGCGTTAACCTCGCTTGAAGTATGGTGTATAAGTCTTTACTCGAATATTTTTCGACTAACCGAAAGGCGCTAAGCAGCTTTCGGCATAAGATAATGTCTGATTGCGTCCAACGATGATGTGGTCAATTAAGGACAAGTCTATTAAATCGCAGGCTTTCTTTAGCTCGTAGGTCAATAGATTGTCTGCCGTTGAAGGGGTCGCATCGGTATGCGGATGGTTGTGCGCGACGATGAGTTGACTGGCAGCATGGCTCAACGCATGACGAAGTACGTGTTTGATACAGACGGAACAGGACGAGATACCGCCAGTAAACAGTATCTCAAAGTTTAACAGGTTTAGCGCATTGTCTAAGCAAAGGACGGCAAAGACTTCACGGTGCTCACCGCGCAATTGGGTGTTGATATAGTCCTTGACGACTTGTGAGCGTCCCAGTGCTTGACCTGTCTTTAGCTTACTGTCTAAATAACGCGTACCCATCTCAAGCGATGCCAATATCTGTGCGTACTTGGCAGGGCCGATACCATGACAAGCAAGCACAGTCTGTGGCGGCGCTGCTAAGAGTTCAGCAAGACTGCCAAACTGATCGATCAGATGACGTGCCAGCTCAATTGCTGACTGCGACTGCGTGCCAGTCCGTAAAAATATCGCCAATATCTCAGCATCTGTTAAATGAGCGGCGCCAAATTTTAGCAGTTTTTCTCGTGGTCTATCATCTTCATGCCAGTCTTTAATCGCCATTGTCACTCCTTAATGAGGGTTGGATGCTAGATATATGATATAAATGCGGAAAACGTTACCCAACTTATCTCATAATTGTTACTATAAGCGCAATTTTATCTTTCAATTTTTTTACTGATGCCACGCTTATGTCGAATGTTATCCTTGCTATCACCGGCGGTATCGCCGCTTATAAATCTGCTATATTTGCCCGTCTGCTAATGAAGGCAGGCTTTGATGTGCGTGTGATTATGACCGCAGGTGCGCAGGCTTTTATTACGCCATTGACCCTACAGGCATTGACCGGTAATGAGGTGCATATCTCCTTGTTAGATGAGCAGGCAGAGGCGGGGATGGGGCATATCGAGCTTGCTAAGTGGGCGGACTTAATCGTCATTGCGCCAGCATCTGCCAATACACTGGCTCGCCTCGCGATGGGCATGGCTGATGATTTGTTGGCGACCGTGTGCTTAGCAACGACGGCTCCCGTTATTATTGCTCCAGCGATGAACCAGCAAATGTGGGCGCATCCAGCAGTGAATCTGAACGTACAGACCCTGCGCGATATGAATTATCAAATTATCCAACCTGCTAGCGGTGAGCAGGCCTGCGGTGATGTGGGGGCAGGGCGTTTGCCTGAACCTGAGCAGCTATTGGCAGAAGTATTATTATTTAACGCGATGCAAACCACACCGCAATTATTGACAGGTAAAAGAGTGGTGATTACTGCTGGACCAACTGTCGAAGCGATTGATCCGGTACGCTATTTGTCTAATCACTCTACTGGCAAGATGGGCTTTGCATTAGCACGTGCGTGCGTGGCTGCTGGTGCAAATGTTATCTTGATTGCGGGCGGCAAAGTGGCACTGCCGACACCGCTGAATGTCACGCGCATTGATGTGTTGTCGGCTAAAGAGATGCTGATAGCAGCTCAGCAGTGCGTGGATGGTACGCACAGTGCGCTACAGTATGTGCCTGAAGATGAGCACGACCATTCTCACGATCATAGCCATCAACATGAACATCATGGCGAGTGTGATTGCGGCGATGATCATAGCCACAGTCATAATCACAGCCATGAGATTGATGATGAGCATGCTCATAGCGAGAATCAAAATGTAATGGCGGATATCTTTATTGCCACTGCGGCTGTCGCCGACTATCGTACTGAAGAAGCTGCCCCGCAAAAAATCAAAAAGACCCAAGATGCGATGACGCTGAGTTTGGTCAAAAACCCTGATATCCTAGCGACGATTTCGCTTGCGCATCCAGCGCTGTTTGTCGTTGGTTTTGCGGCAGAAACGCAAGATATCGAGCGCTATGCTCGCGGTAAGCTAGTGGCTAAAAATTTAGATTTGATCGCTTGTAATGATGTCTCACGAGCAGACATTGGCTTTGCTAGTGACGACAATGCCATGCAGGTATTTTTCTCAGAGCGTTATGAGCAAGCGGCAGTGACGCTGGAGAAGGCGAGCAAAGATAAGATTGCTGAGCAGTTAGCTGGCATCATTGGTGAGACAATATGGCAACGCCACAATGGTCACAATGCCTAGTTATGTCACTCTTAATCCAAATATTAGGTCTTAATATTTATGGCTAATATGATGGATAGTGATAGCACCCAGACGTTGTTACTGATGGTAATCTTTGCGCTAGCATCGTTGCTACATGGTATTAGTGGGCTGGGTGTGACGTTGGTTACGACCACTGCGCTTGCTAGCATTTACCCGTTACCCCATGCCATTGTATTAGTTATCTTCCCCTCGTTATTGCTTAATGCCATGACTTGGCTCGCGGGTGGCGGGCGCACGATCTGGCAAAATTTCATCTATTACGGCAGGCGCTATTGGTTATTGGCGTTGACCAGCTTACTCGGTAGTATTCTAGGCGCGAAGCTCTTACTATGGGTCGATAGCGCATATATTTTATTGCTATTGGCAGCGGTTATTGGTTTTTACGTCATAAGCAGCTTGCTTGGTAAGCAACTCCGGCTACCTGCTACCAAGCCTGTATTAATCATCGTTGGCTTTAGTGCAGGTGTGATTGGCGGCTCGACCAATGCCATGTCGACCATATTGATGATGTATCTACTGTCTGCCAGCGATGATAAGAACACCATCGCCAAAGTCGGCAACATGTGCTATTTCTTAGGTAAAATTGCCCAAATCATTGTATTACGTGAGCCTATTATGGCGCTCAGCAGTGGTGAATGGCAGCTGATTACTTTGCTCAGTGTTTTATCTATCGCCGCGCTTTTAGTTGGTATCCGCTTACGTCGTTATTTACCACAAGCACGCTTTCGTCAGCTCATTTTATTGATTCTCACGGTGCTTGGGCTGCGTGTGGGTTGGCAGGGGATTGTAGCATTTTTATAAACTAGCTCGCGAGGCAGCTGGCTGTTTAGATGCTATTTTATGCGTGCGTTACTCTGTTATTTCATCAAAAAATATCTGTTGCGCCAAACGAAACGTATTGCAGTGCGCTTCAACCACATCTTCAATATCTTCTGAATACCCACCGCCCATCACGATAGCGACAGGAATTTTAGCGGCTTTTGCTTGGCGTAATACATATTCATCACGTGCCTTGCAACCAGCTTGCGTTAGCCCAAGCTTGCCCAGCTTATCGGTAGCAAGGACATCGACTGCCGATTGATAAAATATCATATCTGGTGCAAATTCAGTTATTAAGCGCGGTAGTGTTTCTTCTAAAATCTGTAAATACTCAGCATCACCAGTATTGTTGGCAAGCTCAATATCTAGGTCAGATATCTCTTTGCGAAATGGATAGTTCTTTGCGCCATGCATACTGAACACAAAAACCCTTGGCTCATTCGCCATGATACTGGCATTGCCGTTGCCTTGATGCACATCCAAATCGACCACCAAAATCTTTTGCGCCTGTCCACGATTTAATAATAAATTACTCGCGATACAAACATCATTAAACACGCAAAAGCCCTCGCCATGATCGGCAAACGCATGGTGCGTACCGCCGGCAACATTCATCGCCACGCCATATTGCTGAGCATAAAGCGCACATTCATAAGTCGCATGGGCAATATGACGACCACGATCGACTAAAGCTTCAGTCATCTCAAAGCCGATAGGGCGTGCTTCCTTGCGCGGTAAGGTTTGGGTTTTAAGCTTATACCAATAGTCCATAGTATGAGTGGTCAAAATCTCTTCTTCGCTTAATCGCGCAGGCGCAAAGAAATTAACCATACTGATAGTGCCTTCAGCCAATAGCCGCTCAGGAATCATGGTGTATTTTTGCATGGGAAAACGGTGCTTTTCAGGCACGGCATATCGAAAAATATCAGAGTAAGCAATTTTGAGCATAGCGTTAAAGGATGTCTTTGTTGAGAGGGGTTTTAAGGATAGATAGGTTTAAGCGCTTTGAAAGTAAGGTATTGGTGAGAAATTGTAAAAACCGCGAATATCTATTGTGATCAGTTGATTACTGAACAAACTGCGTTGGCAAAAAGAAGGTTTTAGAATCTGATTGTTGACGCAGCTCTATTAATAAAGTCTGCATGTCTTCCGCAGGATCTTGGTTATTGAGCAAATCACTAAACAGCTCATTTGCCACAGTGGTCATTGCAATAACGCTTTGTAGTAAATGCTCGATTATTTCGTCATTAATACCAACGGTTTCGACATCGACAGCGTGTTTATAGCGTATCTCGCCATCGTTGATATCCATTTCTAGGTTACCAATCAGCATGTCATAATTGATCTGAGTAATCAGTAGCATCGCTGCACTTTGATGACTTTCTGGTATTAAAAATGGCAAAATGCCATAGACTGCCAGTAGCTTGGTTTTTTCTTGCACCCGAAATAGGTAGCCGCAGTTCAGTTGTTTATGACGCATTCTCAGCGACAAATGATGCGTTGTTTGGCTGTCAGTGCTTTTATCGCCACTGGTCTGGGGTCGATAGTGAGTATAGTGCCATTGCTTATCATTAAAGTACTGTTTCAGACAATCGACAATACCTGTGTCATGACCTTCATGTTGCCCTGCGTTTAAATGAGCTTTGGCCTGCAGGTACTCGCTGTGGTCATTATTGTTATGATGGGGCTTGTTGTCACGCTGACCGAAAAAACTGCCAGTAGAGTCAGCCGTATTTGCCTCATCGCTATTGCGAGTATTGGCGCTAGATATTCCTGCCTGCATCAGATCAAGATCAATGTCATCGTCAGCCGCTGATGACTGCGTCGACAAGTTTGCGCCATCGATAACAGACTGCGGTGCTGAGGCAGTCAGTAACCGTTTGAGTTTTTGCCACAAGCTGAGTTTGTTACGTTGACTCATAAGTATTGTGCTGACAAGTAAATGGATGATATTAAAAACTGACCACTAAAAAAACAGTCAGTTACTTATTGTTAAACATCAAACCCTCTTTGATAGAGGGCTGTGCATAAAATGCTTGCAACATCTCACGTATATGCGCTGTAAACCACTCGCTTTCAATGGCATCATGTACTACAGGCAATAGAGCGGTACTCAATTGCGTCATGGCTTGATCATCTATATATAAACTCGCGGCTACCGTTGCCATGCTATCGCCTTGATGGTTGGCATACCACGTATCGATGCTGGCTGACACGAGGCTGTGCAGATAAGGCGACATGCGCAGGCGGTTGTAGCTCTGTTGGATGCTGGCTTCGATATGCTCGATACTACTATTACCAGGCTCATCACTTAAATAATTTTGTAGTTGGCTAATCGGCTGATCTTTGATTCTTGCCCAACCGCTTACTAGTAACCGAGCGACTTCGTCATTTGATAAGTGCTCTTGGGCATTGGCTTCTGCACGACGTGCTAAGTCTTTAATATTACGGTGCAAATACGTCTGTAATTTTTCATCAAGATTTCTATTGGTCGCCTTTTCAAAAGAGCTGCGCCCAAACTTCATCAGTTTGCCAGCAGCGCCTGCTTTATCCAGCGTAGTTTCCATAAAGTCGTTAATCGCGTGATAGAGCGTTTGCGTCAGCAAATCTGCAAAAGTCTCGTTGCCGACCAGCGTATGAATCAAGATATTACGCTGCTGCTCATGGCTACCCACATAATCGGCTAGGGTCTGCACTTGAGTGTCATCCACCAGCTCAGACAACGGCACATTGTCATTGACTGGATGATAAATAATCGTATGCAAGATATCGCGAATATCTTTACGTATCACATCCGTCATCGGTTGGTTCAGTAGCCAATCGTTGATCAGATGTTGCAAATCATCGGCGCTGACATATTTATTCAACGGCTGGGCAGCAAACCACTGCCAAGCCTCTATGCTCAGTGGTTCAGCTTGTGTGCGTAGCCATTGCTGCATAAAGGCAACTTGTGCGTCGACTAAGCTATCTATTGTTAGCGCTTGCGTATCTAAATTTTGGCTATCTTTTGAAGTCTGCATAGGTTTTGAGGTCATAGTTATCGACAATTTGTTATACTGTGTGGTTGGGGTAAGCATAAAGTATTATGCCACGAACATGATATTTGTTGGTGATGAATATTGACTGCTGCTTGATAAATAATAAGAGGTTTGAATGACAGCTCTGAATACCGCCTTACTTACGCTTGATGAGCTGACCGTTCAGCGCGGTGAAGTCCCCTTATGTGAAGGCGTTGCGCTCGATTTACCTGCGGGCAGTATTTGTCACTTGATTGGTGCCAATGGTACAGGCAAAACGACGCTACTGATGCAGCTGGCTGGATTATTACCAGTGTTGGAAGGTCAAGTTTATTATCAAGGAATAGCCAGTTTACCGGTTCAGCCTTTATATGTGTCGCATCAGTTGGGCATACATCCAAATTTGACCGTCGCGCAAAATCTGACCTTTTTGCTGAATTTATACGGCATTAGCCCAAGTGTTGCTGATATTGATGACGCTTTAGCTTGGGTCGGACTGCAAGGCTTTGAGACGATTAGCTCAAGCCATTTATCTGCTGGACAAACTCGCCGTATCACTCTTGCGCGCTTATATTTATTGACGCCTGAGGTGACACCGTTATGGCTACTTGATGAGCCTTTTACTGCTCTTGATGTCGATATGGTGGCGCGGATTGAAGACAGATTACGCGAATTTGCCAATGCTGGCGGCGCTATATTAATGACCAGTCATCAGGCAGTCGGCGTAGCCAACCAAGTGCTCGATTTATCCGATTATATGGTTTGAATGCTAGGGCGTGTCATCAGTATAAATGTGCCAAGCATCCGTAGAAGAGCGAATAAATGATAGAAACAGACAATCCAGTACAAGTAGCGAATAAAAGCTCAAACGTTAGCGCATCGGCTGCGCGCGGTATCAGCTTTGTGCAGTTATGGCGGCGCGAGTGGCACGTGAAGCAGCAAGGGGCGGTACAGTGGTTGTACCCTTTGGTGCTGTTCTTAGTGATTATTACCTTATTCCCGTTAGCGGTTGGTAGTGAGCCTGCGCTATTGCAGCGCCTTGGCGTGTCGGCAGTGTGGATTGCCGCTCTGTTGTCACTGGTAATGGGTGTCGACGGCTTGTTTAAGCCTGCCCTTGATAATGGTACGCTGGCGCAATTGGTTGTTGCCAAAGCGTCGCTGCCGTTATGGGTGTTGATTCGTTTGGTGATTCACTGGATTTTTAGTAGTGGTATTGTGGCGGCATTGAGTTTGCTTGCCGTGCCATTGTTTCAGCTTAGCTGGTTTGAGGCGTGGATATTGATGGCTTCTATTGTGACGGGCAGTCCGATGCTATTGATGTTATCAGCGGTTGCCAGTAGTTTGACGCTGTCATTAAAGAATGGCGCGGTGCTAGTGCCTTTGATTGCTTTGCCGATGCAGTTACCAGTATTGATTTTTGCCACCGGAGCAGTTGATTTATTTGCCACTGGTCTTAATGGCTTACCGATACTAGCATTATTATTGGCAGGGAGTATTATTTCAGTATTAATCATGCCATGGGTGATTGCGATGACCTTAAAAATGTCATGGCTCAATTAAACTGTAGACTTTCTTTACTATCAAAACCCAGTCATTTAAACCCAATGTATTAACAGCATGTTGAAAACTGGCAACTTTGCTATAATAGCCAGCTAACTAAGCAAACAATCACTTGTAGATTCTATCCAGTGTTTAACGCCGGCAGGTTGACAGATAGTCGCGCCCATGATGCGCTATATCGGTTACAACCAATACGCTGTGCCAATAGGTTTATTCCCATGCCCAACCTGAATAACGTCTCATCTCCTAGCCTGTGGCAGCGCATCTGGCAGGGCTTTTTGACCACTGTGGGTACCAAGCAGTTTTTTCGTATTTTTTCGCCTTGGGTCAAGTGGCTGGCAATATTAGCCACTATTTGCCTATTGATCGGTAGTGTCTGGGGCCTCGCTTTTGCGCCGCCTGATTACCTGCAAGGTAATAGCTACCGCATTATCTTTATCCACGTACCCGCTGCCAGCATTGCCATTTCTATCTATTTTGCCTTAGCAGTGCTCGGGGTTATTTATTTAGTTTGGAAAATCAAGACCGCTAGTCTGGTGGCGCAGGCGCTTGCTCCGCTAGGATTTTTGCTCTGTGTGGTTAGCTTAATCACGGGCTCTATTTGGGCGAAACCCACTTGGGGTACTTACTGGGTTTGGGATGCACGTTTGACCTCTATGCTCATTTTGGCGTTTTTGTATGCGGGCGTCATGGCACTGTTTGCCGCGTTTGAGCATACGGCCAATCGTGGTAAAGCCGCCGCTATTTTGTCTATTGTTGGTGCAGTAAACCTACCTATTATTAAGTATTCGGTACAGTGGTGGAATACCTTGCATCAAGGCTCGACCTTTACCTTAACTGCTGCACCAAAAATGTCAGCGGATATGTGGATGCCATTATTACTGATGATTATTGGTAGTTATTTATTGGTCGCGACGTTAGCGATTTATCGTACCAACACGCTGATTTTGTATCGTGATCAAGGCAAAGCGTGGGTCAAAGAATATATCCGCGGACAAGCCAAATGACTGCAATGACTGTCGCCAAAACAAATAACGGCTAGGAAAATATTATGCAGCCTTACTTTTATAGCGTATCTGAGTTTCTCGCCATGGGTAAGCATGGTGTTTTTGTTTGGTCATGCTGGGCCATTACCGTTGGCGTGATGTTGGCTTTTATCATTTATAGTCGCAGGCAGCGACAGGCCCTTATCAAGCAGCTGACCATTCAGCAGACTCGACAAGCTCAACGTACGGCTAAAACCCCTAATCCTGAAACCAAGCAACCGATGTAAAAATTATTTTAATATCATGGCCTTAGCTAAAAAAATTACGACCTCTCAATTGTAAATATATGACCTCGTCAGTTGCTAAGGGCTTATTGATTTATGCGAAAAATGCTACCATATAGCCATTAGAAGAGTACGATTAGAAAGACATTTTTAGAACGTTTTTCTAATGGTAGTTTCTTTAATATTTTCTGTTTTATATTTTTGTATGTCATTAAATATAGTTTATAAAACAGCGACTCATCAATGAGGTAGTGGTATGAACGCAGTTCGTCGCAAAAAACTGATGTGGGTTATGTTTACGTTGGCAGGGGCGGCAATCGCCGTCGTATTGGTAATTTATGCCATTGGACAACAAACCGACTATTATTTCGATGCCACAGCCATTGCGCAAGGTGAAGCACCCCAAGATAAGCGTATTCGAGCGGGCGGCATGGTAGTCGCGGGTAGTGTCCGACGCGCAGAAGACAATCCATTGAATGTTGAATTTGCTATTACTGATTTTCAATCGACCGTACCTGTGACTTATCAAGGTATTTTGCCAGATTTATTCGCTGAAAACTCAGGCGTCGTCGCCACGGGTAAAATGCAAGGCGATACCTTTGTGGCAGGGGAAGTGTTGGCTAAGCATGATGAAAACTATATGCCGCCAGAAGTGGCCAAATCAATGAAAGAAAACAACCGTAGCGGTGCAGTGCCTTCTTCTGAGCAATACAATCCTGCTGAAAAGGTACATGAGACGGACACTTTACAGCAGTAATTTTCTAGGGCGTGTCTTCATTTCAAAAATGGTGATAAAAATGAGATAAATTGCCGTCAAACAAGAAAAAGAGTGCAGATAATATCGGGATATTAACCAGCTATTTGACGATGTTTGGCAAGATTTAGCCATTTTTAGCCCATTCAGATGACTATCGAGTGAATTGAAGACACGCTCTAGTCAATCCAATAGTAAAAAGAGCCGCTAATAATTTATTAGCGGCTCTTTTTTATACAAATTTTGGTACTAATAGATCTTCATTATCTAGACCTTAATCATCCCATACAGGGCTGTAGTCAGGATGCTCAATTTTACGACCATCGCTACTGGCAAGTTTGCCAATTTTCTCTAACTCATCTGCACTCAACTGCACCTTCATTGCATCTAAATTACCTTGCAAATGGTCAGGGTTAGACGTCTTCGGAATGGCAACGCGGTGCTTGTCTGATAGAATCCAAGCCAGTGATATCTGTGCTGGCGTGACGTTATGCTTATCAGCGATTTCTTTAATAACCTCATTATCGAACACATCACCGCGTGCAAGTGGCGAATAAGCTTCCAATAAAATATGGTGATTGTTTAAAAAAGTCTGTAAGGTATTTTGCTTAATAAAAGGGTGAAACTCAACTTGGTTGACCACGATTGGTACATCCGCATATTTCTTGGCTTCAATGATATTAGCAATATTAAAGTTGGAAACACCGATATGACGCGTCAACCCTTGTTTCTGTAGTTCGCACAATGCAGGAATGGTTTCAGATAAAGGTACGCGATCGTCGGGCCAATGCAAGAGCAATAGATCGACATAATCTGTACCCAAATCTTCTAAAGAGCGTTTAGCGGCTGCGACCAATTTCTCAGGCTCGAACTTCATATCATCAGGGAAAATCTTAGTGGTCAAAAAGAATTTGTCACGAGCGATACCTGATTGCTTAATACCTTCGCCAACTTCTTTCTCATTACCATAAGCTTGGGCGGTATCGATATGCTCATAGCCCATCTTAAGACCTTGGCTGACGACATCAATACAATCTTGACCGGTTGACTGCCAAGTACCAAGACCTAATACCGGGATATTTGCTTGTCCAGCAGTACGAATATTATAATTTTTTGAACTCATATTATTATCCTTATGTGCAAGTTTTCATATTATTAGTTGATGACTTTATTCAGTTCATTAGCATTCGGTTCATAGGCTCAGATTCCACTTTTAAAGTTGATCATATAAAGAGCCAGAACCGATTCAACTGCACTCACTATAAGGAAAATGAGGACAGTACGATAGAGTAGGTGACGCTTTCCTACAAAGGGCAAACAGGCTGTAACGTCATTTTTAGTAACTGGTAACCACTAGAGACAGGTTTAAAAGAGTAGTAATCACAAAATTGAGGCCATCAAAAACGCCCATTACTATTCAGCAATGGGCGTTCGTCATTAGCATGATACCTATATGTTCAGGTATTTTTCGATCTAAAAATTATTGAGCAGCAGCTTCTACTGGTGCAGATTCTGTCGCGGTATCCGTGTTTGCACCGTGATCAGCGCCCCAGATTTTTGGGTACTTATAACCAGGGAAAGTATCATGAGCATACTTTTTAAAGGCTTCAGAATTATAAGCATTGGTTACGTCTTCAACCCATTTTTTACCAGTATCTGCTGATTTAATCGCTGACCAGTTGACGTAAGCAAAGCTTGGCTCTTGGAACAAGGCTTCGGTCAGTTTGATACCAGCGTCAGTAGCATAGTTACCGTTGATAACTGCAAAGTCAACTTCATCACGCGCGCGTGGTAGTTGGGCAGCTTCTAGTTCAATGATTTCGATGTCGTATTTGCTGTTATCAGCGATATCAGCTTTTGACGCAGTCAATGGATCGATATCGTCTTTTAGCTTAATCCAGCCAAGATCATTCATCATGACCAAAGCACGAGCAAAGTTACTTGGATCGTTTGGTGCAGAAACACTCATGCCTTTAAATGCAGCATCAAGGCTGGTTTTTTTACCTGAATAGATGCCAAGTGGCGCTGTTGGTACTTGGAACACTTCAACTAGGTCAAGGTTGTTTTCTTTTTTGAAGGTATCAAGGTAAGGCTTATGCTGGAAGATGTTGATATCCAAATCGCCTTCAGCCAACGCAAGGTTAGGACGGACATAGTCAGTAAAAGCAATCAACTCAACTTCATAACCTTGTGTTTCAAGCGTGTTTTTCACTTGATTGCGAACCATATCAGCAAAGTCGCCTTCAGTAGTACCGATAATGATTTTGGTATGGTCAGGATCGATATCGCTAGCGGCAGTTTCTGCAGTTGACCCTTCGGTAACTGGTTCTTTGGTCGCTTCTGGTGCTGATGAATTGCTGCAACCGACTAAGACCAAGCTTGATACACCAACAGCGGCAAATGCGGTCGCTAACTGACGGCTGATATCTGTTAATTTCATAATATGTCCTTTAAGGAGTGGGATTGAGTAAAACGTTTATCGTCTGAAAATTAAAAAAGCAACATTATCAATAGTAATGCTGCTTTTTGGTATAAGCGCTGAGATAAGGGTTGAGTATGGCCAAAAATAAACCTAGTCGCTCGTGATGTCAAGTATTCTCTAAAGCGGTTTAACGTTTATCTAAACGATTGGCGAGCCAATTGCCAGAGGCTTGGATTGAGATAACCATGATCGATAATACAATCACGATAAAAATCATTACCTCAGTTTGATAACGATAATAGCCATAACGAATGGCCAAATCACCCAAACCGCCACCACCAATCATACCAGCCGCCGCTGAATAAGACAGCAGACTGATACAGAGGATGGTCACTGATAGCACCAGTCCTGAGCGCGCTTCGTTTAGTAAAACTTTTATGATAGTAAAAGGTCGTGCACCCATAGACTCGGTTGCTTCAATAATACCGCGTGGCACTTCACGTAAGTTTTGCTCGACCAAACGGGCAAAGTAGAACGAACCTGCAATCGCGAGTACTAGCGATGCGGCGATGGGTCCAATACCAGTACCGACGATGGCTTTAGTAAATGGGCTCATGGCAATCATCAAAATCACAAACGGGAAAGCGCGCATAAAGTTGGTGATGCCGCCAAGTACCCCGTAGAGGGTTTTGTTTTGCAAAAACTGTCGATCACTGGACAAAAATAAGAATATGCCAAACAGTCCGCCAATGACAATGGCGACTGTTGTAGAAATACCAAGCATAACAAAGGTATCGATAAAGGCACTTATAATTTCTTTGCGCAGCACCAACAATTTATCTATCGAGGCGGATAATTCACTACCAGTTAACATGTTTTTTCTCCTGCCTCATTAGTCTTCGTGCACTAAGCCTTGGCCAATAGGGGTGGTTGCTTGAATCAGACCGTCTTTGACATCTGCAACTTCTAATAGTTGTCCTTGATGTAGTAGTGCTGCACGATGACAGAGCCTACGAATGACGCTCATCTCATGAGTCACAATGACAATGGTGACGCCAAGTTGTTCGTTGATATCGCGTAGACAGGTCAGTAGACTGCGCGTCGTTGCAGGATCAAGCGCACTGGTTGGCTCATCGGCCAATAGTACTTTTGGGCTGGGCGCAATCGCGCGTGCAATACCAACACGCTGCTTTTGTCCACCTGACAGCTGCGCAGGGTAGTGACCAGCACGATCAGTTAAGTCAACGATGGCTAGACAATCCATAACCCGTTTATGAATATCACGGCTTGGATAACCAGAGATTTTTAAGTTAAATGCCACGTTATCAAAAACAGTTTGATTAGACATCAGGTTAAATTGCTGAAAAATCATACCAATATTATGACGTGCGATACGCAGCTCACTGGCAGATAACGTTGTTAAGTCAGTACCATCGATGATGACTTGACCGGCATCTGGGCGTTCAAGCATATTAATCAGACGCAATAAAGTCGATTTACCGGCACCTGAGTAGCCCATCAAACCAAAAATTTCACCTTGCTGAACAGACAATGAAGTCGGTTCGACAGCGGTAAACCAATGCGGCTTACCGTCTTTATCTTTGATTGATCGGTCGCTTAAAAAACTTTTGGTCACATCGTTTAAGACAATCATGTCACTCATGGAGGGCTCAAAATTTAATAGGTTTATGATGGTTATAGAATAATTAGGCTGCAACTTACTAATGACAGCGTCAAAGTGGATGGTCGCTACCATTAACAATGCAATAAGGGGCGGTAATATAGCATATTATGTAATGTTTTGGATATGCACATCCGTGAACGGCTTATGACTAATGGTTATTAGTTATAAGCTATCTGGAAAATTTAAGTTGTTGTATGAGAAGGAGGTCATGACCAGCAGAGTAGAGGAGGTTCTGCCAGTTGCTAGTGATGATTATCGTGCTAGTGGTTATTGTCGTGATAGTTATAATGTGGATCTTGCTTTACGGGTATAACGACCAAAAATCTGGTGTGACCATTGATAGTATCAGTCACGATACGCCCTTGATGAGCAGTGACGATTTGCGAAACCAAGGATAAGCCCAAACCTGAGCCTTTGTTTTTTTGTTGCAAGCGCACGAATGGACTAAAGACTTCTTCGCGTTTGTCTTCAGGAATACCTTCGCCTTCATCAATGACCGCCAGCACAACGTATTTTGGTAGCGGGCGTATTGGTTCGGCTTTGGCTTTTTTCATGTGTTTAGTGAATAAATTTTCTTTACGCGCTGTGGTCGGCGTCTCGCTCTCGCTTTGAGCATTGCCTTTAATATCATCTTTGCTAACAGTTTCATCGGTCGTTAATTTACTGGTTTTCCGAGATTGGATATTATCATTTAATAGCGCATCAGTGGATTTACTGATCGCTTTACTACTAATAATTGCTTCGTTATGGCTACAGATTTCTACAGATTTTTTACTGTCAGGAACGGCTTTCCACATGACTTTTTTAATTTTCTCAGTCAATTCCGTGGTAAAACTCTGGTAGTTAGCGATTAGGGACGATTCTGAATTAACGTTGAGCGTATTGTCACTGATTATAGAATCTCCAGCAGCATTTTCTTCAACATCGGCACAATTGCTAGCGTCTGTTGCTGAGGTGCCAGTTTCTAGCCCAGTCATGTCAGTTATTTTAGTGTTGTCAGTGATGACGTCAGTTACATCCACATTTGAACCGTCATCATCAGCATCGTTATTATCAAGCACAATGCTCTCACCATTTCGATAAATCGGTGGTGCTGGTAGTGTGATTAGCGCTGCTATTTTTTCTGCTTTGTCTTTGTCAGTATTGGTTGTAGGAGACCCATTAGAAACGTCGTCAAGTTGTGCCGATGTTTGCTGCGCTAAGTTATCAGAGGCTTGTGATTCATCATAATGGTCAAAATCTGAACTGTTATAATCAGCAAAGCTACTACAAACCACTGTTTGCAGCAAATAATCTGGAATGGTATCGGCTTCATCAACAGTCTGAATGCCATAGATCAAGACGGTAACCGGTGGCTTACCATGTAGCATGGCATTGGTTAAGAGGTTGCGAATGAGATGGGTCAGCATCGGTGCCTGACCATCAATGACGATATGCTCACCTATCAAAGTGGCTTCAGGATAATGCTGACGTTCTTGATTCACTAAGTCATACAAATCCAAATGCTCGACTTGCTGCATGACATGACCAGCATCTAAGCGACTCACCAATAATATACTTTCAACCAAATCATTAAGCCCCGACAAATCTCGGTTGATCGCTTGCGCACGTTTATCAAATTTTGCTTTGGTATCTGTTGGCATCGCATTTGCCAGCATATCCATCATCTCGATTTGTAGGCGGATACGGGTAATCGGCGTACGCAGCTCGTGAGAGGCGTGCGCCAATAGCAGATTGTTGGCATTAATAAGGTGCTCAATTTTTTGTGCCGCTTGGTTAAAGCCGCGTGCTAACGAAGCAATTTCATCGTTACCACGTGCATTGACTCTTACCGTAAAATCACCATCACCCAATTGGGTCATTTGCTGGCTCATTTGATTGATACGCCACGTCATAGTGCGAGCAATCAACCATAGAACGCCTGCCATAATTAATAGCAGCAATAGGGTACCAGTAAATAAATTTAAGGCAGCGGAGAGCACGGGTTTTTTTGGCGGCAAGCGTGATTCGTACAGCAATGTATAACCAGTGCTGCTATATACTTGAGCTTGCTTGGTAGGGGAGGTGTCTGAAAGGGATGGAAAAACTTGTGAAAATAAAGAGGGAGTCGGCGGTAGCACTAACGGCAAGTCACTATTGTCAGTTTGCATAAGCAAACGACCTTCGTTGTCGTATAACCCCATCTTTGCTTGTAAGGATTCGTCAAAGATATCAAAGCTTTTTTTGACCACTGCCAGCATAAAGCGTGACTGTAAACGGTTGTCCTTACTAATGGAGATATTCAGCTCATGCAAAAAAGGATCAATTTGACCCAAAATCTGTGTAGCCAATACTTCTGAGCGGATACCCGCATCTTTGTCATGCACCAGCTGTGTCAATAGCACCATGGCGACTGCAAATAAGGTAAGTGCCAGCATCACGCTGGCAAATAACTTGGCAAATACGGAGCGAAAACCCAATTGCTGCATTAAACCATCTCTATTGTCAGATGCTCGTATCAATTCATATCACGCCATTCGTCTGATTTAATCCAAACTATGGTGACAGGCTCGATTAATTGTATATCGAGCCATTTAAGATTAAACCTGATCGGTAGCAAACTGATAACCGACACCGCGTACAGTAATAATACGCTTTGGTTGGCGTGGATTGTCTTCGATCAAGGCACGTAAGCGTGAGATATGAACATCGATAGCGCGATCAATATTGTCTGAACTGTCATCATTTGGCATGGCTTGCCACAATTGCTCACGATTCAGTACCTTACCAGAATGGGTAGCAAAGTAGTGCAGCAATTGAAACTGATGCGTCGTCAAACGCACAGGCAGCTCATCGATCGTTACTTCGTGGCTATCAGGGAACACACTGAGACGCCCAAAGGTCAAACTGTCCGATTGGCTGTCTGCTTGATTTGGCTGCTCGTGACGACGAATGACCGCTCGTATCCGTGCCAATAGTTCACGTGGCTCAAACGGTTTAGAGATATAGTCATCAGCGCCCATCTCAAGACCCAATACGCGATCGGTAGTATCGCCTTTAGCCGTTAGCATGATGATCGGCACTTTATTGGTCATATTGTTTTTGTTACCGCGTATCTTTTGGCAAACCTGCATGCCATCCATATCAGGTAGCATCAAATCAAGGACCACCAAGTCAATACCGCGCTCTTTGGTATCTAGCAACTCTAGACCTTCTTGACCAAGTCCTGCATGATGCACATCATAGTAATTCATGGTCAGATAGTCGCTGATTAGTTCTGCTAAATCTGGATCATCTTCAATTAACAAAATCTGCTTACTCATAGCTTGTCCTTTAGTTGTTGTTATGGTTTGTCAAGAAATCGCTTTTTATTAAAATTCTAGCGCGCCTCGATATCTATATTATCCTAAATCTGCATGATCCTAAATCTAAGTGCTTCTAAATCGTTATTGTCCTTAATCATAAGACATTGACCGTTAAGATAGGGTTAAAGAAACATGATTAAGCTTTCAGTCAATATAAGACAAAGTAATAATACTATATTGCCTAATTAACACGTGACTAAACAAGACACGCTTTGTTAATGTTTCTACACAATGTAACTGTCTCTACTGCTCTCTAAGAAACCACCACTTTTTTACCTTTAGATTCAATGGTTAAGTCGGCAAGACAAATTAAGCTGTCATTGCTAATGCCTGCAATTAAATACTGCTTGGTAATAGGATCGTATTCGACGACCTCAACTGGCTGACGAGTTAGGCGTTGGTCTTGCTTAATAATCCATACATTGGCGCTCAAGGGTCTTAACGGTTTATAGGGTGGGCGCTGCAACTCTGTTAAGTCAACGTCATGTAACGCGCGTTCGGGGACAATCGTACCGACATCGATCTGACCATAATTGACACGCCCCGTCACTTGCATATCAGGCTGTAATTTCTCGCGACTGATTTCATTATTGACGACATTCACATGAACCAAAAGCTGTTTGGGCTGAACTGTTGCCGTCAACCTGCTAACTTGTCCAGTAAACTTATCCGACATGCCTTCAGCGGTAAAATTGACCGTCTGTCCGACAGAAAGCTGAGGCTCAGCTTGAATGGGTACAATGCCGATGAAATGTAATTCAGTTTCATCACTGAGCTGCAAAAGTGGTTGGCGTGCGTCCATTTTTTGTTCAGCTTCGGCATACAGCTTTTCGACACGTCCTGAGAAGCTGGCACGCACCGTCATCAATTTGTAGGATGGTTTGGTACTAGCAGGTGCATTTTTGCTGGCTATTACATTATTTTTATCAACGCTAGTTTTATCACCGCTAGACTGAGGAGCTTCAGCGTTATTTTCATTAGCCTTTATCGATGTTGGTGTTGGTGTCGGTGTCGGCTTCGTTGTTTGGCTTTGGTTATCAGTCTTGTTCTCTGTTTTACTATTTTGTGTGGATTGGTCTGATGTTGCAAATTCTGTATTTTCAGCTGTGGAGGTAGGAGCTGACTCTGTGGGTTTACTAGCGGCTTCCTGACGCTGGACGATCAGCAGTGGCGTGCCTTTTTCTACCCATTGATTTTCTTCTACCAATACCTGCTGGACAGTGAGCGCTTTTGCTGCGGTGAACTGGGTCTTCTTGATTGGTTCAATACGGCCTTGGAGTCCTATGCTGGGCTGATAGCGTGATGGCTTTATACTTAAAATATGGTCAGGCGTCATGGTAACGCTATCGTCATCAATGATAATGGGTGTCTCTACCGTCTCACTATTTTCTGCGGTCACAGGCTCATCAGTAGGGGGCGAGGGCTGACAGGCAGCAAGCAATAATAAAGCACTGCATAAATACGCACTATTTTTTAGACCTATAAAAACTCTCATACCAATTGCCCTCATAAACATTGGTTTATTATATAGTGAATCGGGGCAAGGGCAAATAATAGTGCGATATTTACGCAACGAGACAGAGTTATTGATTTCAAACGCATGACTGGAAGAGGAAGAGTCATAATCAGAGTATTTTTGCTAAACCGATGATTAATTTGAACATAAATTCACTAAATAACTGGAAAACAACGAGTAACTGTGCTAAAACGAACATATTAAAATACAGTGATACATATTTATCACAAATGAAGATGATTCGGTAAGATAGCTGTTGCTTCTACCCAATGTTAAATTCTTACCACGCTTCTTTGATGAGTGTTATGCCCGTTAAATTGTTTGTCTTTATAACGATTGTGCCTGCTAATTTTGACAGGTTTGAAATTTACATAAGAAAAATGACTGGGCATATAGGCGGTTTTATACAGTAAGACGCTTTTTAGCCACATGACTTCTTAGCTATATGACCTCCCGTTTAAGTATTTATCTCATTTTTATTATTATTTTCAAAATGGGGACACGCCCTAGTGATGGTCATAGAAATCTGACAATTATCTTCGTAAATTAAACTCAGATTAGAAATTAATTTACGAAGATAATTGACGATAAAGTGCGTATAGTAACTGAAGGTAACGTCATGCTTGATAGACAATACTGATAAAGAACATGTTAGCTATTATGACAGCGTAAAATGCAAACTTAGTCGTTCATATCAATCCAAGAATAAGCCATTTTATAAATTGGAATAACTGTTAAAATTTTGCACTGACAGATAGCGCTACGAATAAATAGTCATTCATAGGATAATGATAATGGAAAATAATTTTGAGGGTCTGAAGGTCATGGTTATCGATGACTCAAAAACCATTCGCCGTACGGCAGAGACTTTATTACAAAAAGCTGGCTGCGAAGTAGTAACCGCTATTGACGGTTTTGATGCTTTAGCCAAGATTGTTGACAACAATCCCGATATCATTTTTGTTGATATCATGATGCCACGCTTGGATGGCTATCAGACTTGTGCATTGATCAAAAACAACCCTGATTATGCCAGTAAGCCGGTGATTATGCTGTCATCTAAAGATGGTTTGTTTGACAAGGCACGTGGACGTATTGTCGGTTCAGATGAGTATTTGACTAAACCATTTAGCAAAGATGAGCTTTTTGAAGCAATCAATCAGTACCGTTAATAACCAACCATTTTATAAAACTGATAATTAGGCAGTTATATTGGTATGCTTCATATGTGCAGCGGTACGGCTAGTGCAAGTAGCTAAGAAGACTGTCATACAAAAAGCAACTATTAGCTGTCGTGACTGTTCCATGAATTAAGATTTCAGGTTAATTAAATAGCCGTGTTAGAAATAGCTCAGTGACGATCACAACAGTATTGTTTAGTGTTTACTACTTTATATATATCATCGTGGAAATAGTGCTGCCCTCGAAAGTGTCAGGCATTATTTTTAATAGATTTGTCTCAATAATATATCCCAACGGATATCATCGAAAATAAAGGAAATTTCCATGGCTACTATTTTAGTCATTGACGACTCGCCATCAGAGATGGCGAAATTTCGCGACATGCTTGCAAAAAACAACTATCAGGTGCTTGAAGCAACCAATGGTGAGCAAGGCTGTCAAATGGCAACTGATCATTTACCAGATGTCATCTTGATGGATGTGGTCATGCCTGAAATGAATGGTTTTCAAGCTACTCGTAAGATAACTCGTGGCAAAACAACATCGCATATTCCTATCATTATGATTAGTACCAAAAATCAAGAAACGGATCGTGTTTGGGGTAAGCGCCAAGGCGCTAAAGAATACATAACTAAGCCAGTTGACGAAAATGGTCTGGTTAATATTATTCGCAAAGTAATGGGGTAACTTGTGGCTTCCAAAGGGTTTATTGAGCTTCTGCGTTTCGCAGATTTGGCACGCGCACGTAAAAGTGGCCGTCACGGTGGACAAGAATCCGACTGGCAGGGTGTGGTATTTGAGATTGGTGGTCAGCGCTTGGTGGCACCAATGGGTCAAGTCTCAGAAATACTCACTATGCCAGAATTCACCAGTCTGCCCTTAGTAAAGCCTTGGATGATTGGCATCGCCAACATTCGCGGACGCCTATTACCACTGACGGATTTGTCTGAGTTTTTGCAGGTTCCTAGTCGGTTGGCGCAAATGAGCCAACGCAAGGTTATTGTGATCGATCATGATAATGTGTTTTCAGGATTACTTGTCGATCAAGTACTTGGTATCGAGCAATTTACTCGTGATGAATATCGCCCAGAAGCGCTTGAATATAACTCGCCATTCTCTCCTTATAATCATGGCAAGTTTTTTAAAGATGAACAAGATTGGTATATTTTTATGCCAAGCTTGTTAGTGCAAGATTTGCAGTATGCTGATGCAGCGCTATAACGGTCTTTCATACGGTATTTGCTGCCATGAAATACTCGCCTGCTAGCACGATGAAAAGAAACACCGACTGACATAATACAGTTGTATGTCAGCATTCATACAGGCTTTGCTAATCACTATTGTTTCGATAACAATATGATTGTCGGAGTCAGTCACGATAAGACTTTGACGATTGTTCGAAAGGGATACGCAAGATGAGTGATGTTATAAAGAACTCTGTAACTGGCAATAGCAAAACAACGCACGCGGTTAAAGACGCTAATAATATTTGGAAATTATTATTGGGGTTTTTTGCTTTATTGACCGTGGTTTGTCTAATTTGGCTAGTCAATTCATTGTCATCAGTAAGTCAATATCTGCCTGATTTTAATCAATCAGTAGTATTGCCAGTGATTATATTTGTAGTAGGTGTTGCCGGTATTCTATTTGCTTTATATAAGTTACTTAGTCAGCGTGGCGGCTCAGAGCGTCTACTCATCGAAAAAGAGACCTTACGTCGTCGTCAAGAAGCAGAAGCAGAATCCGAGCGTGCTCGCCAAATTCAAGAAGAGAATGAGCGCAACCAGATTGCAATTTTGCGTTTGCTTGATGAATTGGGTGATTTGGCAGACGGTGATTTGACGGTCAATGCGACTGTATCAGAAGATTTCACTGGGGCGATTGCTGATTCGGTAAACTTCGCCATTGACCAATTACGTCAATTGGTACTGGTTATTAACAGTACCGCTGATCGCGTTTCACAGTCCTCAGAGCAGACGCAGATGAATGCGGTTGAGCTTGCTGAAGCCTCGGAAAACCAAGCGCAAGAAATCGCTGGTGTATCCGCAGCAATTAATGAGATGACTGTCTCAATTGACCAAGTTTCGAACAACGCGGCAGAGTCTGCAACGGTTGCCCAGCGCTCGGTTGCTATCTCTTATAATGGGGCAGAGGTTGTACAGCGCTCCATTGAAGGCATGAACGTTATTCGCGATCAGATTCAAGAGACGTCAAAGCGTATCAAACGCCTTGGTGAATCTTCGCAAGAGATTGGTGATATCGTTGGATTGATTAATGATATTGCGGATCAGACCAACGTATTGGCATTGAACGCGGCCATTCAGGCGTCAATGGCAGGGGAGGCTGGTCGAGGTTTCGCGGTAGTTGCTGATGAAGTTCAACGTCTCGCTGAGCGTTCAGCCAATGCTACCAAACAGATTGAAACACTGGTAAAAACCATTCAGGCAGATACCAACGAAGCTGTGATGTCAATGGAATCCACAACCTCTGAGGTTGTACGCGGTGCACGTTTGGCCAAAGATGCTGGTGAAGCACTAGAAGAGGTACAGAGCGTTTCTAATACCTTGGCAGATCTGATTCAAAACATCTCAAATGCCGCCCAGCAACAGGCTGAGTCTGCTGGACATATCTCTCACACGATGAATATCATTCAAGACATTACCTCACAAACCTCATCTGGTACGATGGCTACGGCGCGTTCTATTGGTGAGCTAAGTGAAATGGCTGCTGCCCTTCAAGAGTCGGTTACTGGCTTTAAAGTATCGAACGATGATGAGCAGTTAGAAAATGAAGAAAACCTATTGGCCAACGCTTAATAATTAGCGAATGCGCAATAAGTGAGTATCATAATTAGTCATCAAGCTTAGGGTTTTGTTATCTTGAGATGTTAATCAAAGTGCTGCTCTAGTAGTGATGCTGGGCAGCAGTAATAATAGCAGGTCACGTGGATAAGCATACTCAACAAGACGTTAGTGTAGTCGATAAAGCCAATCCCGATTTGGTGACAGTCTTAGGGCAAGTTAATGCCTTTGATACACAGCAATGGCAGCGTTATATAGAGCAAGAGATTGGCTTTGTTTTACCTCCTATCCAACGACAGTGGTTGGTAAATGCGATTGACCGTACGGCTGCCGCGCATGGACTATCGATTTTGCAATTATGGCGTCAACTGCCAAGCAATGATGCGCTGCGCCAGCAATTATTGGACAAAGTGCTGATTGATGAAAGTCGCTTCTTTCGTCATATGCCTTCTATAGACTTCATTACAGAGTACGCCTTGCGACATCAGCGACTGAGGCTAACAGATGACAGTATTGATGAGATGTTTCGTATTTGGAGTGTTGGTTGTGCCAGTGGGCAGGAGACTTGGTCGCTTGCCATGAGTTTGGCATCGAAGCAGCTGGTCAATTACGCTGTATTGGGTACGGATGTCAGCCAAAAAGCAATTACGAAAGCACGTTTGGCACAATATGACAAACGTCAAAAAGCATTGATTCCGTCAAGCTGTCAGCAGTTTATTTACCCATTACATTCTGAAACTGTACCCGATCAATCGACTGTTTTTGATTCATCTATAGTAGAAAATACTATTAACGACACTCAAGCACATTGGCAAATCGTGCCAACTTTACAGCAGTATGTTAGCTTTGCTTTACACAATATTATCGGTCAAGAACCACCTACGTCCGATCTACAGCAGGTCATCATCTGCCAAAATATGCTGCTATATTTTCGTAAATTTGATCAACGAGATATTCTTAACAAGCTGTCAGAGCAGTGTGCGCTAGGTGGTTATATAGTATTGGCTCCAGGTGAGGCGTTATTTTGGCGTCCTTCAAATATGCGCCGTATTGCGCACCCAAAAATTAATGCGTGGCAAAAGATCAGTGCCTAAATTAGCGCCTAGACGAGTTAGGATAAATCTATGAAAAACCAGCCCAATGACATGGTGACGATCGAGTGGTTATTACCACTTTTTAATCAGCAATTATCACAAGTATCTGATGGCTGGCAATTAGACGCTGACAGCAATAATTACGAGCAAATGGTGCAGCACTATCATCAAGTTGGTGGTGCTTTAACTATGATTAATCTGCCTTTGCTGTCAAATTTAGCGACTAAGCTGAGTCTGTTGGCAGGGGCGGGTAGCCAAGATGGTTTTACCCCTGATGATCGCCGCATCGGTCAGTTTTCTCATCGGCTGCTACAACGTGAGCTGACGCAATATATGCGTACAAGCAGTCATCATACCGCTCTAATCAGTAGAGCGGCTGATGATCTTACTCAGTCGCTATCACGACTGGGTATAGCGACCGACCATTTGTCACCGCAATCCACGATAGCTGGCAATACTCATTACAAAGACCTTGTCGATGGCGGTATTACTTCTGAAAAAGTTATCGATGATATTGAACTAATCGTACCAAGCCATGCGGTAGATGCTCATCTAGACACTCAGCAGTATCAAAAATTACTATTGGTTTGGCGTCAGCAAGTACAGGCGCTACTGGTTGCCAATAGCAATCAGCCCTCAGTACTGACGGTCTTAGAAAAGGTAAGTGAGTATTTATGGCAAACCACGCAAGACGATGATTTGCAGCGTCTATGGTATTTAACCGAGCTGTGGTTGCGCGATCTTGCTCATAATAAAACACCGTTGCCTAAGCACTATGCACCGCTATTGGCAAAGCTTGAGCAAGTGCTAGAGTCTTGTGGACATCAAGCCGAGTTGGCGCCGAGCGTTATTAAAGAATTGCTCGCCAGCCTCTATATTGAGCTGAGTGGTCTTGCGCAAAGCAGCGATCATACTCAGTCTATCCTCAGTAATCTACCGCAAAGTGCGATAATGGATGCACGTTTTTTGCCTCGTATATTGAGCGAGCTTGAGACCCTTATTTTCGGTCTCGATCAACCGCAGACTTTATTTAACCCACTGCAACGTATAAATAGTCAGCTCGAAGCTCGAGGTTGGACTTTTTATGCCTCAAAAGCAGCATCCATCATTGCCGACATAGAGCGTGCTCTTTCCTCAGAGACAGGATTTGCACAAGAACAGTGGCAGATTGAACGCCAGCTTCAAGAGTTATATAGTGCTATTTATAATACAGAGCAGGCAATATCGACAAAGATCGGTGATGCCGCTGATTTTACGCCGGTGTCTGATGTAGCAGCGAGTGTCAACGCACAGCCAGATTCTAGTATGGATATCAATTCTAATAGTAAAGACTTACGTGAATTGCGCATTGCTGTTGAAGACATAAAACAAAGCTTTAACGCATATATACAGCGTCAGGATATTGCTCTCTTACCTGAGGCTGCTGATTTTACTAATATTGGTCATGCTTTTGATGAAATGGGGTTGCCTTCAATCCGTGAAGCGACTGATGCTATAGCCAGCCTATTTGTACAACTCACTACTCATGAAATTGACGTGCTCAGTTGGCAGGTTACCCAAGCATTGGCTGAAGGTCTGACTTCAATAGAGCTGTTGCTTGATTATCTGGCTCAGCAAGTTTTTGACCAACCGCTATTAGCGTTGGCAAATCAGCATATTGATAATGCTGCCACATTGCTCAGTGAGTATATTCAAGCACCTGAAAGTGTTGACCAAAGCTTACTTAGCCAAAAAGTCGCGGTGACCGATGTACTACGCTACGATGATAACGGTGAGATTGCGCCAGTTATTGAGCACGCTATCGATGACCAAATTCTTAAAGATCAAGACTTTGATACGGCAATTTTGAGCCATGAAATGGCGGTAGAAGATGAGTCGGATAACCTCACCATAAATAATACCGTCGGTGATGATTTTAGTACTGTTAATGACAGTGAAGCTTTGCTACGTGCGCGTGAACAAGTGAAGCCAGATAGTTTTGATATAGATGAAGATATTCGTGATATTTTCATTGAAGAGGTGACAGAGGTCGTCGAGGACTTAGAAGATTTTTTACCAATTTGGCAGCAGGATTCACAAGATCTAACACCTTTAACAGAAGTGCGTAGAGGTTTTCATACGTTAAAAGGGTCGGGGCGCATGGTTGGTGCCTTTAGTATCAGCGAGATGGCATGGTCAATCGAAAATCTGCTCAATCGACTTTTAGACAAGACATTGCCTGTCACTGATGAGGTCGTTGCGCTAGTAACAGAGACGACCAAGCGACTTTCAGTTTTAGTGACAGATTTTACGGCGCAACAATCGCCAAGCTTTGATCCTGCGGTAACCATCTTACAAAGTCATAATGTACTAACGGGACAGCCAGTTAACACGGGTTTAAATATTGCCGTATCTGCCTCATCGGACACTGAATTAGACGAGGCTTTGGACTCAGATGAGCCAATGGCAACTGCTGAATATAACAATCTGGCAGACGCGATTGATAAGTCTGACAATGAACTGGAAGTAGGCGGAGACAGAAACGTCATAGACTCTCTTTCCGGTCTGGTATTGCCCACTGTACTCATTACTTTTATGCAAGAGACGCAGGAGTTACCGACGGATGCGAATGATGCCGATCCTGATATCAAAGAGATATTTATAGAAGAGGCGAATGAAGTATTGGACGACATTGTGCCTTTATATGAGCATTGGCAGCTGTCTCCCACTGATTTGAGCGATTTGGCAGACATTCGTCGCGGATTCCATACGCTAAAAGGTTCTGGCCGTATGGTTGGTGCCAACTATACTGGTGAGCTGGCATGGTCAATAGAAAACATGCTCAATCGCATTTTAGATAAGAGTGTTGTCGCTTCAGCTGATATAAGACAGCTTATTACCGATGTTTTAGCAGCATATCCTGCCATGCTCACCACGTTTGAAAGTGGCAGCCAAGATTATCCAGCGCTAGTGCCACTATGGATCGCCTGTGCGAACGCTTTTAGTAAGCAGCATGGTAATGAGTTCAGCTATGCCAAGTTATATGAGCAAGCGCTTACCTCTACTGAGCAACCTTCAGTATTAGAGTCTGATAGTACGATCGAAAGTAGTAATGATAGTAGTGATGAAGACATTGATAATATGCTGCAGACCATTCATTCGGCTAATGAAATGATGGCAGAGGCGCCAGTCATTTTGACGCATCAAAATGCAGAAGAAAAAGCATTTTTTGAGATTTTCATCGAGGAAGCAGAGACCCTGTTACAGGAGGTTGATACCTTTGTTAATGAGCATCAAGGTCAACCCTATGTTGAAGTTAGTGATCATATTGTTCGGGCATTTCATACCCTAAGAGCCGCTTCAGGTTCTAGCGCGTTGACGGCGATTAGCGAAATCAGTGCAACAATAGAGAAAAGTCTAGAGCTGTTGCAACAGCAAGATATTCCTATGAGTGGGCAACACTTAGAGGCGTTAGCACAGTCTGTGACACTGATTAATGGCTATCTTAATAACTACAAACCAAACGTCGAACAGCAAGATATATCGGTAGAAGAAGCGCAGAGCCAGCAAGATATTGCGTCATTGCAAGCGATGCTGGGTGAGCATTATGCTGTCGGTGATTATAGTGGGATAGCAGACAATAAACTCACTATAGAGCAGCTATTCGACGAAAATATCGATGAACTGCTCGATGCTGAATGGCAATTAAATGAGGCACTGAGCCACTCTGAAAGTGAGCATGTCCAGAAATATATTGAACAACAACTGGCACAAATAAATTATCTGGCTGGCAAAGCGGTAGATATTCCAAAATTCACTGCAATTCTCAGTGCCTTAGCTGGGGCTTATAGTCATCTGCAAGACAGTCCTGAAACAGCAGCTGATACAGACATTCAAACCACGTTGTTGGCTGGGCATGCGCAGTTAGTAGGGTTGTTCGATGCATTGGCCGGTAGCACGTCATTAAAAGTTGATGGGCACATTCTTGAGGATTTACAGCGTATTGCTGATGGCGTTGACACTGAAGATGGTATTACTGATGAGTATAATGATGGTCTGCCTACCGTGCAAAGTGTCTCTGCCGCTGAGTTTCAGCTAGAGTCTATCGATACTGACATTGAACTGTTAGAGATATTTTTAGAAGAAGCGCAAGAGCTTGATGATGCCCTTGCCGAAAGCTTTAATAAGTGGCGTGCGGATATTACTAACATCAATACGCTAAAGGTATTACAACGTCATCTGCATACCATCAAAGGTGGTGCACGCATGGCAGGTATCCGTAGTATTGGAGACTTGACCCATGAAGCAGAGAGTATCTATGAAGCTTTTGTAGAGTACAGACGCGCGCCAACCACACAGTGGCTTGAGATTATGCAAATCGTGCAAGATACCTTGTCTTTGCAAGTCATGCACATGGTAAATCATCAGCAATCATTTTTTGCTCCCGAACTTATTGAGCAATTACAACGTTTTGAGAAAGCACAAGTATTGCCAGATACGGTTAATTTGATTGTACCCGTGCCAAAACATCATACTGTCGCTGAGCCCCAAGCTGTTGAAGATGACTTTATACTCAGCAATGTCGAAAATACAGAAATCCTAACGCTTGATAGAATGATTAAACAGTCATGGGCCAATGGCTTACCGGATCCTGACATATTAGAAGTATTCTTAGAAGAAGCAGAAGCGCTGACCAATAATAATCAATATCTACAGTTATTTTTAGATAACGTAAGCGATACGGTTGCCTTACAAGCGCTACAGCGTGACTTGCATACCCTTAAAGGTGGTGCAAGAATGGTCACGGCTAATGGAATAGCGGACTTGGCACACGACATGGAGTCGGTCTATGAAGATCTTGCCCATCATCGTCGTCCTGCTACAAAAAAAGTCTTAGAGCTACTCGTGGCCTGTCATGACTGGATGGCAGATGCACTATTTATTCTCAAGCAACAAGTCAACCCGCCAACGCCTGCTTTATTAATAGAGTCGCTACAAGAATTTAGTAAAAACCCTGATAGCTTAAAACAAATACCTAATGAATCTCTGCAAGCGCAGCGCAAAGCGATTTTGACTGCCAAAGAAAATCGAAACTCAGCAGGTATGGTAAAAGACATCAGTAAAATGCCGTCGATGATCGGTGAGTTTACGGAGCAAGAGCAGAGCGCTAGTAGCAATGAGATGATCCGTATCTCAGGTGGTTTGATTGAGCATATGATTAACTTGTCTGGCGAGTCGGCGATTAACCGTGCGCGTATTGACATGGGCATGAGTAGCTTGACCAACAGCCTTGAAGAGATGGGCATCACGGTACAGCGTTTGGCAGATCAGTTACGCCGAATGGAGATTGAGCTTGAAGCCCAAATTTTATCGCAGATAGATGATGAGTTGATAAGCCATGAAGGTTTTGACCCGCTAGAGATGGATCAATACTCTTCTCTGAATCAGCTATCAAAATCTCTGACAGAGTCGGCATCAGATTTGGTTGATATTAATCACACTCTTTTAGAAAAAACGCGTGATAGTGAGAGCTTATTATTACAACTGTCGCGAACGCAAACTGAGCTACAAGATGGCTTGATGAATTCGCGTATGGTGCCATTTACGCGCTTAATACCACGCCTTGAGCGTACGGTACGCCAAACGGCTAATGAGCTTAATAAGTCGGTTGAGCTGACAATTATTAATGCTGATGACGAAATGGATAGAACCATTCTAGAGCGTATTACGTCGCCGCTTGAGCATATGCTACGTAACGCCGTCGATCATGGTATTGAAGACAGTAAAGCGCGTTCGAAAGCTGGTAAAGAGCGCAGTGGTAACATCACTTTAGAGGTGTTGCGCGAAGGCAGTGAAATTGTCATCAACTTATCCGATGATGGGCGCGGCATCGATGTCGAAGCGGTTCGCAGCAAAGCCATTGCTCAAGGCCTTATCGATGCAGCAGACAGTAGTCTGACCGATCTTGATATCATGCAGTATATTTTTAATGCGGGCTTGAGTACCAGTAAGCAATTAACGCAGATCTCAGGGCGCGGCGTCGGCATGGATGTCGTCATCAGCGAGATTCGTCAATTAGGTGGCGTCGTGTCTGTAGTCTCTGAGCTGGGCAAAGGGTCGCGTTTTACCATGCGCCTACCGCTCACAGTAGCCGTATCGGATGCCTTGGTAGTGCGAGCAGCAGATCGCTACTATGCCATACCACTGGTTCAGATTGAGCGTGTGGTACGTATCAATCCAGAAAAGCTTTATGATTACTATCAGTCAAATGACGCCACGCTAAACTTTGAAGATGCTGATTACCGTGTGCGTTATTTAAATGAGATTTTATCAGGTAATAAACTCAATGAGCTGGTGGTCAATACCAATACGAGCTTACCGGTGATTATCATCAAAAACCGTACTGGACAGAATATTGCCCTGCAGGTCGATCAGATAGCTGGGTCACGTATCGAAGTCGTAGTAAAACCGCTAGGACAACAATTCTCAAACCTATCGGGTATTTCAGCCGCTACCATCATGGGTGATGGCTCGGTCATGCTTATCTTAGATTTGATTGCCTTGATGCGTAATGCACCAGCGCTTAAAAAAGTCATGCCATCTGTTGGCTCTAAGCAGAGACGTTTAGAATCCCAGCCGACGGTTATGGTCGTCGATGACTCGGTCACGGTACGTAAAGTAACGTCGCGCTTCTTAGAGCGTCAAGGGTATAAAGTTGCTGTTGCCAAAGATGGGGTCGATGCGATTGAGATACTACAAGAGACGATACCGGATCTTATATTATTGGATATTGAGATGCCACGTATGGACGGCTTCGAAGTAGCCATTCAAATACGCCACAATAAACGCTTGCAGCATATTCCGATTATTATGATTACCTCACGTACTGGTGAAAAGCATCGTGAGCGTGCCCTAGAGATTGGGGTGAATGACTATATGGGTAAACCATTCCAAGAAAACGAGCTACTGAATAAAATCCAAATGCTATTGGGTGAAGAGGTCAGCTTAACTTATGAAGGATAAGGCCCCTGTTCCATTAGCGTTCAAAAACAAAAGTGATATCAAGGTGCTGGTGGTCGCAGAAGATCATCACCAGCGTATGGCCTTTTCGGATACCGTACGTGGTTGTGGTTTTACCCTCATTGATTGTGTATCACAGGCGCAGTTGCACGATAAGTTTGAACGTTATGAAACACCCATTGATATTTGGTTGATAGACAGTGATTACGATGACAGTGTAGCCACGGCTACTGCTATGTCTCAATCAATTGGGGTTTTGGTGGGTTTTAGTCAAGCGCCTTATTTAAATGAGGCAAAGCAGTATGCTAAATGGCAACGCAAACTAAAACGTAAGCTTGCACAGATGCTACTCCTACCAGCATTGGTAGATACCAAAGCTTACCAGAGCGATACCAGTGACTGGCAGTACGTTGTGTTTTTGGGTGCGTCTATGGGCGGTCCTAGCGCCGTAAAAGAGTTCTTAGATAACTTGTCACCCACGCTACCCATTTGTATTTTATTGGCGCACCATTTCAACCAGACGATGATTGGGACGCTACCACGCATACTGAATCGCCATAATGATTGGCGCTGTCAGGTCATTACCTCGTCGCAACGTTTACAGGCGGGTCAATGTTTAATTGCACCTATTGATAAGCAAATTGTTTGCGATTCGACTGGACGGATTATATTACTTGCTAAAGCATGGGAAGGTGATTACAAGCCCGCTATTGGTCAGATCCTAAAAAACACCAGCGATGTTTATGGTAGTGAGCTGATCAATATTATTTTTTCAGGTATGGGTAACGATGGGGCTCAGCATCTGGATTTAATCCAAGACAATGACAGTCAGTTGTGGGCGCAAGATCCAAGTGTCAGTACTTGTCCTAGTCAGCCACAAGCGATTGTTGATTCTGGATATTGTGGTTTTATTGGTAGCCCTGTGGCTTTAGCACAAAAACTTACCGACTATATTGGTGAAAGGGCGGCTGTTGCCTCTTCGCATTAATCTATTGTGAGCGACGTATGAAACAAATTCTAAAACATTCGTTTGAGGCAGTAAGCTTGCTAACCACGAACAATGGTATGCTAGATGTCACTATCGTTCCAGCATTTAATCAGCCTGATTGGATTATTCCGAGCAGCCTGATTTTGAGTGTGGATGACTTTGATGAGCATATTTGGACTTATCTATGGCAACAACAAGAAGTCGCTGTATTCCATTTGCTATCCAGTGGGCAAACGCCAGAAAAGATCATAGTATTAGAGGGTAATACGGCTGCCCATCGCATAGCATTACAGACTGTCGGTGAACTGCACCATCTACAGGTACGTATCTCTGACGTCAAGGATATTGAGCTTCCTGAACAGTATACCAGCAATGCTAATATCAGTTATAGCGTCGCCCAAAAAACGCAAAATAGCGACAGCGAAACGGTTCAAGCGACTGGCGAAAATCTAACAAATAGCGAAATCGACTACGTCAAAGAACGCTTTCAAGAAAACGTTGTAGAATCCTACTTGTTTCAAACCGTAATTATCGATAACATGCTCTACTTGGTGCCTGATTTGGATAAAATTGCGCATCAATTGGTTGATTTAGACAGCTAGCTTGTTTAGTAAATGTGGCCTATAGTGAATAGCAATTCATTAGTCTTAATCATGACTAATGATCACGACTAATGATCACGACTAATGATCACGACTAATGATCACGACTAATGATCACGACTAATGATCACGACTAATGATCACGACTAATGATCACGACTAATGATCACGACTAATGATAGTGACCAGTAACATCGTCAAGACTAAGGCGTGTCTTCAATTCACTCGATAGTCATCTGAATGGGCTAAAAATGGCTAAATCTTGCCAAACATCGTCAAATAGCTGGTTAATATCCCGATATTATCTGCACTATTTTTCTTGTTTGACGGCAATTTATCTCATTTTTATCACCATTTTTGAAATGAAGACACGCCTAG